>DASSNL010000079.1:0-12512 GCA_035688075.1 Gemmatimonadaceae bacterium
TGGGGCTCGGGCGCACCGGATGCGCAAGGTCCGACTCTCACTACGCCACGCCGGGCGCGGTGCCCGGCGTGCGGCTCAGCTCACGGCCTGTGCGGTACGTCCGGCCTGGGTGGCTGGCTGCTCGTCCGCGGCCAGGCGCGGTTGCGCGCCAGCCGAGAGCCGCGCGCGCACGATGTGGAAGAAGGCGGCGACGCCATCGCGCCAGGTGATCTTCTTCCCTTCGGCGTAGGTGCGACCATGGTAGCTGATCGGCACTTCGTACACGCGCGCTCCCATCTGCGCGAGGCGCGCGACTATCTCCGGCTCGATCCCGAAGCGCGGATTGGTGAGGTGCATCAACCGGAAGGCGGGCATGGTGAACGCCTTGTAGCCCACTTCCATGTCGGTGAGGTTCAGGTTGGTGAACATGTTCGACATGATGGTGAGCCACTTGTTGCCCAGCGAGTGCCAGAAATAGAGCACGCGGTGTGCGCCGCCTCCGGCGAAGCGGCTCCCCATTACCGCGTCGGCGACGCCATCCACGATGGGCGCGATGACGGCGGGGATGTCCTCGGGATCGTACTCGAGGTCGGCGTCCTGGATCACCGCGATGTCGCCCGTGGCGTGAGCGCGGGCAGTCTGGATCGCGGATCCCTTCCCACGGTTCACGGGGTGACGCGCCACCACCATGCAGCCATCCAGGTCGCGTGCGCGCAGCGTGAGGCGATCGAAGGTCTGGTCGCTCGATGCATCATCCACCGCAACGAGCTGGATCGCCAGGCCCATGGCAGACAGACGGCCGCGGATCGCCAGCACCGCATCGATCGTGCGGTCTATGGTGGCAACCTCGTTGTAACACGGGATGAGGATGCTGACCGTCGAGTAGCCCTTGCGCACTGTCACCTCGATAGGCTGTCGAGCAGATGATCCGGGTCGTTCTTCAGTTCGCCGCGCGTGCTCCCGCCAACGCTGGAGACTATGCGCGTGACGACGTCGTTCTCGTTTGTGTGCGCATCACGCCACCCCCACGTGTAGCCGAGGGCGACTCCGATCGCCGTGAATAACAGTACCTTTCTCATACCGTATTTCCCTCATGGATACCTCTATGAGGGACGTCCGGCCGTACCATGCGGTAACGAGCGCGCAGGCCGCAATGCGTTGGGGTCGGGAAGGGCATCGGGAGCCAGCGCGAGCCGACCACGCTCGCGCTCCTTCGCCAGCCATGCCTCGAACCCCGAAACGACCGCTCCGCTGGAATTATTCTGCTCGGCCGCGGCACGCGTGGCCAGCTCGTTTGCGTATTCGTTCTGCGGGTGCCCGTTGTGGCCGCGCACCCACCGCCACGCGATCCGATGGGGGCGCGCCGCTTCCACCAGCTCCTGCCAGAGCTCCAGGTTCTCGATCGGTCCGCTCTTGCGGCGCCAGTCGCGCCGAACCCAATCGTGCACCCACGAAGTCATTCCGTCAATGAGGTAGCGCGAATCGCTGGTGAACTGCACCAGGAAGCGCTCTCCCTTCGCCGAGATCAGGCGAAGCCCCTCGATGGCGGATCGGAGCGCCATGCGATTGTTGGTCGTGGCGGGCTCGGAGAGCCAGTAGTCGCGGCGGGTTAGCGCCCCGGTGCGCGGGTGCAGCAGCTCGATGAGGCCGCCGGCCCCGCCGGGGTTGTCGCTGGCGCGCCCGTTCCCGAGACACGATTCGTCCGCATAGATGGCGATGAGGGTCTGCTGCGAGCTCATGGTCCAATAATAGTAAGGAGCGGCGCCTAACCGATGACCTGGATGTCGTCCAGCTCATCTATGCGGAAGCTCATCGTGTCACCGGTGGTGGGGTGTGTGGCATCGATGCTCTCCCGTCCCTCCGAGATTCGGAGGCGCTCCGGCACCACCACGTACTCGGTGCCGCGACGATAGATGGCCAGGCGGCGGCGATCTATGATCGCGCGCTCGAGCGCCTCGTACTCGTCGTGACTCAGCTGCACGGTTCCTCGCTTCGGCCCGCGCACCAGCGGAGCGCGAGATCGGTGAGCGTGTCGGCGGCAAGCCCGACCTCCGCGCTCTCCGTCCACTCTTCGGCGGCATGCGCGAGCGCGATGTCACCGGGCCCGAAGCAGATGGCCGGGATGCCGGCATCGTTGAGGATTGCCGCATCGGTCCACGCGCTCATTCCTTCGATGCGCGCGCTCGGGCCGTGCTCTTCGATGACCGAGGCGAGCGCGCGCACGATCGGGGCGTCGTCGGGCACATCGCTTGGCGAGCGTGCCAGCTCGAGAGCGACATCCGCGCTGAAGTCGGACCTCCGACGCGATACCCGCTCGCAGGCGGCGCGGATTTCCTCGACTACCTGTTCGGCACTCTCGCCGGGCACGGTTCGGCGCTCCAGCCTGAGCGTGCAGCGATCGGGGTAGACGGACATGGCCGTCCCACCCTCGATGAGCGATGCGTGCAGCGATGCATGCCCAAGCAGAGGGTGCGTGCGCTCGCGGAGCGTGTTTGCGTCGAGCGCATCGAGCTCGGCCAGCAGCAGCCCGGCGTTTCGGATGGCATCTACTCCGATGTCGTAACGACTCCCGTGCGCCGCGCGACCGTGCACTTCTACGGTGACCCAAGCGAAGCCGCGGTGCGCGGGCGCGATGGCGAGTCGCGTGGGCTCGGTGACGATCGCCGCGTCGGCTCGTACGCCGGTCGCCACCACTGCCTGCGTGCCGAGGCTCGCTTGCTCCTCGTCCGCCACGGCGGTCACCAGGAGCTCGCCCTCCATCCCCGACAGAGCGCAACGCGCGGCAGCAGCGCACATCGCCGCGACCCCACCCTTCATGTCCGCCGCACCGCGGCCGTAGATCCTGCCATCACGCTCGAGCGCCTCGAAGGGAGGATGCACCATCCCTTCGACGCCGACCACGTCGAGGTGGCCGTTGAACATGAGCGAGCGCCCGCCGATCGCACGGTCTCCCACGCGCGCCACCACGTTGGGTCGGCCGGGTGCGGCTTCGCTCACCTCCACCTCCAGTCCCCAGGCGCGGAGGATCTCCGACAGCACGCGCGCTACCTCGCGCTCGCCAGGCCCTCCCGGGGCGAGCGAGGGATTGCGTGAGTCCACGCGAACCAGCTCTCGCGCGAGAGCGACCGCATCGCCGGGCTCAATCACGCGACTCCTCCACCGTCGCTCCGGTCTCGTCGACGTGGAAATCCAGCACCTCTCCCACCGTCGCGACCGCGTCGCGCACGCGAGCGCTCGTTCCTTCCCGTGCGATCACCAGCACACTTCCACCGCCCGAAGCGCCGAGCGCCTTGCTGCCCAGGGCGCCCGCGCTGCGCGCCACTTCCATCACGCGCTCTATCCCCGCTGTCGTGATACGAGGGTGCAGCGCGCGCTGGTGGTACCAATGCTCGTCAACCAGTGCGGCGAGCTCATCGATTTCACCTCGATTCAGCGCCTCTATCATGCGCTCGGCGAGGCCGCGGATCGCGGCGAGGGCACCGGTGACGCCCGGGTCTCCCGTGCGGTAGGCGTTCATCACGCCGTTGATGGTGTCTCCCGAGATTCGTGACTCGCCGGTGTAGACCACCGTGCAACGCTCCTCGAGCGCGGCGCGCACCGCTGGTGGAAGCGCAATTCGCTCCACGGAGACCTGGTCGGTGAAGCGCAAACCGAGCGCACCGCCGAACGCGGCGGCGTAGTGGTCCTGACTCCCTCCCGCCACTCCCAACCCTTCCACTTCCGTGCGCCGGCTTCGCTCGGCCAGCGCTCCGGGCGATACTTGCTCGCCGCACCACGACGCGAACGCTGCCTGCAGCGCCACGCCGGCCGCAGACGACCCACCAAGGCCGGCGCCACGGGGGAAGTCGCTGCGCAACTCGAGCTCCACCGAGTCCAGTCCCGCACGCGCCAGGGCTACGCTCGCAAGACTCTTGCGTCCGGTAGTCGTGAGCTTCGCGGCGCTCGTGGCCCGATCTCTGATACCATCTTCATCTGTCCACACTCCCCCCACCCTGCCGCGGAGAACGACTCTGGCATAACGGGATATCGCGACACTGCAAACGCAGCCGCCGTGATCCGTAGTGTAGGGTGGCACGTCGGTCCAGCCGCCGCCGAAATCGATGCGCACCGGCGCGCGCGTCACTAGCTCGCGCAAGATTAGCTTGATAGAGGGTGTTCGATGAAGAGAGAAAAGATCTCGGACTCGCGCATCGCTCTGCTGGCCGGCTGGTGGGAAAGGAAGATAATCTGAGTCACGTGTCATGATTGCCAGCCGGTGTCCGGAGAGGCAATATCGAACAGGCAATCGGGCACACGAAGTGCCCCTCAAGATCGCGGTGAACCATGCCCGACCTGTCACGCTACCTCGAAGACCGCACGCTCATCATGCTCTCGAACAGGGAGCCGTATGAGCATCGCTACGCCGAAGGTGCTGGCGGTGCGCGGTCCATCGAGGTGCGGCAGCCGGCGGGCGGGCTGGTGTCCGCGCTCGATCCCACCATGCGAGCCACGCACGGCGTATGGGTAGCATGGGGCTCCGGCTCTGCTGACGCAGACACAGCCGACGCCGAAGGGCGGATACAGATCCCGCCCGAAACCGAGGACTACACGCTCCGTCGCGTCTTCCTCGATGAGAAGGAGGTCGAGGGGTATTACCTCGGCTTTGCGAACAGCTCGCTCTGGCCCCTCTGCCACCTGCTCGTTCAACACTTCAGCTTCCGCGGCGACCAGTGGGTCACCTACCAATCGGTGAACGAGAAGTTCGCGGAAGCCGCCGCATCGGAGGTCTCGCGCGCGGAGAACCCGGCGGTGGTGTGGATCCAGGACTATCACTTCGGTCTCGCTCCCGCGATGATTCGCGAGCTGGCCGAGCCGCTCCTGATCCATCAGTTCTGGCACATCCCCTTCCCGCCAGCGGATATCCTCCGACTCCTCCCCTCGGAGGTCGCCGAGTCGCTGCTGAGAGGGATGCTCGGGAACGATCTACTCGAGTTCCACACCGAGCGCTACGCGCTCAACTTCGCGGGCTGCGTGGCGGAGTTCATCCCCGAGGCCGAGATCGACGCGGAGACGATGGCGATCCACTTCGACGGGCGCGACGTGGAAGTCGCCACCTTCCCGATCAGCATCGACGTGGATCAGTTCGAGCGGCTGGCGCACAACCCGCGAAGCGCCGCGCTGGCCAACCGGCTGCGCTCGCGTTACGCAACCGACGGCTGCCGGCTTGGTTTGGGCGTGGATCGCGTGGACTACACGAAGGGGATCCCCGAGCGCCTGCGCGCGCTGCGTCAGCTCTGGGAGCTGCACCCCGACATGCGCGAGAAGTTCACCTTCCTCCTGGTGGCCACTCCATCGCGCTCGGAGATCGCGGCGTACAGCGCGCTGGAAGAGGAGATGGTTCGCGCGGTCATGGAGATCAACGCGACCTTCAGGACTCCCGGGTGGACGCCGATAGTGCTGGTGCACGAGAACGTGAGCACGGAGGTTCTGGCGGGCGTGTACCGCGCTGCGGATCTCTGCCTCGTGTCATCGCTGCAGGACGGGATGAATCTGGTCGCGAAGGAGTTCGTGGCGTGCCAGGTGGACGAGCGCGGCGTGCTGGTGCTCAGTCGCTTCACGGGCGCGGCGGAAGAGATCGACGGAGCCGTCCTGATAAATCCGTTCAACATCGACGGCTTCGTGGAGGGGATCAAACGGGCGATCCAGATGAGCGAAGGGGAGCGAAGAGTGCGGATGCACCGTATGCGCGCGCAGCTGCGCAGCCGCACGATCTTCGACTGGCTCGTGGCGATTCTTTCGCGGAGCGAGGCGATAATCGCGGGACGTACGATCCGTCATCCGCCGCGCACGCACACCCACAGCCCCCAGGAGAGCGGCGCGGCGTGAGCGAGGGGCTCTTCCCCGTCCCCAACGCGGTTGCGGCACGTCTGGATGGAAGGCCGCTCGCCGTCATGCTCGATGTGGACGGCACTCTCGCGCCGATCGCTCCTCGCCCCGAGGAAGCGGCGGTTCCCGCCGAGACCCGCCGCGTGGTAGCCGCTCTCGCGGCGCTTCCGGACGTGCGCGTGGTGCTCGTGTCCGGGCGCGCGGCCGCCGACGCGCGGCGGATGGTGGGTGTCGCGAACGTCTGGGTGATCGGCAACCATGGCTTCGAGGCGGTTTCGCCCGACGGCGGCGAGATGGATCAGCCGGAGCTCGAGCCGTGGCGATCGGCGATCGCGCGTGCCGCGCGACGCATCGCCCCGCTCGTGGCGCCGGTGCCCGGTGTGCTTCTGGAGGACAAGGGGTGGACGTTGAGCGTCCACTATCGTCTGGCGGATTCGCAGGTCGTGCCCCGGCTCATCGAGAGCGTGGAGCGCGTTACCGAACCGCTCGGCCTGCGCGTGAGCCGCGGGAAGATGGTGGTGGAGGTTCGGCCGGATGTCCGCGTGGACAAGGGGACGGCGGTCCTTCGCCTGGCCGCTGAGCTGGGAGCTCTGGCGGGGAAGGAGAACCCCGCTGCCGAGGAGGACGGTGGTGATGCCCCGGCGACCGGGGGTGGCGGCTCGACTTTGTTCGTGGGCGACGACCGAACCGACGAGGATGCCTTTCGCGCGCTACGCTCGCGCTCGGCCCGCGCGGTCACCGTTCGCGTCACCCACGGAGAGGACATCGCGACCGCGGCCGAGTTCTCGATCGAGGACCCGGCCGCCGTGCGAAAGCTTCTCGAGTGGCTACTCCAGCGCTCGAGGTGAGCGCGGCGAGCGTCAGCGCTTCTTTTTCGGGGTCTTGCTCGTGCTCTTGGCGCGGGCGGAAGACGAGCCGCTGGTCGATTTCTTCTTGGCCGTTCCGCTCTTTTTGGCGGTCGTCTTCGCTCCCTTTGGCGCGCTCTTGGGGCTGCTCTTCGTGGCGGCCTTCTTGGCGGGCGCGGCCTGGGTTGCACCCGTATCCCGGGCTACCTTCTTCTGCTGGCGGTGTGCCTCTTCGGCCTCCCGGATCACGCGGTCGGCCTCTTCCTGGGTCATCTGGCCGCGGCGTACCATGTACTGGACCAGATCGCGCGCGCTTTCCACCGCGAAGCCAGCCACCCCAGCGGCTGCGTTTATGACGTCTTTCATTGCCATGGCGATCTTGCTCCCCGCCTCCTGGCTGATTTCCTGTGCACGCAGGGCCATTTCCGCAACGGTATCGCGGGCGTCAGCTCCGCGATGGCCGGGGGTCCGCCGCGGCGCCGGAGGCGTGGTGGAAGACTCGGCGTTCGCTTTGGGGTCTCCGGGCTGAGGCTTGTCGGCCATTTGCGAGCGCTCCATTTGCGCAGTGAAGGTGCTGGCCAGAGCGTGGCGAGGAAAGGCCGCGCATGATTGGATGGCAGTGCGGGGGAGCCGGTGCCGGATCCCCTCACTAGCCGATAGCAGCGACGGTAAGTATATGATTTTGCGTCAGCTACGCAAGTGACTGACGTGGCTGCTCGCGTCGCATACAACTTCCCGCATCTTGCGGCGATCACGAAAGTAAATCGGTACTCTATTCACATTTTAACACCACAGTGGCGACAGAGCAAAGCCATTTACCGCTTGCTGGAGTGCGGGTCGTTGACTTCACACGTGTCCTTGCCGGACCCCTCTGTACCATGCTGCTCGGCGATCTTGGCGCCGACATCATCAAACTGGAACGCACGGCTACCGGCGACGACACCCGGGGCTGGGGGCCACCGTTCGATGATCGCGGCGAGAGCGCGTACTTCCTGAGCATCAACCGCAACAAAAAGAGCGTGGCGGTGGACCTCTCCAGCGCCCAGGACCGCGCGCTCATCGCCGCGCTGCTGGCGGAGGCCGATGTAGCGGTCGACAACTTCAAGCGCGGCACGCTCGAGCGTTACGACCTGTCGCCCGCACGGTTTCTGGAGCAGCGGCCCGCGCTGGTCTGGTGCACGATCACGGGCTTCGGTCCGGAGAGCGATCGCCCCGGTTACGACTATGTCGTGCAGGCCGAGCGTGGGTGGATGTCCATCACGGGCGAGGCGGACGGCGTGCCGATGAAGGTCGGGGTAGCGTTGGCCGACGTCGTCGCCGGAAAGGATGCCGCGGTGGCAACACTGGCCGCGCTGGCCGCGCGCTACCGCGACGGTCGGGGTCGCCATGTGGTGACATCTCTCGCCCGGAGCGCGACCGCTGCACTTGTGAACGTCGCTCAGAACGTGCTGGTGACCGGCCGCGACGCTCCCCGCTGGGGGAATGCCCACCCCAACCTAGTTCCCTACGAGCTCTTCGAGGCAGCGGACCGGTCCATCGTGATCGCGGTCGGGAACGACGCGCAGTGGCGTGCCTGCGCGCTCGCTCTGGGACTCGACGACCTGGCCGTCGACCAGCGTCTGGTGACGAACGCCGGCCGGCTCGAACACCGCGAGGAGCTGGTACTCGCGCTGAGCGAGCGATTGCGCGAGGCGCCCGCCGCGCACTGGCTTGGGCGGCTCGCGGAGGCCGGCGTCCCGGCGGGCGTCGTGAGGAGCGTCCTCGAGACGCTACGCGAGGTCGAGGCCTCGCCGCTCACCGGTGTGGGGCCGAGCGTCCCCGGGGAGGTACGTTTCGCCCCGCCGCTGCTCGACGAGCATGGCGCCGAGGTCCGCCGGCTGGGGTGGGGCGTCTTTGGCGACCCCGGCCCCGCCTAGCATGCGATACATCGGCAACAAGACCCGCTTGCTCGGCTTCATCCAGCGCGCGGCCGAGTCGGTGGGGCTCACCGGCGGCAGTATGCACGACGCCTTTTCCGGCACGGCCTCGGTGGGGCGCGCCTTCAAGGCGCTGGGGTGGCGTGTGGCGTCGAGCGACATCATGACCTACTCGTACGTGTTCCAGCGCGCCTACGTGGTGACGCAGCGGAGCCCGAGCTTCGCCGATCTACGCTCGGGGGTAAGCGACGTGCGAGCGACGCTCCGCTCCACGCGCTTCCGCGATGCGCTCGCGAAGCGCCTCGCGCGAACCGAGCGCGCGGGCGCCGCCTCGGAACCCGGCCCCGCGCTCGCTGCGATCGCCGAGTACCTGTCGTCGTGGATCGAGCCGGAGGAGGGCTTCATGACGCGGCACTACTCTCCCCGCGGCGGCCGGATGTACTTCACCGAGGAGAACGCCGGCCGCATCGACGCCGTACGCAGACGTCTCCACGAGTGGCGCGCCGAAGGGCTGATCGGAGACGACGAGTTCTTCATCCTCCTCGCCGCTCTCATCGAGGCCGCCGACCGTGTGGCCAACACCGCCGGCGTGTACGCCGCGTACATAAAGAGTTGGCAGCCCAATGCGCTCCGGCCGCTGACGCTCGCTCCGCTCTCCCCGGTTCGCGGCCCGCGTGGCGCCCAGGCGCACCAGGCCGACGCCGCCAGAGTTGCGGCCACACTCGGCCCTGTGGACCTCCTGTACGTGGACCCGCCCTACAATTCCCGCCAGTACGCCGGGTACTATCACGTCCCCGAGATCATAGCGCGCGGATGGTTCGAGGACACTCCGGCCATCGCCGGCAAGACCGGCCTCCTGGCTCAGCGCGACCAGCGAAGCGACTGGTGCTCCGCCCGGAAGGTGGAGGGCGCGCTCGCCGAGCTTCTGGAAGCCACGCGCGCCCGCCACATTCTCGTGAGCTACAACAGCGAGGGCCTCCTCCCCGAGGATGCGATGCGCTCCATCCTCGCGCGCTACTCACTGGACCATCACGTCCGCCGCTTCGCCCATACCTACCGCCGCTACCGTGCCGACGCCGACCACTCCCGCCGCCGGTATCGGGAGGGGGAGTTGAGGGAAATCCTCTATTACGCGGAGCTGAGGAGGGGGAGTGTTGGGAGAAAGCAGAGAGCAGAAAGCAGAGAGCAGTGAACTGCAAGGGTTCAGAACTACAGGGTTCAGGGTTCAGGAACTGCCCGGCGGTCGGGATCTCGACCCCGAGGTAGTACCTGAACCCTGAACCCTGTAGTTCTGAACCCTCTAGCCCTTCCTGCTTTCTGCTTTCTGCCTTCTGCTTTCCCCCCCCGTTACCTCCCCCCTCGCCCCGTCGTCCCTCCAGCATGGCCACCCTCGTACAGCCGCTCTCGGCCCCGGCGGGCCTAGGCAGACGGCAAACAAAGCGTTACACTAGCGGCGTGAACACCACGGTGACGACGCCGCAAACGGTCGATTCGCAGGAAGCGGATCACGAAGTGATCGCGCGTGTGTTGAAGGGCGATCGCAACAGCTTCGGACTTCTCATCCGTCGCTACAGCGATGCCCTCTACAGACACGCGCTGGGAATGACGGGGAGCCCGGATGTCGCCGAAGACATCCTGCAAGCTTCCTTCATCAAAGCATACCAGCATCTTGGCGAGGTGCACGGGCGCTTTGACGCATGGATCTTCCGAATCGTCGCGAACGGGTGCAAGGACTGGCTGAAGAACATTCGCCGGACGCACCTGAGCTACGATGAAGATGACCAGCCGTCATCCTTCGCAACGCCTGATGAAGATCTCGACAGGACGGAGCTCCGCTCCGACCTGGACCGCGCCCTCGCGTCGCTCGCGCCGTCACTGCGTGAAGCGTTCGTGATGAAGCACGTCGAGGGGCGCGCTTACGAGGAGATGGCGGTGCTTTTGGGTACGACGGTCGGGGCACTCAAAATGCGCGTCCACCGAGCGCGGGAAGCGCTCCAGACTCTACTCGAGGATAAATACGCCTGATGCTAGACAATACAGACCCCATGGAGCGCACTTCGAGCGCGCCGCCGCCTGCGCGGCGTTCGGCGCCCGCCGCGCGACCGCCTGCCGACCGCGAAGTGCCTATCGAGGGACAGACCGCGGCTTCCATCAACGCCTGGCTAGACGGTGATGTACCGGAGAGCGCCGTCCGCGGCGCCGATACCGCGCGCGATGTGGACTTCTGGCTCCGCATCGAGAAGGAGGTCGAAGTGCGGCGCGATATGAAGACGCCCGCGCACGTCTATCAGCAGATAATGGAATCGCTCCCCGAGGCGACGCCCCGTACCACCGCGTGGTACGAGCGCCCGCTCACGGTAAGTCCAATGGTGGCGATCACTGCCGCAGCTGCGGCGGTGGCCGTCGGAATCGTGATCGGGATCGCATTGATCAAGTAAAGCGCATCACCTGATTCGCAGGCAGAGAGCGCCGGTCTCGGAAACGAGACCGGCGCTCTCTGCATCCTGCCCTGCCTGCGTCATCACGCTTGACCGAAGCGCCCCCCCGCGGTCTGGAGATTGCCCCTCTATGGTGATCCGCCGAGAGAGCTCGACGGCGATATGAGATGAATGCACAAGTGCAGGAGGCATAAATGATCAACAAGCTCATAGCGATCGCGGCGATCGTAATGACGCCGTCGCTCGCTTCGGCACAGTCGAGCAGTCAGCAGCCGGACACCGGTAACGTACAGCAGTTCAACGGCGCGCTGAGCTCCGACACGACCGATACCACTCAGAGGGACACGACGCGGTCGGATACGTCGATGATGAATCAGTCGGACACGACGATGATGGATACTACCCGTGCCGACACGATGATGATGGATACGGCCCGTACCGACACGTCGATGACGAACAGCACCGATACCACGATGTATCGGCCTGACACCACGATGACCTCGGACACCTCCGACACGAGCAGATTCCACACCGACACCACGCGCACCGACACGAGCACCACTACGGTGGAATCGCACGGAGGACTATACACTCCGCCCAGCGGCGCCGTGAGCGGGCGTAACATGGGGCTGAGCACCGATCAGGTGAAGGAGCTGCAGCAGGCGATCAACGACTCCGGATGCCACGCCGGCCCGGTGGATGGCGTGATCGGTCCCCAGACTCGCGAAGGGATAGCGTGCGTGCGCGACCAGAAAGGAATCCAGAGCGACCAGCTCGACGACGTTTTGAGCGCGCTCGGTCTGAGCTTCACCGCTCCGCCGAGCGGCGGAGCGACGAGCCGCGGCGATACGACCACGGCGTATCCGACGGATACTACGACGCTCCCGGATACGACTACGGTTCCGGACACCAGTACGATGATGGATACCACCACGATGCCGGATACCAGCAGCTACAGGGACACGGCGACCAGCCCCACCACGTACCCGACGGATACGACCACCACGCCGACCATGGACACCACGCGTTCCGTGGACAGCAGCATGGTGACGGATACCACGGTGGTGGATTCCACCACGACCACGACGGTGGATACAAGCAGGACGATTGATACGACGTCGACGATGGATACCACGACTCCCCGCGACACGAGCGCTTATCCACCCGACACTACTACCAGCCCGTCGGACAGCACGATGAATCCGATGAACCCGATGCATCCGACGGACACCACCACGAACCAGATGGATACCACGACGACTCTCCCCGACACGACGATGCGTGATACCACGGGGACGGGGAGGTAATCGAGAGACAGCAGAAAGCAGAAAGCAGTGAACTGCCTCGGGAGTGAGGGCTGTAAGTAAGAAGCCGTCATCCGCGCGATCTAAAGCCGTCATCCCCGCGATCTAAAGCCGTCATCCCCGCGATCTAAAGCCGTCATCCCCGCGATCTAAAGCCGTCATCCC
>DASSNL010000123.1:0-2678 GCA_035688075.1 Gemmatimonadaceae bacterium
AAAGACCTGACCCCGTCGTTTCGCGCGCGAGCGCGTCGAGGAAGCGCCGCATCTCCTCCACGCGTCGCTCGCCCTCGCGCTTCGCTGCCTCCGTCTGCAGGCGCGCGGGCATGTCGGTCATCTGCTTGCGGATGACTTCGATGGCGCTCGGCAGGTCGGGCGCGATGCGCTCGCGCGTGGTGAGTGAGATGATGCGCGCTATGTCGATCGCGCCGAGGAAGTCGAGGATGTCGGCATCGCGAAAGAGGATCGCCACCGCGAGCGTATCGGGCGGCCGGTAGTACTGGTGGTGATCCACGATCTCCTTCACCAGCTCGATCTTCTCCATCGGGAAACCCGTCCCGCGCAGCACGCTGTCCACGAGCTGCGCCGAGCGGTCACCGTGATCGACGCCCTGCTTCGCGTACGGCGGAAGGCCGCCCATGTCGTGCAGGTACGCGGCGGCGTAGAGCGCGTCATCGTCGACAGTGATCCCCTCGGCGCGAGCGAGGGTGAGCGTCATCTCGTAGTCGCGCCGCGCGTGCGCCGGGCCCCATGCGGTGTGCTGGAGGTGGGCCTCGGCGAAGGCGCGAACGGAGTCGCGCCAGGAGGCGCTGGAGCTGTCGATAACGACGCGTGCAGGGCGTTCTCGAATAGTGTCGCCGAGTATCCCGCTTCCATCGCGACTCGCAGCGACAGACGCCGAAGCCAATACGAGAAGGCCGATCACTGCGATCGGCAGCGTGAGAGCGGTAAAGCCGCCGCTCCACGGCATGGGAGAGTCACGCATCCGAGCGTCTCGTTCGTTTGATAGTGGCGCGCACCCAGACCTCACACCCACCGCCGTACCCTCTTCCTGAACTCCGCGTAGTCCGCGCCGAAGGCGCTGTCCAGATAACGCTCTTCCCGCCTGATGACGAGCACGGTGAGGAGGATCAGCACGATCGGCAGGATGATGATCGTCCAGAGCATCCCGGTGAGGAGCGCGAGTCCCAGGTAGAGCGTGGTGAGCGACACGTACATCGGGTTGCGCGTGTGCGCGTACGGGCCGTCGGTTACCATGGTCGACGCCGGCCGGTTGGGGATGATGGTCGTGCGATGACGGCGGAACGTAACCTGCGCCCAGATCAGGAGCGCGAGGCTCGCGATGATGAGAATCCATCCGGCTGTGTTCATCGCATCGCTCTCCGATGCCGGGACGCGCAACGGGACTACACGATGCAGGAGCCAGCCGACCAGAAAGCCGCCCACGAAAAGGAACGGGGGCGGAAAGTTCACACCGGGGTGCGGGATGCGGTTCGCGTCTTCCGTCGGCATGAGCATCTCCTCGTCTGGAGTGGGCGACGCCGGGTCCTCGGGTTGATGATGCCACGCCGCCTGCGGATCAGAAAGAGGCGGGGTGAGGTCTGGAGTCGTATTCCACGTCATCCCCGCTTGCGCGGGGATGACGATGTTGGGTAGAGCCAGCCGCCACTCGTATCGATTCACCATTCCAGACCTGACTACGTTGTCTCAGGCTTTCCCCTACCACGAATCCTCCACCGCCCGACAGATTCGCGGTCCTTCGGACTCTACCTTGGTACACGTAGCACGACAGCAGACCCCAAGGTGATGAGCAACCCCATGTCCGATAACGCGAATCTCCTCGAGAAGCTCGAAGAAAAGCTGGCCGTGTCAGAGAGCCGCCGCGCTTTCCTCCGTAACGCAGCGATATCCACGGTGGCAGCCGGCGCGCTGGCCGCGTGTGGCAAGGTGAAGGCGGCATCGCCGCCGCAGCAGGGCAATGCATCGGGCGGAACGATGCCCGACCACGGCCCGAGCGCGGCCACCCCCGCAACTCCCGCCGCGCCCGCACCACCCACTCTCGACCAGCTCCGTGCCAAGGCCGACGAGATGGACGCGATGCACGAGAAGGGAATCAAGGCCTTCCCCGCGCCCACCAGGGGAAAGGGGAATCAGCTCCTCACTCCGCACATCGAGAAGGGTGTGAAGGTCTACGAGCTCACCGCGCGCGAGATCGACTGGGAGACGGAGCCCGGGAAGACGGTGAAGGCGTGGGCGTACAACGACCAGGTACCCGGCCCGCAGATCCGCGTGCGCGAGGGCGACCGCGTCCGCGTCGTCCTGAAGAACGAGCTCGCCGAGAGCACCTCGATCCACTTCCACGGGCTCGAGGTGCCGATCGACCAGGACGGCGTTCCGTTCATCACGCAGCAGCCGATCAAGCCGGGCGACACGTACGCGTACGAGTTCGTCGTGCCGAACTCGGGCTCGCACATGTACCACTCGCATCACAACTCGGCGAAGCAGGTGGGGATGGGACTCCTCGGCGCGTTCATCGTCGAGCCGAAGCGCAAGCGCGCCGTCGAGCAGGCGGATGTGGACTACGTCATGATCCTCAACGACGGCTACCACGGCTACACGCTCAACGGGAAGGGCTTCCCCGCCACGGAGCCGATCAAGGCGAAGCTCGGCCAGCGGGTGCGCATCCGCTACATGAACGAAGGGATGATGATCCACCCGATGCATCTGCACGGGATGCACATGACCGTGATCGACAAGGACGGCTGGCCGCAGCCGCAGCCGTGGAAGTGCGACACTCTCAACATCGCCCCGGGCGAGCGCTGGGATGTGATCGTCAACTGCACGAACCCCGGCACCTGGGCCTTCCACTGCCACATCCTCCCGCACGCCGAGAG
>DASSNL010000126.1:0-4971 GCA_035688075.1 Gemmatimonadaceae bacterium
TCGGTCGTCTTGTAGACGCCCTTCCCCGAGTAGGAGCTGCGCGCGTTGGCCTGCTCGCCGGTGCCCACCCACACGATGTTGCCGTCGCTCGGCGCCACCGCGACGGCGCCGATCGAGGGGACGCCGACGCTGTCGAACACCGGATCCCAGGTGACGCCGCCGTTGGTGGTCTTCCACACACCGCCGCTCCGCGTCCCGACCCAGATCGTGTAGAGGTGCGCGTGGAGCGGCGCCCTGGGCACCGCGATGCTCGTGACCCACGCGCTCTGACGGAACGGACCGATGTTGCGGAGGGGGAGGGCGTTCAGCGCCTGGGCGAGCGGCGTCTGGCCGCTCTGCGTCCGGTTGCCCTGCGCGTGCACGGGAACCGCCGCGGCCAGGACGAGCGCTGCGGCGGCGATGAGTATCCGCGGGGTCAGGTCTGGAATCGTGAATCGATACAGCCGGCGGCCGGTCGTACCCGACACCGTCATCCCCGCGAAAGCGGGGACCCATGTTCGGTTGTGTAACATGGGTCCCCGCTTTCGCGGGGATGACGGTTGGGTGGTTGTCGCTTTCACCTGGCTTCGCGTCTGAACTTGAAGATTGGATACTCGCCCGGGTGGAGCCGGTCGTCGAGCACGCCCCAGCCGACGAACCCGTCGCGCGCCTGCGGCTCGAGATAATAGAAGGCGGCGTTGGCCATCGGCTGCGCCATGTCGACGAAGAAGCTGCCCGCGGGGAACTCGCGCACCTGCTCGCGAGTGAAGTCGCCCTCGAGCGTCGTCATGTCGTAGCCGCGGCGGCGCGCGTGGCCGACCTTCGAAATGATGAACGCCTCGCCCTCCACTCGCATCGGCTTGTCGAGCGTGTGCACCTTGATGTTGTGCGCGCGGAGCTTGGCGGCTATGTCCGCCATCGACGCGGGGAGGATGTAGGCGCGTGGCACCGACGCCTGCCGCGTACCGACCGGCAGCGTCAGATCCTCCATCATCACCGTCTCCGGCTTGCCGCTCGCCGTGCCCGGCTTCGTGCCGAGCACGCTCGTCCCCGGCAGATACTCCGGCTCGTTCGTGCGGTAGGCCAGGATGGGAACCTTGCCGCGCGAGTGGTACTCGCCGTCCAGGTAGTTCATGAGCGTGCCCGACTCGGCGCGGTCGAGCACGTTCTGCACCGTCTCTGAATCGGCTTTCGCGACCGCCGTGCGCATCTCGGCGGCGTGCGCGTTGGTGTACTCGAGCAGCGCCATGATGTACGCGTACTGCGCGTACACGCGCCGCTCGAAGGTCGGCTGCCCCGGCGTCTCGGTGATGATGGCGAAGCGATTGCGGAGACCGAAGTCGTTCACCAGGAACTTGGCGTCGACCGTCCACGCCGCGAGGTCGTGGCTCCACGCCTTGGGCGGCCACTCATCTCCGAAGAGCGCGTGGGTGAAAACCTCCAGCCCGAACTGCTCTCGCACCATGTCGCGGACGACGGGGAAGATGGTGTCGTCCAGGTACATTCGTAGATCGGGATTCGCCGCCGGTACCGTGACCGAGCCGTAGGTGTTCGCGTAGCCGTGATTGACACGGCTCATGAGGTGACCGTCGAGCAGCAGGATCGGGTCCCACTCGTTGAGCGTGTGGTACAGCCCGTTCGCCTCGACGGTGACGAGCTTCACCCCGTCGCGGTTCAGGTCCAGCCCCTGCGAATTCTCGCGCTGGCCCTGGATCACCGGCGTGACGCTGCCGAGCGAGCCGTCGTTCGTGGAGATCGCGTCGGTCCCGTCCACATTGTAGATCGGCGCGATGATGACGATCTGATTGTCGAGCAGCGACTGCGATTTCCCCAGTAGCAGCTCGCGCGCTACGAGTAGCAGCGCTTCCGCGGCCTCGGGCTCGGGTGGGTGGATGTTACCGAGGAGGAAGACGACGTTCTTACCCGAGGCGCGCGCTTCTTCCGGCGAGGTGACGCGCGGGTTCGAGAGCACCATGGCCGGCGCGACCTTGCCGAGTGGGCTCGTGAACATGCTGACCACGTGCATCCGGTCGCTCTTCCACCTGAGAGTATTGATGTACTCGTGGAGCTGCGCCGTGGTCATGGTGCGGGTGAAGTCGCTCTGCTCGGCGTAGGTGCGGAGCTCCTTGGGCCACTGGCCGTTCCATCCGGCGGGAACGGAGTCGCCCCAGTAGATGTGCTGCTGCTGGGCTGCGGAAGGCATGGGGGAGAGCGCGGCAGCGAGGGAGAGGGCCGCGGAGGCGAGGAGGAGTTTGATGGGGGTCACGCTGTATAATGGATACAATGCACGAGGGCGACAAGAAGCGGGGTCAGGTCTGAAACCGTGCGCCATGTCATCCCCGCGCAAGGGGGGACCCATGTTCTGGTCGGTCAACATGGATTCCCGCTTTCGCGGGAATGACGATGTTGGATAAGCCTGCGTAGCGGCCGTATCGATTCACGATTCCAGACCTGACGCCGCCGTCCCGGCGGTCACGATCCAGGCGCGTGAGTCGAGCCACACGCCGTCGGCCCGCCGGTGCGCGGCCATCAGCTGGCGAAGGCGATCCATCGTGCGCTCGCGCTGGTGGGCGTCGAGGCGTGCGACCGTCTCCTGCACGATCGCGAATCCGGCGACGAACTCGGACGCGGCATCGACGTCGGGACCGTAGTACACGGCTTCATGCACATCGTCGAACGTCGGAGCGGCGAAGCCGGCGGAACCGAGGATGCGCCGTACGGCGTTCGGGTCGCCCAGCGAGAAGGGTTGCTGCGCGGTAGGGGAGAGGGCGACCCCCGGCGCGTCGGGCTCGAGCGCGCGTTCGATGGACGTGGCCCACTCGTTGAGATCGTGCCGCTGCCACACCATCATCACGAGACGCCCGTTCGGACGCAGGGCGCCTCGTATGTTCGAGAACGCAGCGACCGGATGGTCGAAGAACATCGTGCCGAATCTGCTGATCGCAACGTCGAAGCGGTCGCGAGGCAGCGCATACTGCTCGACGTCCGCACACTCATGTTCGATGTTCGGGAGCCCCTCCGCATCAGCGAGTGAGCGGGCGCGCTCGATCATCGCCTGCGATCTGTCTATCCCGAGTACCGCGCCCGCCGTAGCGAGTCGCGCCGCCTCGCGCGTGGTCTGCCCGGCCCCGCAACCGATGTCGAGCACCTGGTCCGACGAGCGAATTCCGTAAGCGCGTCGTAAGAGGTCGTTGAGGCGCTGCACCTCGAGGTCGTAGTCGATCATTCTGTCGCTTAGCTTTTCGTTAGCCGAACGATAGCATCTCCGTTGAACGAGCGTGTCCCGCTCACTCCCGCAGATCCATGTCCACTGAGCCAGTCCTGTTCCCCCAGCTCGCCGTCACCAACCTTGCCGCCCAGGGCGCAGCGAGCACGGCTGCGTACAGTAACGTCGTGATCAACCGCGTCAACGAGAGCTGCCTGCGGCTGTCGGCGTTCGAGGGGGACTACCGGTGGCACCTGCACCCGGACTCCGACGAGCTGTTCGTGGTCGTCGACGGGAAGCTCGCGATCGATCTCGCGGATGGTTCGACGCTGGAGCTCGGGCCTTGGGACATGGTGACTATCCCGGCGGGCACGGTCCACCGCACGCGCGCGCTGCCGCGTGCGGTCAACCTCTGCTTCGAGCACCTCGCCGCCGAGACGATATTCGTGGATTCACCTGAACGGAGCTGACGCCCAGCGAGGCGAGCATCGGCACGCGGCTACGCCACTCGCCCATTCCGGCAGGGAGCCCGACGCCACCACCTGATGAGTCAGCGCGCCGTACGAGCGCTATGGCACGTCGCTGTCAAAAGGTGGCGGGATCTCCGTCACCGCTCGCTTCGACGCGCGGAGCGATGCGACCGCCACCCGCCAATCGGTGACGAGCGGATTCCTCTCGCGGTTCACCGTCACGCCAGCGATGGGTGAGCGCCGTGGGAAGGAGAGCGCCTCGATCGTTCCGGCCGTGATGAAGTCGTCGACGACCTTATCGCGCTCCAGATCTATCCGCGGGTCCACGCGGTGCGTGAAGGTGTGCTGCTTTTTGAGGAACTCTATTCCCACGTCGTGCGTCGCCGCCGCTACGAATACGGGACGTCCTTTCCACTTCGCGTCCGAGCGCCAGACGCGGATGTGATGGCGCTTGGCGAAGGTGTCGGTGAGCTTCTGGTAAACCAGGTCGGGCGGCCGCCCATCGAGCAGCAATTGCGATACGGGCTGGTGCTCGTAGCCGCGTACTCTCGCCATGTCCACGAAGGTGGCGAAGCCTGTCCTGACGTCGAGCCGCTCGGCGAGCTCCCAACCCGCCGCCCGGAACGCTGCGCGCACCACCGTGTCGCTCCCGATGAGCACCAGGTTGATGAGGTCAGCTGGCTTCTTCCCCCCGAATGCATAGGTGCGCGGAGGGAGAGTCCGGAGCAGCGAGTCCATGCGCTCCGCGCTAGCGAGCTCCGGGGGCTCCTTCCACGCTGGCGGATGGGGGAGCGGCACGCTGGCCGTGAGTCGGAGCTGCATCTCGACGCCGGGACGGAAGTCGATCGTGCGGTGTCGCTCGTGCATCTCTCCGCGGTCGGCAGCGAAGAGAGTGGCGGCAGCTGCCGGCTGCACCGTGCCGAGTACGAGGAGCGCCCAGTCCGCTTTGGATCGCACGAGCGAAGGATCGGGGAGGCCGAGGATGCGCCCGGTGGTGTCGACGCGCTCAGCCGCATTGTCGACCGAGCTCACGAGCGCCGATATCGGAGTCTCGTGACCCGGTGAGGTCTGGAGCGCGGTGAACTCGACGGCGACGAAGCGACGCCGCTTGTGGTGACGCTCCTGACCGGCTTCGGTGATCGTGCCGCGCACTACCATCCCTGGCGTCACCAGTGGCGACGTGTCACTCGGCACCGGGGCTATGACGAGAGCGCGCACCTCGCGGCCGAGCATTGCGGGGCGGCTCGACACCGGATCGAGGAGGCGGACCGGAAGCTGGGTTCCAGCGTCCAGCGTCTGCGCCGCGCCAGCGGGTAC
>DASSNL010000133.1:0-9340 GCA_035688075.1 Gemmatimonadaceae bacterium
GGAGTGGAGCGCGGAGTGGCCGCGCTGCCCCGAACAACAATGTTGACAGGGTGCACGGAACGGGTGAACTTACCGGGCCCCAAGTGAAGCGTCAATCGTGAGTTACGTCCTCTGTGTCGACGATCACGAGGATATGCGCCTGATGCTGCGCGAAGTCCTCGGGTCGGCTGGGCATGAGGTTAGCCTGGCCCCGGACGGGCTTTCAGCCCTCGCCTCGATCCAGGAACGGGAGCCCGACATCCTCGTGCTCGATCTCATCATGCCCGGTATGTCGGGTATAGATGTGTGTCGGTCGGTGAAGCTCAACCCTTTCACCGCGCGGATTCCAGTGCTCATGCTCACTGCGCGAGGCGGCGTGGAGCACAAGGTCGCCGCCTTCGAGGCCGGCGCCGATGACTACCTGGCAAAACCATTCGACCCGCGAGAGCTTCGCGCTCGCATTATAGCTCTGCTGAGACTGACTCGGCGCGAGGGCGATCGCAACCCCACCAGCGGCCTCCCCGGCGGCCAGGCCATCGAAGACGAGATCGCGCGGCGGGCGGCACTGCACGCGCCGTTCTCGATCTGCTACATCGATCTCGACAACTTCAAGCCCTTCGCCGACACCTTCGGCTTCAGCATCGCCGACATGGTGATCCGTGACATGGGACAGGCCATCCGTGCGGCGGTCGAGCGCATCGGTAGCCAGGACGACTTCGTCGGCCACATTGGTGGCGACGACTTCATCGTGGTGACCTCCAATACCGATGCCGAGGCGCTGGCGCGCGAGTGCGCCGAGCGCTTCGTGGACGTCGCCGTGCGTGCGGTGGGCGAGGAGGCCGTGCGACGTGGGCACTTCATGGGGATCGACAGAGAGGGTCGTGCGCGGGAGTTCCCCATCGCGCGCCTCTCCGCTGCAGTGCTCCGTGTAGAGCCCGACCGCTGGATCTCGGTGAGCCACATCGGCTCTCTCGCCGCGGAGATGAAGCGCCGGGCGAAGCAGCGCGGGCCGGGCACCATCCTCGTACAGGCGGTCTGATGGCGCGGGCGCACGACGAGGGCGGCCGCATCGGGTCGCGCTACTACTATCGCCGCGACCTCACGGCTGGCGAGCTCCTCGTGCCCGCGGCCATCGGCGCCGGCGTGGGGCTGGCGGTGTTCTATCTGGCGCGCCTCATCGAGCAGCGTACTCCGCTCGCCGCCGAGGATTCGCGGCGCGGATCGCTGCACGATCGCGACGCGCGCCCCAACTCTCCCCACCGCGCGTGATTCGTCGGCTCTTCCTTGCGCTCGCGCTCACCATGATAGCAGGTACCGCGCGAGCGCAGGCGCTCGCGTGCGATTCCGGCGATCTGGAGATCAACGGCGTAGACTTCACGGGAAACAGCCACTTTCGCGACAGCGAGCTTGGAAACGCGATAGTCACCACTCCGTCGAGCTGGGCGCGCCGCGTGCTCGGGATCCCGCTCGGCGCGCGCCACTGCCTCGATTCGCTCGAGCTCCAGCGCGATGCGGTGAGACTCCGGCTCTTCTACCGGCAGCGCGGTTACTACAAGACCACGGTGGAGACCGAGGTCACGCCCGTGAGCAAGAGCGCCGTGAAAGTCGGGTTCAACGTGGACGAAGGGCCGCCGGTGATCATCGATTCGCTCGTCGTGGCCGGCCTCGATTCCGTGGAGCCGCGTCCGCGCTCGCTCCTCGAGCGGCGGCTCTTCGCGCTGCGCGGCGGGGTGTACAACAAGCTCCAGTTGCAGACCGCGATTGACACCACGGTGGACTGGCTGCAGAACCTGGGGTACGCCCACGCGGTGCAGCCCCTCCGCGACATCACGGTGGACAATGCGAGCGATCTCGCCTCGATCCAGCTCACCTTCATAACGGGACCTGTAGCGCACATCGGCCAGGTGGACTTCGATCTGAGCGCGCTCGACGACGGCGAGGCGCCCTCGATAGACAGCAACACGGTCCGCAAGCTGCTCTCGTTTCACGAGGGGGATCTCTACAGGCAGAACGAGCTGCTCAGGACGCAGCGCGACCTCTACGCGCTGGGGACCTATCGCCGTGTGAACGTGGATCTCCTCCCCGACAGCCTGCAGACCAGCGACACGTCGCTCGCCGTGCTCGTTCGGCTGGGCGAATCGCGCATGAACTCCATGCGCGTGGGCGCGGGATGGGCCACGCTCGACTGTGCGCGTGCGCAGGCGCGCTTCACCGATCGCAACTTCCTCGGCTCCGCCCGCCGGCTGGATCTCGATGCGCGTCTCTCGCACATCGGGCTATGCACGGGAAACGTGCGTGACGATCCGTTCAGCAGCCGACTCAACTACTTCACCAGCGCCACGCTGAGGCTCCCGGCGCTCTTCGGACCGCGCAACATCCCCTCGCTCACCATCTTCAGCGAGCGAGCGTCGGAGTATCGCACCTACATCCGCACCACTCCCATCGGTGGCGCTGCGCAGATAACGCGCGACCTGAGCCCGCGCATCACCCGTCCAGGCCTCCCGCTCACACTGGGCTACCAGGTGGAGTACGGCCGCACCGAGGCAGGGCAGGCGGTGTTCTGCCAGCTCTTCAATCGCTGCAGCGTGGCGGACATCGACCGGCTGCAGCAGAACAGCAGCCTCCAGCTGTTCAGCGCGGTGTTGCTGCGCGACAGGACGAACAACATCCTCGACCCGTCGCGTGGCTCGCAGCTGCACTTCGAGCTGCGTACCGGGTTCACGTCGGTGGACACCGGCGGCGGCTCGTTCTTCAACCGCGTGCTCGCCGAAGCGTCCATCTACCATCAGGTAACTCCGCGCTCCGTGATCGCGGCGCGACTAGAGGCGGCCACCGTGCTGGAAGGATTCTCCTTCGCCGGCGCCACCAGCTTCGTGCCGCCACAGCAGCGACTCTATGCCGGCGGCCCCAATTCGGTGCGCGGCTACAGCCAGAATCTGCTCGGACCAGTGGTGTACATCGTCGACCAGGCTGACACGCACGTGGATAGTCTCGGCAACACGGTGGCCGATTCGAGCGGCATTCCAATCCGCCAGTTCTCGCCCACGGGGGGAAACACGCTCGTGGTCGGTAATCTGGAGTGGCGGGTCCGGCCCCCCTTTCTCGGCGACGCCTTTCAGTTCGCGGCGTTCGTCGACGCCGGGATAGTGTGGAACAGAAGCATTTCACGGGACGGAGGCCAGGCTGACCGAGGCGTATCCCTCTCGGACGTTCGGGTGACACCTGGAGTCGGACTTCGCGTAAACTCTCCGGTCGGACCTTTCAGAGTCGACCTGGCGTACAACCCCTACCCGTTATCGAGCGGTGCGGTGTACTTCGTGGGGGCCGACAAGGCGCTACGCTGCGTGATCTCGCAGGAGGAGTCTGATAACGGCGGGAGCTCGGCCGTCACGGGGCGGTGCCCCGCGACCTTCGAACCGAAGCATGGCGGCTCGTTCTTCAACAAGCTGACCTTCAACTTCAGCATCGGACAGGCGTTTTAGTGTCCCGCCGCCGCCTCGTCGCGATAATGAGCGCGAGCATCATCCTCTTCCTGGGCCTCGTGGTGGTGGCGATGGTAGTCGCCATCACCCAGACGCCGTTCGGGCGGGAGCGTGTGCGCGACTACGTGATGGCGCGGCTGAAGTCATCGCTCGGCAAGCGGGGCTCCCTGTACGTCGGGACGATCGGCGGCAATCTCTTCACCGGAATCGAGATCGACTCGCTGGAGCTGCGTGACGAGGAGGATTCGCTCTTCGTGGCGACCGGACCGGTGAGCCTGCGCTTCGACCCGCGCGATGTGGTGGACAAGCGGCTGCGCATCTCGTACCTGGAGGTGGTGCGCCCGTTCGTGAACCTCCGGCGGCACGCCGACCGGTCGTGGAACTTCAAGCACATCTTCCCGTCGTCGCCGAGCAAGCCGGCCCAATCGCTGGTGGAGCGCGCGCGGCGTGCGCAGGAGACGCGCTTCGGTGATCTGATCACCATCGACAGCGCCGTGATCCGAGGCGGTACGGTAGTGCTCACGGAACCGTGGCAGCCGCCCGATTCGCTGGAGGGTGCGCGGCGTGACAGCGCGGTGAAAGTGGCTCTCGCGTCGGATGAGCACGAGATACGGCGCAGCAGCGAAGGGTTGAAGCAGACGAGGCGCTGGACGCATCTCGAGCTACGCTCGCCCGGCGTTCGCATCGCCGATCCGACCACACCGGGGAGGCTCGTGCAGATCGGCCGCCTCTCGGTGACGGAGAACGATCCTCCCTTCCGCTTCAGGAACGCGCAGGGCGAGGTGCGCATCATGGGCGACTCGGTCTGGTTCGAGCTGGCTCGTTTCGCTCTTCCCGGGTCGGCGGGGAGCGCCAAGGGGAAGGTCTGGTGGGGCGGCGACGATCCCACGCGCTACGACGTGCACGTAGTGGGCGATACCGTCTCGCTCTCGGACGTGGACTGGATCCACCCCGGCATCCCGCGCAACGGCGGCGGGCAGCTGAATCTCACCATCCGCAACTCCGACAAGGATCTCCACGTTCTCGAGTACGCGATCAGCGACATGGACGTACGCTCCACCGGCTCGCACCTCCGTGGTGACTTGACCTTCGGAGTGGGCGGCCCGGTGCTCGTAGTGAAGGACGTGGCGCTCGACCTCTCGCCGATGGACTTTGATCTCCTGCGCAGCTTCAACGGCGGCGACTTCCCGGTGGACTGGCAGGGTACGTTCACGGGCCACGTTCACGGGCGCGGCGGTCCGATCAACCGGTGGATCGTGGACGACGCGCACCTCGTCTTTCGCGATGCGCACGTCCCGGGCGCCGTTTCGGAGATCACCGCACGCGGCGGGCTCGATATCCTCTTCCCGTCGCTCGCGAAGTTCCGCGATCTGCACGTGAACGCGCGCACGGTGGATCTGCGCACGCCGCGCTACCTCTTCCCCGACTTCCCCCGGCTCGCGGGCACGATCTCGGGAACGGCGACGCTCGATTCCATCTGGACCGATGTACGGTTCCACGACGCGGATCTCACGCATCACGATGGGCCGGGGCTCCCCTCGCACTTCACCGGAAGCGGCAGGGTGACGTACGGTGAAGAGGCGATCGCCTTCGACGTGGACATGCTGGCATCGCCGCTCTCGCTCACTACGCTCGCGCGCTCGTATCCGATGCTGGAGTTGCGTGGGCCGTACGAAGGCTCGATCCGCGCTCAGGGGACGCTCGGCGACATGGGCCTCGCGCTCTCCCTGGCCGGTGCCGGCGGTCAGATGACAGTGGACGGCCGCTTCGACTTCGCGGAGCCGGGGTACGCGGCCCGGGGCACGGGGAGTGTGGCGGGTCTCGATGCGCGCACGCTCCTCGAGCGGCCCGAGCTCCCACCGTCGTGGCTGACCGGGAGCTACTCGATGGATGTGGTGGGCGACTCGCTCCCGAATCTCGCCGGGAGCGCGATCTTCGATCTGGACAGCGCGCACGTCGATTCTCTCGATGTCGGACGATCCACCGCGGCTCTGTCGTTCGGCGGCGGGCGGATGAGCGTGGACACGCTACGTCTCGCCACCACCGCCGCGAACATCGAAGCGTCAGGCGGGCTGGGGTTGGCAAAGGGAGTGGTGGATACGCTGCACTTCACGGTCGCGGTAGACTCGCTCGGCGGGCTGCGGCCGTACCTGCTCCCCGGTACTGGCGGCAGGAGCGCGGTGGTCGCGGACGCGGGGCTCTCGTTCTTCTCCGACGACACCGCGGCAGCTCCGAGCGCCGAGGAGCTGCAGCGCGCCATAGCCGACTCGCTCGCCGGGAGACTCGAGAGCAGGGGCACGCTGGTGGGATCCATCGCCGATCTGGAGGCGCGCGGCTCGCTGGCCGGGCGTGGTCTCTTCGCGGCCGGGAACTCCGCTCGCGCGCTCTCGGGCGATTACCGCTTCGGCGGCCTTCCCCATGACTCTCGCGGCTCGCTGAAACTGGAGCTCGACTCGCTGCTCGTGGGGAGCGTGCGGCTCGATACGGTGAAGTCGGTGCTCGAGATGCGGAACCGCTCCAGCGGCGCACTGGGTGTCGAGATCTCGAGCAGCGATCCGCTCGGGAGCTTCCGCGGCGGGACGCGGGCGAGCTTCGAGCGCATGGGCGACTCGCTCGTGGTGGCGCTCGACAGCGCCGGACTCAGTGTGGCCGACGCCGAATGGGCGCTCGCCGGTCCGGCGCACGCGGTGCTCGATACCAACGGTGTGTGGCTCGACTCGCTGGTGTTGAGGAGCAGCACCGGCGGGATGCTCGCGCTCCGCGGCGACTTCCCCGAGCGCGACTCGCTCCGTGCCACCTTCGTGGCCGACAGTGTCCCGCTGGCGCACCTCGGCGCGCTCGCGCAGAGCACCGACTCTCTCAGGGGCTTCGCCTCGTTCTCGGCGCTTCTTTCGGGAGTGCGCGAGTGGCCCGTGCTGCACCTGGACGGTCGCTTCGCGGGACTCCGCTACGGCGACCTCCGCTTCCCCTTCTTCACGGTGCGCGGTGAGTATCGCGATCGCCGGCTGGCGTCGGAGCTCGCCGTCTATCGCAACGGCCGCACCGCGCTGGAAGCCGAGGCCAACCTGCCGGTGAACCTCGCGCTCGCGCGCGTACCGCAGCGGCTCCTGGACGATTCGCTCAGTGGACGAGTTGTCGCCGACAGCGTGGATCTCGCGATCATCGAGGCCGTCGCGCCGCAGTTCGACGATGTTCGCGGCGCGGCATCCACGCATCTCACCATCGGCGGCACCTGGGAGCACCCGTATCTCTCCGGTGACTTCCAGATCAGGAACGGTATCATGGGCGTGCCCGACGGTGGAATCACCCTGCGCGACGTGAACGCCGACATCGCCTTCCTGCCGGATAGCGTGAAGATCCAGCGACTCTCGATGGCGAGCGGGAGCCAGTCGAACAGCCAGCTCTCACTCACGGGGAGCATAGCCGTTCCTGATTACAGCGACCGGCGCACGCTGGGCTTCGATCTCTCCATGCACGCGCGCTCGTTCGAGGCGGTGGACAGGAAGTCGCTCGCTCGCATTGAGATCAGCGGCGCGCTGCAGCTCGGCGGCACCTTCGAGCGCCCCATCCTGGGCGGAACGATGACCATCGACCGCGGCACGCTGTACATCTCGGACATCAGCCAGAAGCAGGTCGTCAACCTGAACGACCCCGAGTTCTACAACATCGTCGACACCAGCCTGGTGGCGAACCGTGGACTGCTCGAGGCGTTGCCGCCGGACCTGGACAGCGCGATAAGCAACCTGCGTGTACCGAGCCTCGATGTACGCATCGGCGACGACGTGTGGCTGCGCTCGCAGGAGGCGAACATCAAGCTGGCTGGCAACGTGGACATCTCCAAGCAGGGGAACCAGCGACTGGAGAGCGGCACGCTGCGCGTGAGCCGCGGCACGTACCGGCTCGACCTGGGAGTGGTGCAGCGCACCTTCCAGGTGGACAGCGGGTACGTGACCTTCTACGGCGATCCCAACATTCCGGCGGAGCTCGATGTGCGCGCGACCTACACGGTGCGCCAGGCGAGCCGTGAGAGCGGGCAGGACGTGAAGATCGTGGCGCACATCGGCGGTACACTCGCGCAGCCGCGTCTCGAGCTCTCGAGCGAGGAGAGGATCCCGCTTTCCAACACGGAGATCCTCAGCTACCTCGTCTTCGGCCAACCGTCCTTCGTCTCGGCGAGCAACGACGACAGTTCGCTGAGACCGGTGGCCGCAGCGCTCCTCCCCAGCATGGGCGCGGTGCTGGAGCGCGCGCTCGCCGATCAGATCAGCTTCATCGACTACGTGCAGGTGCAGACCGGCGGCACCGGCGAACAGTTCTCCGGGCAGGGTTACAGCACCGCGGCGAACGTGCTCTCGGGAACTCGAATTGGAGTGGGCAAGCAGGTGGGCGAGCGCACCTTCCTTACCGTCAATGCCGGACTGTGCGGCCTGGGCGGGCTGGGTGGCTCGCAGGCCACGGGCGCATCGTTCGAGAAGGCGCTGGGAGTCACGATCGAGCACCGGCTGAACGATGGCTTCTCGGTGCAGGCGAGCATGGAGCCCTCGTCGGCGGCACTGCAGTGCCGCCCTGGCCTCGGCGCGTCGGACATCGGCAACCGTCCACCGCAGTACGGCTTCGACATCTTCCGCGAGTGGAGCTTCTGAGCGAGCCAGTTCTGCTGGTTACCAATCCCGCCGCCCGTCGTGCCGCCGCGCTCCTCCCCGTGGCGCGACGGGCATTTCGCGATGCCGGAGTGCGGTGCGATCTCGCACCGACCGAGCGGCCCGGGCACGCGGCGGAGCTGGCCGTGGAGCGCTCGAGCGGCTACCGCGCGGTGTTCGTGCTCGGCGGCGACGGCACGGTGATGGAGGTGCTCGGTGCGCTCGCGCGCAGCGGCGTACCGGTCGGGATCCTCCCCGGTGGCACTGGCAACCTCGTTGCTCGATCGCTCGGGATACCGCTCGACGTGAGGCGCGCGGTGGACCTCCTCCTGCGCGGCCGGGTGGCGACCATGGACCTGGGTGTAACCGGCCAGGGCAGGCACTTCGCCTTCTCGGTTGGGGCGGGAGTGGATGCTCGCATGATCGCCGAGACCCGCGCCGGACCGAAGCGCACGTTCGGGGCGGCCGCGTACGCGTTCACGGCCATTCGCTGCGCCCTGCTCCCGCGCTCGTTCAAGGTGCGCGCTGTCGTGGACGGCGAGGTCGTGGAGCGCGACGCCGCCGCCGTCATGGTGGCCAACTCGGGGGGCGTGCTGAACGACCTGGTGACGCTGGGCCCCGGAATACGGAGCGACGACGGCCTCCTGGATCTCTGCATCTTCTCGCCGAGCGGGAGCGTGCAGTCGGCGGCGCTCGGGTGGCGGCTCTTCACCGGGCGCTTCGACGAGCATCCGGCGATGTTCTACCGCCCTGGAAGGGAATTCCGGATCGAGTGCGATCCGCCCCAGATCTACCAGGCGGATGGAGAGTTGTTGGGCGATACACCCTTCGAGGCGCGTGTCGAGGCGGGCGCGGCTACGGTGATCGTCCCGGATCCGTGATTGACCGGCCACCTCGTGCGTCCATACATTCGAGAGCCACAGGCAATACGGAGTTCATGATTCCCACCTCGTTTCTCCCTCCACAACGATGACAGAGGTCGCCAGCGGACGCGAAGCGGGCGACTTCAGCGAGCCCGAGTTGGCCGCGCTCCTCGCGGGGCTGCCGCCCGGGAAGGCTCAGGCGGTGCGCGCGCTCCTGCGCGACCGCGGCCGTCTGAGCGAGCGCTGGCGTCGTGTAACCGAGACCACCAGCGAAGCGGTGGTCATCACCAGCCGCGACCGGGCGATCGCTTTCGCCAATCCGGCGGCGCATGCTCTCTTCGGCTTCCCCGATGCGGGGCTCCTGGGGATGCGGGTG
>DASSNL010000016.1:0-21168 GCA_035688075.1 Gemmatimonadaceae bacterium
GGCGGTAGTTCTCGGCGCGCCGAGAACTACCGCCGGACTCGTTGCCGCGATCGAGTGGCCGCCAGCTCGTAGTCCGTCGCGCCAGCGACCACCGGGGCGCCCCCGTAGGCTCTTCCCCCCGTCCCAATTCGGCGGCGCGGAGTTATACTAGGGCCCATGGTCGACTTCTTCCCGCGACACACGATCGAGTGGCGTGTACGGGAGCTCTCGTCGCTGCGACGCCTCGCGGTGTCGCTCTTCGGCATGGCGGTCATCACCGGAGTGGTGGTGCACCTCTATCGCTGGCTCGTGCTTTCGCACCGACCGGACAGCCTCTGGCTCTTCTTCGTCAGTGTGGCCGGCTTCTTCATCCTTCTCCTGGGCCTGGCCACCGCGCACCTCGGCAACCATACCGTGCGCACCTGGCTCTGGCGTGCTCCACTCTTCGCGATCGTCGAGAGCGCGACCGAGGCTGCGATGAGTGCACTGCTCATCGCGGCGGGAGTGGAGCGCATAGGGAGCCAGCTGGCGCAGTGGTCCGACTGGCCGTCGCTCGCGCTGCACATGGCCATCCGCCGCACGATCGCGATCCTGCTCTTCGCGCTCCTTCTGGCGGTGGTGGTGCAATGGGTGCGCTACTTCCTGTTGAAGGCCGAGCACCGGGACTCCACGGCGATCGCCATAGCGAAGGAGCAGGAGTAGCACTCCCGGATCTCGCTGCTCGCTAGCGTGCCTCCTGCACGCACTTCACGCAGTCGAGCTCCGTCCCTATCCGGCTCGTGCGTCCCTCCGGCGTGGTGACCCACTCTCGCACCTGCCAGGGTGGGTCGTGGCGCACGTGCTGCGTGTGACCGCACTCCAGCTCCGCCACCCAGTGCTCCTCATCGTCCTTGTGGAATCCCACTATCCTGCGCGGGATCGCCGGCCCTGCCACTCTGTCTCGTTTCATCGTCGTTCAGCTCCATCTCGCTTCGCGCTTCTGAAATTTCGCATCCATCTGCACCGCACGAGCGCTCAGAAGCGTTCGCCCTTCGCTTCACGCGTCGCGCTCCCAACGGGACGGATGCGCGTCCAGATGGTGTAGAAAAAGAGAAGTATTCCCACGATCTGGCCGAGTCCCGCCGCGGCAACGAGCAGCCGAAGCCAGAGCGCGTCCACGCCCGCGCGCAGCAGCTCACCGCCCACGCGGAGCGCGGTGGCTATCGTGAGCACCCAGTACGCGGCGTTCGCTACGCGCGGGCTGTAGCGCTCATCGCCCTTCTCGGGGCGAGGGAAGAGCCAGAGCGCCACGCCCAGGATCATCATCATCACGAAGCCCACGAAGAGCGCGTGCGTGTGGGCACTGACGAGGTACGGCGCGGGATATTTCCCGTACAGCTCGCGCCGCACGATCATCCAGCCGCCTATCACGAGCCCCACGGCGAGGAAGGCGATCGCGGTCTTGATGTAGCGGCGAACGAGTGAGTGCATGAATGGCGAAGTGGGTGATCGCTGGATACTCGAAGGATAGTGGCGGTACGGGCGAGCGCGCACTCGCACATGGCACCGAAGAGTCGCAGCCGGCGAGTGGAGCAGTCGTGACGATTGTCACGCGCCACCGTGCCCGTACCAGCGATGGCTGGCGACGCCCGATGCGCGGTGCTTACTTGCTGGTTGATCATGGACACCCACGCGCTCCTCCGACAGCTCCCGATCTTCGCGGAGCTCGACGACGTCGCCGTAGGCCGCCTCGCCGAACGTTGCGTGGCGCGCACCGTCGGTGCCGGCCATGTGCTCTTCACCGCGGGTGAAGCATGCCGAGGGCTCTACATCGTGGAGCGCGGGCGTGTGCGCATCTTCCGCACGAGCCCTGAAGGGAAGGAGCAGGTGCTGCACATCGAAGGTGCGGGCCGCCCCGTGGCGGAGCTCCCGCTCTTCGACGGAGGTCCGTATCCCGCCTCGGCGATGACCATGGAGGAGACCCGGCTGGTGTTCCTGCCGCGCGCGGACTTCGAGTACCTCTACCGCACGCACCCGGACATAGCGCACGCGATCATCCGCGGGCTCGGTGCGCGGCTGCGGCACCTGGTTCAGGTGACCGAGACACTCGCCTTCCGCGACGTAGCCGCGCGGCTCGCGATGTGGCTGGCCGACTACGCGGATCGGAGCGGGAAGCCGACGTCGCGCGGGGTGGAGATCACGCTGCGCAGGACGCAGGAGGAGCTCTCGCTGGAATTGGGGACGGCGCGCGAGTCGGTGTCGCGCGCCATGAAGCAGCTCAGGCAGAAGGGGCTGATCGAGTCGCTGGGCCGGAACCGGATTCTCATCCCCGACGTGGCGCGGCTGCGTGCATTGCAGCCCTCCTGAGCGGCCATAAATCGTTGCCGCACTTAGCTATGACGCTCGGCTGACGCTCCCCGGTACGATTCTCGCCGTAGTACGCGCGGCGGCGCGGTGCAGTCAGCGAGCGGTGTCCCGCGCGCGAGCGAAGCGGGTGAAGGAGAGGTACGAGGATCGGGGAGGCGTGGAGCGAGCAACGTTCGACTCTTACGCCGGAAGAAAGGATGTCGCATCGTTGGAGCGAACCGGCACGGGTGTGCCTGGTTCGCTTCGCTGCGTTTGGAGCATTAGAAATCCGGAGTGTCGCGGATGTCGACAAGTCGAATGGGAAGGAGTGGCCTCACGGCCATCTGCTGCGTCGCGTGCGCGGCGATCCTGTTTCTTGCCGCCTGTTCGGATGGCGGAACCGCTCCTTCTCTCCGCCCGGACGGGTCGTATGCGCTCACCTCGTACGATTCGCTGACGCTACCAGTCGTTCTCAGGGTGATCGTGGAGAATCCGACCACTCCAGGTGCTGGTGAGAGCGTCCGCTGCGAGGACCGCCTGGTGTGGATGACTCTGACCCTGGACGCCAGTGGTCGCTTCACGAACACGAGCGAACGCCGAATCGTGTGCGACAACGGCGATCCGGACGAGGTCACCCATCCCGCCGCATCGGGGAGCTACGAGCAGGGAGACGGCACTATCACGCTCACCTTCGATGAGGAAGACGGCTCCACGACCGTCGCGACGGGCACGCTGAGCGATGTAGCGATCGTCATCACCAAGCGCGTCACCACTGGAGAAGTCGGCGGCACCGTGACGGACCCGACGCGGATGGAGTTCGCGCGGGTCGTCCTGAATTGATTCGCGGATGGGCGCGTAGCTCTGATCGTACCCTGAAACTTCCGACCTTCGTAAGGCGTTTGTGGGCGCTGGCGAAATCGGCCAGCGTGGCGTCTCCTCCGTCGGCTGATACTGGGCGACGGGTTCCCACGAAACGCTTAGCATCGAGGGCAGCACCCGATGATCGTCACTCCCTGTACGCTCGCCGGTCGCCACGTCCGGCTCGAGCCGCTGGAACTGCCCCACGCCGAGGAGCTGCTCGAGGTGGCGCTCGACCCGGAGCTCTGGCGCTTCACCGCCAAACGGATCGACTCTCCGGAAGCGATGCGGAGCTACCTGGAGAGGGCCATGGCCGAGCGTGATGCCGGCGTGTCGCTCCCCTTCATAACGCGGGAGGCCACGAGCGGCCGCGCCATCGGGAGCACGCGCTTTCTGAACATCTCGCGCGATGACAGGCGCGTGGAGATCGGCTGGACGTGGATCGGAAAGCGCTGGCAGCGCACCGGGGCCAATACGGAAGCGAAGTACATGATGCTCCGCCACGCGTTCGAGACGTGGGAGTGTGTTCGCGTGGAGCTGAAGGCGGGCACGCTCAACGAGCGCAGCCGCGCGGCGATCAAGCGCATTGGCGGGGTAGAGGAGGGCACCTTCCGACGCCACATGCGCAGCGCGGATGGCAGCTGGCGCGACACGGTCTACTTCAGCATCCTCGACCGCGAATGGCCCGATGTGAAGAAGCGACTCGAGGAACGCCTGGCAAAGTGATCGCTCCATCGCCCGAGCGTACGATGTTCCCGGGCACCCCCTGTACCGGAGTTCACCTTGCGCTTCCCATCTCCGGGGATTAATGAGCGAGAGGTGATGTGAAGCTGCGTGCGCGGGCGCCATCGCTCACCCGTGCACGGGGGGGCCGAACAGGAGGGGTGCATGAGCACGAGGGCACGGGCGGCTGTCGCAACCGTAGTTGTCACGGTGATCACGCTCGCGCTCGTGTTCGTCGGCTCGCGCGGACTCCGCGACTTCGATGCCGCGCTCATCGGCTATGCCGTAGCGACCGTTTTCGCGATCGCCGCGCTCACCTACCGCTACATGCTCTGGCTGGGGCGTCCGCCCACCGGGCACTACTTCCGCGCCGGGTGGAGCACCTTCCTCTCGTGGGAGAACTTCCGGCGCTACTCGCTCCTGGTGCCGAAGGCGCTCTGGACCGATCTCATCGGCCAGACTTTCATCAGGAAGCGGAGCACCGCCCGCTGGCTGACCCACCAGGCGATCTTCTGGGGCGTCGTCCTCTCGGTGCTCGTCACGGTGCCGCTCACCTTCGGCTGGGTACGCTTCACGCTGGTGGCGCCCGAGCATTACACGGCGTGGTTCTTCGGCTTCCCGGTGCTCACTTTCCCGATCGAAGCCGGAGTGGGATTCGCGATCTACCACGTGCTCGATTTCACGGCGGTACTCCTCATCGCCGGCGTGGTGGCCGCGCTCTGGCGGCGCATCCGCGACAGGGGGCTGCTCACCACGCAGCGATTCGGCTTCGATCTCATGCCGCTGATTCTCCTCTTCGCCATCGCGATCACGGGGCTCGCGCTCACGGCATCCTCGGCGTGGTGGGGAGGCTCGTTCTACTGGTTCATCGCGCTGGTGCACCAGGTGGTCGTGGTGCTCTGGCTGATATCGCTCCCCTTCGGGAAGTTCTTCCATATCGTGGAGCGGCCGGCGAGCGTGGGCGTCACGGTCTACCAGCAGGTGGCACAGGATGTGGAGTACTACGGGCGCGCTCAACCGCGCGAGCCGGTGCTCGCCCCTGCCACCTGTCGCCGCTGCGGGACGCGGCTCCCATCGGCACGCTTCATCAGCGACCTCGAGGGTGTGCTCGCGGATCTGGGACAGCGCTACGAGCTGGCCGGCGATCAGGGGCTGCTGCAGGACTACTGTCCAACGTGCAAGCGCGTCATACGCGCCGACGGATACTACGCGCTGCTCAAGCGTGATTTTCTCTGAGGACGCCGCATGACCGTCAACAAGGATTTCTTCGAGCCGTCGCGCGCGTTCAACTATGACTTCCAGTCCTCCGGCGCCACGCCGGAGGGCTGGAACGAGGCCACCCGCGCTGGCGAGCGGCTGGTGCCCACGCACTGCTCCTTCTGCGGCGTGCAGTGCGCGATGAACCTGCGCGTGAAGGACGGGAAGGTGATCGGCGTCGAGCCGCGGAACTACCCGCACAACCGCGGATCGCTCTGCCCCAAAGGCGTGGTCGCGTACCAGCAGGCCGATCATCCCGAGCGCCTCCACTACCCGATGATCCGGCGCGACGGCACGCTGCAACGCGCGAGCTGGGATGAGGCGCTGGATCTCGTGGCGAAGCGGTGGACGGAGATACAGGAGCAGTACGGACGCGACGCGGTGGCGATCTACAGCGGTTCGTCGATGACGAACGAGAAGTGCTACCTCATGGGGAAGTTCGCCCGGGTGGCGCTCCGCACGCGCAACGTGGACTACAACGGCCGGCTCTGCATGTCGTCCGCCGCGGGCGCGTACGAGCGGGCCTTCGGGCTCGACCGGGCACCGCTCCCCATGACTGACATCCCGCTCGCCAACGCGATCCTCGCGGTTGGGAGCAACGTGGCCGAGTGCTTCCCCGTGGCGATGCAGTGGATCTGGAGAGCGCGCGACAAGGGGGCGAAGCTGATCGTGGTGGATCCGCGCGAGACACCGGCAGCGCGCACCGCCGACATCTGGCTCCCCGTGCGCCCGGGTGGCGACGTGGCACTGCTCAACGCCATGCTGCGCGTGATCATCGAGGATGGGCTGGTGGATGAGCAGTACGTCCGCGAGCGCACGAACGGGTGGGAGGAGGTGCGCGCCGCGGTGCGCGAGATGTCGCTCGATGAGGCGGAGCGCGCGAGTGGAGTGCCGAAGGCGCGCATCGTGGCGGCCGCGCGCATGTACGGACGCGCGGCCACCTCGCTGGTGATGCACGCGCGCGGAATAGAGCACTCCACGCACGGCGTGGACAACTGCCTGGCGTGCATCAACCTCGCGCTCGCGCGCGGACAGCTGGGGAAACCGGGCGGCGGCACCATGATGCTCACGGGGCAGGGGAACGGGCAGGGCGGCCGCGAGATGGGTCAGAAGGCGGCGCAACTGCCTGGCTATCGCCACATCGACCAGCTCGAGGATCGGCAGTACATCGCCGGGGTGTGGGGTGTACCGGAGGAGGAGCTCCCGGGTCCGGGTGCGGCGGCCACCGAGATGGTGCGTCTCATGGCCGAGGGACAGATCAGAAGCTGCATGGTGATGTGCTCCAACCTCATGGTCTCGCTCCCCGACAATGCGGTGGTCCAGCGTGCGCTCGATGCGCTCGACCCGCTGGTGGTGGTGGACTTCTTCATGTCGGAGACCGCCGCGCGCGCCGACGTCCTCCTCCCGTGCGCGGTGTGGTGCGAGGATGAGGGAACTACCACGAACCTCGAGGGGCGGGTCATAAAGCTCAACAAGGCCTCCGAGCCGCCGGGCGAGGCGAGGCGCGACTGGGAGATAGCGTGCGACCTCGCGCGCCGGCTGGGACGCGGGAAGTTCTTCGACTACCGCACGCCACGCGACATCTGGGACGAGCTGCGCGTGGCCACGAAGGGCGGCACCGCCGACTACTCGGGGATTACCTACGAGAAGATCGATGCGCAGAGCGGAGTCTTCTGGCCCTGCCCGAGCGAGGAGAGCGAGGGGACGCCGCGGCTCTTCACCGAGCGCTTCAACCATCCGGATGGACGCGCGCGGATGATCGCCGTGCACTACCGGCCACCCGCCGAGACTCCGGGCGGCGATTTTCCGTTCTACCTCACCAGCGGCCGCGTGGTCTACCAGTATCTGAGCGGAACGCAGACGCGGCGGCTCGGCTTCCTCAACTCACAGGCGCCAGAGCCGTGGGTCGAGATCCACCCGCGTGCGGCGGAGCGGCTGGGGATATCGAGCGACGAGATAGTGCGTGTTCGCACGCCGCGCGGCTCCATGGAGTTGAAGGCACTCGTCACGCCCACCATCCGGCCGGACACGCTGTTCATCCCCTTCCACTACGGGAATCGCCACGCGGTGAACCAGCTCACCAACTCCGCCGTGGAGCCCACGGTGAAGATTCCGGAGTTCAAGTGCTGCGCGGCCACGGTCGAGAAGACCGGCGCGCCGGTACCGGAAAGGCCGGGAAGGGCCACCGAGAACCTGACGCCGGAGAACGCGCCCGCGATGTTCCCCTACCAGCGGGGGGAGAGCCGCGTTCGTTCGCCGGAAGACAGCTCGCTTTGAACGGCGCGAGGAGGCGCGTGTAATGGCCACGGTCAAGACGATGTTCCTCGATCCCTCGCGCTGCATCGGCTGCCGCGCGTGCGAGGCCGCGTGCAGGGAGTGTGATTCGCACAAGGGCGAGAGCATGATCATGGTCGATTTCCTCGACCGCGACTGGAGCATGGCCACGCAGCCCACGCTCTGCATGCACTGCGAGGACCCGGTCGCTCCCTGCGCGCAGGTCTGCCCCGCGCTCGCCATACTCATCACGCCCGACGGCGTGGTGCAGCAGGCAGACACCTCGCGCTGCATCGGCTGCCAGAACTGCGTTTACGCCTGTCCCTTCGGCGTGCCGAAGTTCGACATCGAAGCACGTCTCATGAAGAAGTGCAATCTCTGCTACGACCGCACGAGCCAGGGACTCAAGCCGTGGTGCGCGCAGGTGTGCCCCACGCAGGCCATCTGGTACGGCGACTACGAGGAGTTCGTGAACGAGCGCGAGGGAAACGCCGTGAACATCACCAACTTCGGCACTCAGCAGGTGCGTACCAAGGTCTACCACGTGCTTCCTGACGGCACCGCGCGGCTGAACGTCGGCGCACTCATGGCGGAAGAGGCGCTCGCAGCGCGCGCCTCCACCGGATCCGAAGAGGAGGCGTGGGTACTGTGAGCAGCGACGAGAACGACGAGATCCTGAGCAACCGTACCAGCGAGGGGCGCTGGCACGTGGAGTTCCCCTTCGAGTGGGATGCCGACGATCTCGTTTCGCGCAGGCAGCTTCTGCGCTGGTCGGTGTGGGCGTCGGGCGCGCTCTTCGCGAGCACCGGGCTGCTCGCCGCGCTCTCCTTCACGCGCGAGCGGCGCCGTGGAAGTCTCGCCGCGATCGTGAAGGCGTCCGAAGTTCCGGTGGGGGAGGCGCACTACTTCACCTATCCGGGGCCGGAGGACCACGCCATACTGCTCCATCTCCGCGAGAATCGCTTCGTGGCCTTCAGCGGGAAGTGCACGCACCTCTCCTGCGCCGTGTACTGGAGCAGGGAGCGCGGGCGCCTGCTCTGTCCGTGTCACGAAGGGGTGTTCCACCCTGAAACCGGTGACGTGCTCGCCGGACCGCCCCCACGTCCGCTCCCGAAGATCGAGCTGCGCGAGGAGAACGGAACCATCTACGCGGTGAGCGAGACCCTCTAATGACGACCACGATTCACGGCAGCGGAGGAACGGCTCCCGCATCGCCACCCACCTCGCCCCCGCCCGGCCACCTCGGTCTCGTGATGCTCGGCCTCAGCATGGGGATCGTGTTGATGGCGATCCAGCTCTGGCTGCTCACGCTCGCCTTCAACCTCTATCTGCTGGGCGACCGCAAGGGCACCGTCGTCGCAGCCATCGTGTCGGGCCTCGTTTTCCTCGGAGGCCTGGCGATGCTCCGCGTGCTGCGCTGGACTTCCCAACGGCGGTAGCCCACGCATGACCGATCCCCACAAGATCCCACCGCCGACCGGCCCAATCGGCGGCCAGCTCACGCATGTCCTGCGCGGGCTGCTCATGCGGCTGCGCCTCACGCACCTCGCCGAGCGCTACGACTCCACGCTCGTCCTCTCGGTGTTCAGCCTGGTGAACGGCTTCATCTCGATAGCCCTGATGGCCACCGTGGCGCTCCTGAGCGGCCAGCCCTTCATCTTCCCCTCACTCGGCCCTACGGCGTTCCTCTTCTTCTACACGCCGATGGCTCCCGCGGCCAGCCCGCGCAACGCCGTGATCGGTCACCTGATCGGAGCGCTGGCAGGGTGGGTGAGTCTGGCCGCGTTCGGCCTCCTGCACGCGGGCCCAGCGGTGGGCGGAGGAGTGACGGTAGCAAGAGTAGGCGCGGCCGCGCTCTCACTCGGTCTCACGAGCGGCTTAATGGTGTTGCTCCGCGCACCTCATCCCCCCGCGGGTGCAACGACCCTGATCGTCTCGCTCGGTCTGCTGCACACCCCTCTTCAACTCGCGGTCCTGATGGCGGCAGTCGTGCTGCTCTGCGCCCAGGCCATAGCTATCAATCGGCTGGCGGGACTGCCATATCCGGTGTGGAGAGGAGGGAGTGGGGAAGGGAGAAAGCAGAGAGCAGAAAGCAGAAAGCAGTGAACTGCTCATAAAAACAATGTCATCCCCGCGAAAGCGGGGACCCATGTTCGAGCCGAACATGGGTCCCCGCTTTCGCGGGGATGACGACTGTCGGTGTGCAGTTACCTGTTTCCTGTTTCCTGTTTCCTTGCAGTTCCTGCCTTCTGCTTTCTGCTCTCTGCTTTCTGCCGTTCTCACTTCCTCCGAATACTCACCCTCCACACCTCCGGTCCCTCGGCCTCATACGCCCAGTCGAAGGTGTCGGGACGCTCGGCCATGAGCTGGTAGCGGAGAGGGCGCGGGTCGTGATCGTTTACCAGCGTGAGCGTCTGACCGCTCTCGAGGCTGTCGAAGGCGCGGAAGATCGAAGGGTGCTTGTCGCGCGGCGGGATCGCGCGGACGTCGAGCTCTATGGACTGAGCCGGCATGATGACTGTCTCCTGTAAGAACTGTGGTGATGCGGGAGGTGCGTGGCGTTCAGGCAGGTCGCCAGATCCGCACGAGCACACGATCGGCGTGCGATTCGTCTACATCGCACGCGAACCCACGCTCCACGAGCATGGGGAAGAGGAATTGAGGGACGCGGGCGTTGATCTGGAGGAGCTGGTGTCCCTCGGGGAGCGTTTCGAGTGCCGTGAGGGTGCGCATCAACGGTTCCGGCGGGTTCAGCCCGCGGACGTCGAGTACCAGCGTCCTGTCATCGACGGTCACGCCGGCGGCGCTCGTCGAACCGGCAGCCGGGGCACCGGCACGTGAGGCATCGGCTGTCGATGTATCGCCGGTCCGAATCTCGGTCGATACATCGACTGTCGATGCATCGCAGGCCGGGCCGCTCGAGCGCTCCGCAGGCGTCCGCGAGCTCGGCGCATCGGCGCGCTCGGGATGACGCTCCGCGCCCCCAGCAGGGCGCCAGAACCAGACCGACCAGTCGTCGGCTCCGTGCTCCTCGGACTCGTGCACGAAGCCGCGCTTGCCGAGCACGGTGAAGAGCGGGACGGGCTCGAAGGTGGTACGAAGTCGAAGTATCTCGTCGGCGCCGAGCGTCGCCACCGCGGCCATGATCTTCGAGAACGGCTCGTTCCCGGTGCGGAGATCCTCGCGCACATCGAGCTCGCGAACGGGTGCGTTGGCCGGGTGGGTGGGGGATGCGGCGTCCGCAACTTCGCGGACACCGCCGCCCGGCGGGCGTGGCCCGCCGGGCGCGGGCGTCGCGCTGCCCTTCGCCTCATCGTCCTTCGCCGCGCTCGAGCGAGCATCATCCGCGCGCTCGCCGATTCCCAGCGCGGAGTTCAGGTCGCGCACGAGCTTCTCCGGCGCTATCCCGGCCGTACGCGCCGCCTGCTCCACGGTGATGAGACGCGCCATCACTCGTCGCATAGCGCGGTTCCGGAGCTTCGCGAAGTGCGGAGCGGCGCGTATGAAGACGTCCACGAGCGCCTCGTCGCGCGCGATCACGTCGGACACCCGATCGGTGGGAGCTACCGGCGATGGTGACGACGTCGTGCGGAATCCAGTCATGAGCGTCCTCCGAAGGCGACGCGTGCTATCTGGCTCGTGAAGAGGAGAACACCGGATGCGAAGAGTAGAGCGCCGCAACGCGTCACGTGCACCGCGCCCGCGCCAATGCCACTTGCGAGGAGCACCACCGCGAGCGTCATGAGCCCGAGCTGTACGTATGCGACCTTCGCGGAGTAGAGCTGCGCCACCGTGGGCACCGGCCCCTTCCCCATCCGGCCGCGGAAGCGCGCGGTCCAGGCGAGAAGTGGAACGATCTTGTAGAAGAAGCCCACCACGTAGAACACGATGCCGCCGAGCAGGCCCACGGCGATGTACATCGTGGCGAGCCGCGCGTGCGTCGGGCCGAGCACCATCAGCGCGGAACCGAGTACGGCCGCGATGCCGAGGAAGAGGATCGCCGTCATGGCGAAGCGCATCCCCACGTCGAGCTTCTTGCGCACACGCACCCGGTAGAACGAGTACGCCTGCCAGATGAACGACGCGACCCCGGCATCGATGAGCCCGGCGCCCGCCCACGTGGCCGGCGTGAAGCGCGCGATGAGCCCGGTCGCTAGCGATAGTACTCCGATGGTGAGCAGAGCCAGGGCGCGCTTCGTCCATCGGGTGTCGGCTCCGTGCGCCAGGAGGAACATCGGAAGAAGGCGGTGCGAGACACCCACGATCATCACGAGCACCCAGCCCACCAGCGCAACGTGCAGGTGCGTGGCCAGCGCGGTGAGGCGTGCGTCAGCGATGAACCCGCTGTGCAGGTTGTGCAGGAGGATCACGCCGAGGACGAGCGTGGAGGCGAGGAACGCGATGGCAATCATCACCGCGGCCCAGGTCACGTCACGGTTCTTCGCCCGAGGGAGCGACGCGGCGATGTTCCCGACCTCCAGGATGATGCCGACGGTGACGAGACCGATCCCGATGTGCTGGAGCGCGAGCCAGCTGCTGGCGATCCCGGCCGCAAAGAGTCCCGCACCCGGGGCGAAGGTGAAGAAGCTCGCGTGTCCCACGCGCGTGGAGCGGAGCGGAGCGCCCAGGGCCACTGGAAGAAGCTGCGCCAGCGCGCCGAAGATGGTGGTGGTGATCCACCCGAGCGTGAAGAGGTGGGTGATACCCGCCACGTGCGGCGATGGGTACGCTCCCGTCGCGAGCTCCGGCGCGATCCACACGAGTCCCACCGCTCCCGCCAACAGGTAGAGAATGGACGCGGCGAAGTGCTCGGCGGCCAGCCGTATGGAATTCGCGGCGGGCGTCATCGGGCTCGCCGCCTGCGCGATCGGAATCCGCGCGGCACCCAGCGGTGCGGCGGTCGTGTCGGCGGTGGCCGTCACGCGCTCGCTCTCTCCACCGCGCTCGCGGCAGGTACATGCTTCCAGCCGAGCGCGCCGGCGATGCCGCGGGCGATGAGCTCGAAGGCAATCCCCGCCGCGCTCGAGGGGCGCGCTACCATGGTCGGGAGTCCGTGGTCTCCTTCGCCGACGATCATGTCGTCGAAGGGGATCTCGCCGAGGAATGGAATGCCGAGCTCGCCGGCAACCATGCGGCCGGCGCCTCGGCCGAAGGGGCCGGTCATGTTCTCGACCACACCGAGCACCGGCACCCCGAGCGTGCGGAACATGTCGGCTGCCTTGCGCGCCTCGGTAGCGGCCACGCGCGGCGGCTGCGTCACGACAACGGCTCCGGAGAGCGGCACCGCCTGCGCAAGACTCAGCGGGATGTCGCCGGTGCCGGGCGGGAGGTCCACCACCAGTACATCCAGCTCGGGCCACGCAACGCCGTGCGCGAACTGCTTCACCGCCTTGGAGACCATCGGCCCGCGCCAGATAGCGGGCGATCCCTCGCCCACGAAGAAGCCGAAGCTGATGATCGGTAGCCCGTGCGCCTCGAGCGGAAGGATCGTCTTCTCGGGCGACAGCCGTACGCGCGAGGCGCCGTCCTCGATCCCCATGAGGATGGGGAGACTGGGTCCGTAAATATCGGCGTCGAGCAGCGCGGTCCTGAGGCCGCCGCGTGCGAGCGCGAGTGCAACGTTGACGGCCACGGTGCTCTTGCCCACACCACCCTTGCCGGCGCCGACGGCGATGACGTGCCCCACGCCGGCGAGCCGCGCCTGCTCCGACCAGGGGTCGGAGCTGGTGGCATGTGCCCTGGCCGTGGGCGCGGGCTTGGGCGTGACGATCTCCATCGTCACCGATTTCGCACCGGTGGCCAACACCGCCGCTCTGACCGCCTGATCCAGCCTGGAATGGGTGCTCGCGTCGGGTTTCCGGAGGGAGAGCTGCACTTTTACTCTGCCGTCGCAGACGCTCACGTGATGCACCATGCCGAACGACACGAGATCGCGCGTCAGGCCGGGGTAGCGCACGCCGCGCAGCGCCTCGGTGATCGATTCCGCGGTCAGCTCCCGCGCCTGCACGGAACTTTCGATGTCCATCGCTCAGGCAGCTCCTTCACCAGGTACGATGGAATGATCGCGGCCGGCAGCCGGCGGCGATGTGACGATTGTCTCATCGATGCGCGACCGTACCTTTGTGCCTTCGCCCGCGAAGGGCGGGGCGTGTGAGGAGCGCGTGGGGAGTGGGGAGCGCGCGGAACGTAGGGAACGTTGGGGGGCGTGATAGCTTTGGAAGCAGGGGCGGCACCCCGCGTCGCGACACGGTGCCGCCCGGCAGCAATCACACTGGAGGCTCGATGCCATACGATGAAAGATTCATCGCTCCGATGCGCGAGGAGCTCACACGGCTGGGAATCGCCGAGATGCGCACCGCCGACGCGGTGGACGACACGCTGAAGAACGCGCGCGGCACCACGCTCGTGGTCGTCAACTCCATCTGCGGCTGCGCCGCGCGCAACGCGAGGCCCGCAGTGGCCGCCGCGCTCAAACACGACAAACGCCCCGACACACTGACCACGGTGTTCGCGGGTCAGGATCTCGAGGCCACGTCGCGCGCGCGGAGCTACTTCACGGGATACCAGCCGTCATCCCCGCAGATCGCACTTCTTCGCGACGGCCAGATCGTCTACATGCTCGAGCGCAATCAGATCGAGGGGCGGAGCGCGGACGCGATCGCAAGCGATCTCGTGGCCGCGTTCGACGAACACTGCTGATCGCCGGGCGTGCGCGCGCACCCCGCGCGTCATCGCACGGAACGTCGCACCCGTCGCGCGTTCGCACCCGTTCGCGACGGCTCGCGAACGCCACGCGCACGCCAGCGGTGCATGGCACATAGCGTGCAGGCTCCACGGTAAGACTTCCGTTGAAGAGGAGCCAACATGCAACACGATCCAAACGAGCGCACCAACCCGATGGGTGACCCTCTGGAAGGAGAGCGCGGATCCCAGCGACAGAGCGCGAGCGCGGCAGCCAACCATCTGGATGCCGACCTCGGCGACACCTCCGGTGACCGCTCGGCGAGCGCGTTCTCCGATGCGTCGGGCACGCTTGGAAAAGAGAGCCTGGGTGGCGGCAGCAGCAGGTTGGAGCAGCGAGCCGAGGATATGAAGGAATCGGCCCGCGACCGGCTCGGCGCCACCAAGGAAAAGGCGTACAACCTGAAGTCCACGCTTGCCGACAAGCTGGAGCAGGGCGCCGAGAAGTTGCGGCACAAGGCCTCCACCACCACGGCCACCGAGGTGGGCGCCGACACGGAGAGGAAGGCGCGCAAGGCGAGCGACAAGGTCGCCTCGGGGATGGAGAACACCGCCGACTGGCTCCGCAACGCCGACATGGACTCGATGAAGTCCGGTTTCGAGAACCAGGTACGCAGCAACCCGGGTCGCACTCTGCTCGTGGCGCTCGGCCTGGGCTACGTGGTCGGTCGCCTCTTCCGCGGCGGAAGGGGGGCCTGAGCCTACGATGGCTGTGAGTGGCGATATGAAGCGCGGAATCGGCGACCTGCTGCGGGACGCTGCGCAGGGGACCACGCAGCTCATTCGTCAGGAGGGGCGGCTCACGCTCCTCGAGTCCAAGCGACTCGCCAGCCACGTGGTACTCGGGACGGGGTTGATAGCGCTGGGCGGGGTGATTCTGCTGCTGGGCGTGATCGTCCTCGTGACTGGTGTAATACTGTTGCTGGGCAACGAGTGGCTGCGGGGGGATTACTGGCTCGCCGCACTCATCGTGACGGTGGTGCTCGGCATCATCGCCGCTGCCCTGGCAATATGGGGAAAGTCGTTCATCTCGCCGGAGCGGCTCGAGCCGGATGAGACGTTGGCTACGTTGAAGGAGGACAAGGAATGGCTGAAACGACGGCTGACGTCAGGCGCGACATCGAGTTGACGCGTGAGCGGATGTCGGACACGATGGCGCAACTGGAGCAGAAGCTGAACGTCATGCAGATGGTGCGTGAGCATCCGTGGCCGGCCGTGGCAGTTGCCGCAGGATTGGGTGTGCTGCTGGCAGGCTCCAAGGCGGACGTGAAGGCGGCGGCCGCCACGATGAAGGCCACGGGTGGGGCCAGCGACAAGATGGGCGGCCTCCTGGACGATGCCGCCTCGCGTCTCATAACCGGAGTGTCGGCGGCGCTCAGCAGCCGTGTGGACGACTGGGTGGATGAGATCAAGGAAGCCATCGGCTCGCCCCGAAGCATCAGCAGCGAGCGGCGGCTAGAGGCGAGTGCCGCGCTCCCGCCCGCGCGCGAGAGCGTCGGCGGGAACGGCGCTACTACCGGCGGGCCCGACGGCCCGGCGCGAGGAAGACACGAACCGGACGTCCCCCCTCCCAGGGGACGCTTCCCGCACTAGAGAACCCTTCAGCGCCTCGGAAGTCTGGACGGGGGTCGCGCGCTCACTAAGCCGCGACCCCCGCTTCCGTCTAGTGCGAGCGCCTCATCCAGCGCACGACCTCGCGCAGCGCCGGTCGCTTGCCGTACATCAGCAACCCGGTCCGGTACACGCGTGCGGCCAGCACCACGGCGATGTAGCACGAGCACGCGAGAGCAACGAGCGCGATCACGATGTCGAAGGTCTCGAGCGACACCACGCTCATGCGCAGCGGCATGATGATCGGTGATGAGAAGGGGAGCCACCCCATCGTGTACGCGAGCTTGCTCTCCGGTGCGGAGAGGACCGGCGCCAGCGCGAACACGCTCACGACGAGCAGCATCACCACCGGCATCTGTGCCTGCTGGGCATCCTGCTCGTTGCTCACCGTCGCGCCCACCATGGCGAAGAGCGCGGCGTAGAAGGTGTAGCCGAGGACGAAGAAGGCGAGCAGGAGCAAGGCCGCCCCGATCGAGATGTCGGGGATGTTGATCGGCGTTATCCGGACCCCGTAGTGGCCGAGCACCTGCGCGCGCACCTTCATGAGAGTGAAGCCCACCCCGATCCAGATGACCATCTGGGTGAGACCCACTGCCCCCACACCGAGCACCTTCCCACCCAGCAACTTGATCGGAGAGACGCTCGAGACCACGACTTCCGCCACCCTGGTCTGCTTCTCCTCGATCACGCCGCGCAGCACTGCCTGACCGTACATGATCAGCGAGATGTAGAGCAGCATAGCCACCCCGAAGGCGAAGAAGATGCTCACCCGGGCCGACGCTCCTCTCCCTCGGTCGGTTATCCGCTCGGCGTCCAGGTCGAGATGCATGTTGGCAAGCGCCGCGCTCTGGAAGGGATCGAGTCCGGCGCGCTCCAGTCGCATTGCCACTACCTCATCGCGGACCACGCGGCTGATCGCGTCCATGTCGGCGCTGGAGGTAGCGTTGGTGCCCGCATAGCGCGCCGACCGCCCGGCGATGGTGTTGGAGTCGAGGACGAGATATCCGCGTGTGGACTTGGCGACTGTCTGGCGCGTGGCGAGGCTCTCCGCCTCGGCGAGCCGGGCCGGCGGTACGGCTCGCACCTCGGTGAGCGAGGTGTCGCCACCCAGGCCGCCGTTCAGCTCGGCCGCGATCCTGTTGCCGAGGTTCGTGCCGGTGGCATCGAGGATCACGATGCGCGCGAGGTTCGCCGACGCCGTATTGCGCGACGTCAGCCACGGCGGCACGAAGAGCAGGAGGCCGATGATGATGGGCCCGAAGACGGTGGCGATGATGAACCAGCGCGTACGCACGCGCTCGAGGTACTCGCGAGCGGTGACCACGAGGAGCTTACGCATTGATGTTTTCCTCCTCCGCGGAGCTCACGGCGCCCACCCGCTCGACGAAGATCCGGTGCAGGGATGCCTGGGCCATCTCGAAGCGCGCTATGTTGGCACCCGACTCCACCAGGCGCCGCAGCAGTAGCTGCGCGTCGGCGCCCGGTGCGAGCTCGATATCGAAGATGCGGTTGGCGTCGTCCACCTTGCTCACCAGCGTACGGTCCGCGAGCACCGCCGCAACGCCGTTGACTCTGCCATCGGCCAGCTCCAGCGCCACGCGGCGGCCACCATGCTCCTCCCTCACCTTCGCCACGGGGCCGTCGATCAGCTTCTCCCCGCGGGCGATGATGCAGACGGAATCGCAGAGCCGCTCCGCGCTCCCCATCATGTGCGTGCAGAAAAGGATGGTCTTCCCGCTCCGCCGGAGCTCGATCACGATGTCCTGCAGCGTCTGCGCGTTGATCGGGTCGAGGCCGCTGAACGGCTCGTCGAGGATCAACAGCTCGGGATCGTGCAGGAGCGCGCCGATGAACTGGATCTTCTGCTGCATCCCTCGCGAGAGGTCATCCACCTTGGCGTTGCCCCAGTCGCGTTCGGCGGTGCGAAGTCCGAGCCGTTCGAGCCAGCCGTCTATCCGTCGGTCGGCCTCGCGTCGGCCGATCCCCTTCAACTCGGCGAGGAAGCGGAGGACGCGGCGCACCTGCATGCGGCGATAGAGCCCCCGCTCCTCGGGGAGGTAGCCCACCCGGTCTATTGCGCCGGGCGCGTTGTTGGGCATGCCCAGTACGTCGATGGTGCCTTCGTCCGGCTCGATGATGTCGAGCACCATCCGGATAGTGGTCGTCTTCCCCGCACCGTTGGGACCTAGGATTCCGTACACCGCGCCTTTCGGCACGGTGAGCGAGAGACCGCGCACCGCGGTGTGGCCATCGTAGCGTTTGACGACGTTGCGAATCTCTACTGCGGGTTCGGGCATGCGGGCTGGGGGAGCGGGGAGGGGAAAGGGCCTGGAGTGCAGCTGCTGGACGATCGAGCCAGCCGCAAGCGTTCGCCGAGTGTACTCAATGTGGGGTAAGTGCACTGTCGGGGCCAGACTCCCCGTGTGCCACGGCAGCGTCCCTGCGCATGTATTGACGTTCTGCTGACGCGTCAGCGAAACGTGCTCGGCGTCGCGTGGCACCGCCGGTGCAGCAGGGTGACGGCCGGGAGAGTGTGGAATGAGGATAAGACCGACTATCGTGGCGCTCGAGATCGCGGGGCTCACCCTGCTCATCACCGGGTGCGCACATGGGCGATCGCGGGCGCCGCTTCCCTCCAACCCGGTGGCTGTTCAGGTGGGGGCGCACGTCGTCTCGGGGTCGCCGGACCAGCTCGTGTTGAACATCGCAGTGACCAACACCACTCGGGATACGCTCCAGCTGGACCTCGCGGATGGGAGCTCGATCGCGTCCATCCGGCTTTACGATACCGCGTCTGGAACGACGCGGGCGGCCTACGACGAGGGCAGGCGCCTGTTCGTGAATCCACAAACCGGCGCGCAGGGAGCCATGGTGGGTACGGGTCTGATAGTTTGGCTCGCGCCGGGCAAGAGTGACACATTCAGGCGCGCGTACACGGTTCCGTCCCTGCTCGGCGACACTCTTCCGGGAGGCGCCTATCGAGTCGGCGTGGTATTCGGGGCCGACGTGACGACAGAAGGCGGAGTGGCCGGCCCGCCGATCGACAGTCGCGAGAGAGACGCGGGCGTGGTGCAACTCCGGGCGGTGCCTATCCCGCTCGCCGCGGCTCGGCCGGCCGGGGGCGTGGTCGTCATGGCGCGGACGGCGGTTCTAGACTCCGGGCCGCCCACTGTGGTACGCGTCGTCGTCACAGGTACCAGTATCGGCGGCACACCAGCTTCGCTCGACCTTCCGCGAGCGGGCTGCCCGCTCGAGTTGCTCGTGTTCAGTACCCGCGCCGAGCGCGACTCGGTACTCGACCGGGTGCCCGTGCGGACCCTGGCTTCCACGGAATGCGATTCGGTGCACGGCCGGGTCGAGGTTGCACCGGGGAAGCGAGGCACTCTGGCCGCGCTGACGGTAGACGCCACGGACATTCTCGGCGATTCGCTGCCGGGCGGCCGATATTACTTCGCCGCCCGTCTCGCGCGCGCCGGGGAGGCAGCGGTGCTGCTTTCCGCTGGCGAGGCGGAGTTGCGACGCAGGTAGGTCAGCGACGCGGGTGCCCACGCTAGGATCGTGGCAGCTCGACCTCGCCAGCCGGCACAGCGATGACAGTATCCGTGACAGTATCCGTCGCGACAGCCTGACGACGACCCTTGCGGTGAGGCCGCGCACGTCGGTCGCTCTCGACGATCGACTTTCGCTTTCGCAAGGGTCGCGATACCGGGCTTGCTCGCCCGGCGATGGCGCCGACATATTCGCTGATGATCGCAAAGCACCTCGCTTCCGTGCTGGCCGCGATGGCGGTCATAGCCGGCTGCGGCGGGATGAGCGACCGCCCGGCCGAGCGCATCGTGGTGTTCAACGCGGGGAGCCTCGCCATCCCCGTCCGCGCGGCGCTCGATTCCTTCGCGGTTCGCGAGCACGTGACCATCGCGCAGGAGAACGCGGGGAGTCTGGAAACGGCGCGGAAGCTCACGGAGCTCGGACACATCCCCGACGTGGTAGCGCTCGCGGACTACGAGGTGTTTCCGCAGTATCTCATGCCCGCCCAGGTCGATTGGTACCTCGACTTCGCGCGTAACCGGATGGTGCTCGCCTACACGCCGAAGTCGCGCTTCGCGAACGAGATCACCCCCGAGAACTGGTGGAAGATCGTTCAGCGGCCCGGTGTGCAGGTGGGGCGCGCCGATCCGAACCTGGATCCGAACGGCTACCGGACGCTCCTCACCATGCAGCTGGCCGAGACGTACTACGGCGTGACCGGTCTGTACGATAGTCTTCTGACTCACGCGCCGGAGAACAACGTGCGGCCGAAGGAAGCCGATCTTGTCGGGCTCCTGCAGGCCGGAGAGATGGATTACATCTGGAGCTACGAGTCGCTCGCTTCCGCGGCGGGACTGAAGTTCGTGCAGCTGCCGGCGGCGATCGATCTGAGCTCCCCCGCCGACTCGGCGCGCTACGCTATGGCGCAGGTGCGAGTGCGCGGGAAGTCGCCGGGCGACTCGGTGACGTTTCGCGGTCAGCCTATCGTGTACGCTCTTTCGATTCCGAAGAAGGCGCCGCACCCTGAGCTGGCCGAGCGCTTCGTGGCCTACCTGATCTCCGACGAAGGAGCGCGGATCATGCGCACGACGGGGCTCGATGTGCTCGCCACGCCGGTGGTGGTGGGGAGCGGTGTGCCTGCCGCGGTGGCTGCCGCCGCGAAGCGCACTCGCGGCGCGACGGCCAGCGACAGTACGGCGCGAGCCGATAGCACGGTGCGAGCCGATAGCACGGCGCCATGAGCCACACCGGTGCGGTGGCAGAGCTGCCGCGCTCACGCTCATCGTACCGCGTGGCGAGCGTCTTGGCCGCGCTCCTGGCGTCGCTCTTCCTGCTCTTTCTCTTCGCGCCGATAGTACGACTCATCGTCTCCGGAGGAGCCGGCGGGATGGGGCGGCTCGTTTCCGACTCCGAGCTGCGCGGCGCGCTCGGGCTGACGGCGGTAACTGCCACGAGCGCCACGCTGCTCGGCGTTCTCGGCGGCACGCCGCTCGCCTACCTCCTGGCGCGCCGCACCTTCCGCGGCCGCGCGGTTGTCGCCGCGCTCATAGATCTGCCGTTGCTCATCCCGCATCCCGTGGCCGGGATAGCGCTGCTCCTCGTGCTCGGCCGCGAGAGCGCGGTGGGCTCGGCGCTGCTGCAGGCGGGAATCCGCGTGGCCGGCTCGCCGGTGGGGATCGTGTGCGCGATGCTCTTTGTATCCGCGCCGCTTTACGTGAGCGCCGCGCGTGAGGCATTCGCTCGCGTGGATCCGCGATACGAAGCGGTGGGGCGTACGCTTGGCGATCCCGCGTGGCGAGTATTCCGTCGTGTCACGCTGCCGCTCTCGCTGCGCGGGCTCATAGCGGCGGGCGTGGTGATGTGGGCGCGCGC
>DASSNL010000217.1:0-3298 GCA_035688075.1 Gemmatimonadaceae bacterium
AATCGTGAATCGATACAGCTGGAGAAGCCAGCTGTATCGATTCACGATTCCAGACCTGACCCCGTCTTCTGCAAGAGCACCTCATGTCTGACGGCTCGAACGCAGCACCAGCACCCGGCAATACCGCGGTGCGCACCGCTCTCTGGCGCGCGCTGCATGTGGAAGTCGATGCGCCGCCGCACGTCTTCGAGGATGAAATCGGGCTGAAGCTGGCCGCTCCGGATGAGGGATGGCGCGATCGTCCGGACATGAGTCCGTTCACGCGTCCCTTCCGCGCCTCGATAGTGGCCCGCGCGCGCTTCATCGAAGATCTCGTCGAGGAGCAGGTCTCGCGCGGCGTGGAGCAGTACGTCATCCTCGGAGCGGGGCTCGACACCTTCGCTCAACGTCGGCCGGAGATCGCCTCGCGCATGCGCGTGTTCGAGATCGATCAGCCCGGCCCGCAGGCGTGGAAGCGGCAACGTCTCGTGGATATCGGTTTGGCAATCCCTTCGTTCCTGCGGCTCGTGCCTGTCGACTTCGAGGCGGGCGATGCGTGGTGGGAGCGGCTTGCTGCGTCGGGCTTCGACTCGACGCGTCCGGCCATAGTCGCGTCCACCGGTGTCAGCATGTACCTCACCAGGGATGCGATCATGGCGACGCTGCGCCAGGTCGCCGCGCTCGCCCCGGGCTCCACGCTCGCCATGTCGTTCATGCTTCCCGTCGAGATGGCGGACCCTGAGGTGCGTTTCGGGATCGAGCGCGCGATTGAGGGAGCGCGGGCAAGCGGGACGCCGTTCATCAGCTTCTTCACGCCGAGCGAGATGCTGACGATGGCCCGAGATGCCGGCTTCGAGGAGGTGCAGCACGTGTCGGCGGATGCTCTCACCGAGCGTTACTTCGCCGGCAGGGCGGACGGCCTGCGTGTGCCGAGCAACTCGGAAGAGCTGCTGGTGGCGACTACCTGACCCCGCCTCTGACGCCATCGATGAGCGACGACTCCAACGGATACGAGGCGATAGCCGCCGACTTCATCGCCGTCCGCGGAACGCCCCGTGCAAACCGTCCAGCCATCGGCGTCCGTACCGTACGGGAATGGGCCAGGACGCTGCGACCCGGCGGTGCGGTGCTGGACCTCGGCTGTGGGTCAGGCTATCCCATCACGCAGCTCCTCGTCGATGCTGGCCTCGCGGCTCACGCCGTGGATGCATCGCCGAGCATGGTGGCCGCATTCCGGGCCCGATTCCCCGGGGTGGCGGTCGAGTGCAAAGACGTGGCGAGGTCCGATTTCTTCGGACGCGAGTTCGACGGTGTGATTGCCTGGGGGCTGCTCTTCCTGCTTCGACCGGACGCCCAGGCACAGCTCATCGACAGAGTGGGGCACGTCCTGACGCGTGGTGGTCAGTTTCTGTTCACCGCACCGCGACAGGTATGCGAGTGGTCCGACAGCATGACCGGCCGATCATCGGTATCGCTCGGCGCGGAGCGTTATCGACAGCTTCTGAAGATGGCTGGCCTGGAGCTGATCGACGAGATGGACGACGAAGGCGAGAACCACTATTACGTGGCGGGCGTCGTCTGACGGTTAGAGTCCTCCAATACGCAAGCACAGTACATGAGAGCTCGCTAACCTGTTCGTCGAATGCGCATCTGCGCGTTACGACAACCAGCTGCGATGAGTCATGCGCGGAGAATCAGTACGGGTCGTTCACCAACGTCTGCACGGATCCCGAGTCTCGTACATGATACCGCGCACGATGAGCGGATTTCGAAGGGCAAAACCGGCAGCCGGCCGAGGCGCGGCGGATCCCGTAATGTGGTGCTGAGACCATGGCATGTCTGAACATCGCCCCCTACCTGATCGAGCTCCGCGAAATAGTCGAGATTGCGATCCACGAATATACGCGGCTCGACGAGGCTGCCCGCCGCTGGTATGAGATCGAGCAGGAGCTCATGGAGCAGGCAAAGTCCTGGGACTTCGGCGAGCAGGAGTTCCAGGCAAAGCTCAACGACTCACCTACACGGCAGACCCGCATCTTCAACGCGCTATCGGTCTTCCTGGCGGCGTGGAGCCGAGCTTCGCTGATCATCTACCCGCTCGGCGGTGACGATGATCTGGTGGAGTTCCGGCTGGAGCGCGGCGCGCGGCTGCAGCACCTCCTCGGGCTTCCGGGGACGAGCCCCATTAACAACGCCGCGTTGCGCGATGCCTGGATGCACTACGACCAGCATCTCGACCGGGCGGTCCGTGACGGGTACTGGCGCACGAGACAGCGGTTCGTTCTCTCGTCGGAGGCCACCGCGCTGAAGGCGACCGCGCTGCGTCTGGTGGAGGCCGATACACTCATCGTCCGCTTTCGAGATGCGAACGGTACCCAGTGCTCGGCGAGCCTTCCGGAGATCGCGGTCGCGCTGGCGGTGCTTCAGGAGCGGATCCCACTGGCATGGGACAGGCTACGAGGGGAGAGCGAGGCAAGTGGTGTAGATCCAATGATCGACGACATCCGGTTCGATTGAGCGGACGGAACTCCGTGGATGACGGTGGTATGGAGTACTTGTACTGCCAACTCCTCCGACCTGAGCCGCCATCGACTCGACGCTGAAAGCGATGTGTTCACGGTACGGCTACGCCGCCTCTCGTGTGCCCTCGGGCCGGTAGCGGAGAAGGACGCACCCTGACTTCAGCGGCCTCGCCTCGATGAGATCCATCGGCGTCGTGTTCGAGCTCGGCTTGAACAGCGGATTTCCTCCGCCGAGAACCACTGGAGCGAGGCCGAGCCTGTACTCGTCGATCAGGCCGTGCTCCAGGAGCGTCGCGGACAGTGCCGCGCTCCCGATGACCAGAATGTCCTTACCGGGTTGGTCTTTCAGTCGCGCAACCTCGCCCGCGACGCAATCTCTCACGAGCGTGGTGTTGCTCCAGTCCGCGCGATCGAGCGAGCTCGAGAAGACCATCTTGCGGATCCGGTTCATCCGCTCCGCGGTCTCGCCCTTCGCGGACGGCCAATGGCTGGCCATCCCCTCATAGGTCACGCGGCCGAAGAGCAGCAGGTCAGCTCCATCCAGCTGCTCCTGAGAGAAGCGGTGCAGCTCCTCACCCCAGGCATACTCGTGCCAGTCGAGGTCCCAGCTCCGAGGCCCTTCGAAGTAGCCGTCGAGCGTGATCAGATTCCAGACGATGACCTTTCGCGTGCCCTGCATTGCCCGCTCCTGCTGATATGTGTTCGGTGCTGGTCAACGAGCCCCTCGCGGTCGACTCGGCCGCGGCTCTACTGATATGTCGAACGAGGAGCGCCGAAATCGACATAACGACGGGGTC
>DASSNL010000233.1:0-9477 GCA_035688075.1 Gemmatimonadaceae bacterium
AATTTCGAGCAAGCTCTGCCATGGCTAAGCCATGGCAGAGCTTGCTCGAAATTAAAGACCTGACCCCGTCTCTTCTACTCGAATGAGGTGACCAGATGCTCCGCATAGAACGGATCGTGCTCCGTGAGATCCGGCTGCCGCTCAAGGAACCGTTCCGCATCTCTTCCGGAGTCGTCAGCGAGCGGCGCATCACTCTCCTCGAGCTGCACGGACCGGACGGCGGACCCACCGGCTGGTCGGAGTGCGTGGCCGGCGAGAACCCCAACTACAGCGCCGAGACGATAGACACGGCGTGGCTCGCCATCCGCGAATGGGTGGCGCCGCGCGTCCTCGGCCGCGACTTCCGGGGACCCGAGACGGTGCACGCGGCGCTCGAGCACGACTTCCGCGGCCACCGCATGGCCAAGGCCGCCGTGGAAATGGGCGCGTGGGAGCTCGCCGCGCAGCAGGAGGGCGTTCCCCTCGCGAAGCTCCTCGGCGGCACGCGCGACTGCGTCTCTGCCGGGATCTCCATCGGGATCCAGGCGAACCCTGAGGCGCTCGCGAGCCGCGCGCTCGCCGCGAGAGATGCGGGCTACAGCAAGGTCAAGATCAAGATCGCTCCGGGCTCCGATCTCCCCTTCGTGCGCGCGGTGCGCGAAGCACTCGGCCCCGAGGCGCACATCATGGCCGATGCCAACTCCGCCTACACGCTCGACGACGTGCCGCTCTTCCGGAAGATCGACGAGTACGACCTGATAATGATCGAGCAGCCGCTCGCGCCCGAGGATCTCGTGCGCCACGCGAAGCTGCAGGCGGAGCTGCGCACGCCGCTCTGCCTGGACGAGTCCATCACGAGCGTGGACCGCGCCGAGGACATGATCGCGCTGAAGAGCGCGCGGATAATCAACATCAAGCCGGGGCGCGTGGGCGGCTTCACCCAGTCAAAGGCGATCCACGACCTCTGCCAGAAGAACAGCATTCCGGTGTGGTGCGGCGGGATGCTGGAGAGCGGGATCGGTCGCGCGCACAACGTGGCGCTCGCCTCGCTCCCCAACTTCACCCTCCCCGGTGATCTCTCTCCGAGCTCGCGCTACTGGGAGCGCGACATCGTCACCCCCGAGTGGACGATGGGCGCCGACGGCATGGTCCGCGTCCCCCTCGATCGGCCGGGCATGGGCGTGACGGTGGATATGGATAGGGTGGAGGGGTTGACGGTGCGGAGAGAGGAGCTGAGGGGATAGAGAGAGCAGAAAGCAGACAGCAGAAAGCAGAAAGCAGTGAGAATCTGAGGGTTCAGGAGGCAGGGTTCAGGGTTCAGGTACCACCTCGGAGTCGAGATCTCGGCCGTTGGGCAGTTCGTGGACCCTGAACCCTCTAGCAGTTCCTGCTTTCTGCCGTCTCCCAACACCACATCTAACGCAGGAGGGCGCGATGAGAGGCCTCGGTAGATTCACACTCGCCTGCGCAACGGTCGCGATGCCGGCGGTGGGGAGGGCGCAGGGGGCGAACGCATCGCGGGCGGCGAATGTCGCGGCGGCGCGGAGCGATGAGGGGATCGAGAGGTTGAATGGAGAGATCGAACGGCTCGCGGCGATCTCTGAGGGGACGGTTGGCGTCGCCATCGTGCACCTCGAGAGCGGGAGGTCGCTCTTCCTCAACAAGTCGGAGCGGTTCCCGATGGCGAGCACCTTCAAGGTGCCGGTGGCCGTCGAGGTGCTGCACCGGGTGGACGAAGGTGACTTCGGGCTCGACAGCATGATCACCATCCAGCCCGGCAACCTGCATCCGGGGAGTGGGACGCTCACGAACCTCTTCGACAATCCCGGTGTAGTGCTCTCGGTGCGCAATGTGCTCGAGTTGATGCTCCGGATCAGCGACAACAGCGCGGCCGACCTCATGCTGGAGACTGCGGGCGGCTCCGATGCGGTGAATGCGCGCCTCCGGGCGCTGGGTGTCACCGGCATCCGCGTCGACCGGCCGACCGTGCGGCTCATCGCCGACTACATCGGGATCCCGACGCTTGCGAGCGACGACATAACTCCCGAGGAGTTCCGCAAGCTGGCGCAGGCGGTGCCCGACAGCATCAACCAGCTCGCCGCGACGAAGTTCGAGGATGATCCGCGCGACACCTCCACGCCCGAGGGGATGGCCAAGCTCCTCCAGGCGATCTGGCAGGGAAAGGCGCTGAGCAAGACGAACACGGACCTGCTCATCGACATCATGCGCCGCTGCCTCACCGGTGACGCACGGATCAAGGGGATCCTCCCGCCCAACACCGTGGTCGCGCACAAGACCGGGACGCTCGGCGGCGGCGAGAACGTGCACGGCGCCGGTACGCAGAACGACGTCGGCGTCATCGAGCTCCCCGAGGGAGCTGGGCACCTGATCACGGTGGTGTTCGTGAAGGGAGAGGACGATGCGGAGCGCGGGGAGCAGGCAATCGCGCAGATCTCGCGCGCAGCGTACGACTATTTCGTCACCAACCCGGTGGTCCAATGACTCGCACCCTGGAACGTACGCTCGGGCTCAAGGAGCTCATCCTCATCGTCATCGGGACGGTGATCGGATCGGGGATCTTCATCGTCCCCGCCACAGTGCTGCAGCAGACGGGCGGGAGTCTCTCCCTGTCGCTTCTGGTATGGTTCATAGCGGGAGTGCTCTCGCTCCTGGGAGCGCTCACGTACGGTGAGCTCGGCGCCGCGAATCCTGACGCCGGTGGACTCTACGTATACATCCGCGACGCGTTCGGACCGCTGCCTGCGTTCCTCTACGGGTGGACGGCGTTCTTCGTGATCGGGAGCGGCTCGGTCGCGACGCTCGCGGTGGCGTTCACCGGCTACCTCGGCCAGCTGGTGCCAGTGACGCCGATCGTGGCGAAGATCGTGGCGGTGCTGATGATCGCTGTGATCATGGTGATCAATGTGCGCGGCACGCGCGAGAGCGCCAACGTCCAGAACTGGACCACCGGGATAAAGGCGACGGCGCTGGTGGTGATGAGTATCGTGCTCATCGTGATGGGGAGCAGGATCGGCGATGCGCCTCCCGCGAGCATGGAGCGCGTCTCGGGGCTCTCGCTCTTCTCCGCGCTAGGCCTCGCGATGATCGGCGTGCTCTGGGCGTACGAGGGTTGGCAGTACGCGACGTTCTCCGCCGGCGAGACCCGCGACCCGCAACGCACCTTCCCGCGCGGGATCATCTTCGGCACCGCGGTGCTGATCGCGATCTACCTCCTCGCCAACGTGGCCTACGTGGCCGCGCTCGGGCCGGAGCGGGCGGCGGGCTCGGAGCGCATCGCGGCCGACGCCGTGAGCGCGCTCCTCGGCACCGGCGCGGGGAAGCTCATAGCGGTGGTGATCCTGATATCGATGTTCAGCGCCGCCAACGGACTCACGCTCACCGCGCCGCGACTCTACTTCGCGATGTCGCGCGACGGTCTCTTCTTCAACAAGCTCGCCGAGGTGCACCCGCGCTTCGGAACTCCGGCCTTCGCGATCGTGGCCGGCTCGCTGTGGGCAATGCTCCTCGCCGCGACAGGCACCTTCGAGCAACTGCTCACCTACGTGGTGTTCGTCGGGTGGATCTTCTACGCCCTCGGCGCTCTCAGCATCTTCTGGTACCGCAAGGCGAGCGGCGCCCCGTCCACGTACCGGGTGCCTGGCTACCCCGTAACCCCCGTCCTCTTCGTCGCCGCCGCTGCCGCGATAGTGATCAACACCGTGTTCACGCAGCCCGGCCGAGCCGCCGTCGGTATCGTCCTCGTGCTCATCGGCATCCCGGCTTTCCTTTTCTGGCGGTCACGCAAGCGAGTTGCGGGGACGGCTGGGACGGGGGCGTAAGGCGGGGATCATCGCGGCTGCGGACGCTTGGTCTGCGGGGGGGGAGGGCAGCCCGCGGTTCACGCGGAGGTCGCGGAGGGGTAAGGCGAGGACGCGGAGAAATACTCTACGGGCGGGCCTTCGCTCACCGTTCGTTAATCACTGCCAGTGAGAGTCAGGTGAGTCTTGGGGGAACTGCTCCCTCGCCTCCGGTTCTGCCCGGGTGGGCAGGACTCGAAGTGCGGGAGCAGTTCCCCCATTCACGCTGAGCTATCCCTATCGAGATCTCGGAATAGGATCTGAGTACTCGTCACGCAGGGTTCTCTCCGCGGCCCTCTTGCAGTTCCCTCCGCGACCTCCGCGTGAACCGCGGGCTGCCCTCTCCCTCGCAGACCAAGCATCCCAGGCCACACCGAAGCCCGACCGATCAGGTAGTACTCTCCTTCCACCCCGGCCCTCGCACTGGCATACCAGGCTTGGCACCGGTGGACTTGCCGTCGGTGACTACTTCGACGCCGTTCACGAAGACGTGCTTCATGCCTACGGAGAGCTGGTTGGGGTTCTCGTAGGTGGCGCGGTCGATGATGGTCTTCGGGTCGAACACGACGATGTCGGCGTACATCCCCTCGTTGATCAACCCACGGTCGCGGATCGAGAGACGCGAGGCGACCGACCAGGTCATCTTGCGGATCGCGTCCTCGAGAGTCAGCACGTGCTGCTCGCGCACGTAGCGGCCGAGGATGCGGGGATAGTTGCCGTAGGCACGGGGGTGGGTCATCGAGCCGGCGGCGCTGTCGGGGTCCATCCCGCTCGCGTCGGTCGCGAACTTCATCCACGGCTGGCGGAACTGCATCGCCACGTTCGAGTCGGATGCTATGAAGAGGATCTGGCCGAGGCGGTCGTTCTCGGCGATGGTGAGATCGATGATCGCGTCGGCCCAGTCGGTGCCCCTCGCCTTCGCGATCTCGTCGAGGCGCTTCCCCTCGTACTTCTTCTTGAGCGAGTCGATGGTGAAGCCCACCACCTCGACGCCGTGCGGCGTGGCCGAGAGGCAGAGATTCTCCCACTCCTCGCTCGGCTTCAGCATGTCGGCCTTGATGGCCTTGCGCTGCGCGGGATCGCGAAGGCGCTCGAGGAGCTTGCCATCGGCGTGCGCGGCAGGCGAGATGCACGAGGAGAAGCCGTTGGCGCCGGCGGTGTAAGCGTACTGGTCGGCGGTGACGTCCTGGCCGGCGGCGCGCGCCGAATCGATTTTCGCCACCACCTTGGCTGCCTTAGGCCAGTTCTGCACGCCCGCAGCCTTGAGGTGGTAGATCTCCACCGGGACGTGCGCCTCGCGACCGATGGTGAGTGCTTCGTCCACCGCTTCGAGAATCCTGTCGCCCTCGGAGCGCATGTGCGTGATGTACATGCCGCCGTAGGGCGCCATCGCCTTCGCCATCTCCACGAGGTCTGCCGTGGACGAGTAGTTGTCGGGCGGGTATATGAGTGCGGACGCGATCCCGAACGCTCCGTCTTCCATCGCGCGGCGCACCACGGCGCGCATGGTGTCGAGCTCCGCGGCCGTGGGAGCGCCCTCGGCCTGGCCCTTCGCGTAAGTGCGCACGGTGGCGGTGCCGATGAAGGAGCCGAAGTTCACCGACGTCTTGTGCTTCTCCATCTGCGCGATCCAGTTGCCGAAGCCGTGCGGGCCCTCGAACGACTTGAAGAGCGCCTTGTCTGCGCTGTCGGTCACGCGGTAGAGCTCCATGATCTTGTCATTGGACGGGGCGGGCGTACTCCCCTCGCCCATGATCATGGTCGTGACTCCCTGCGTGGTCATGCTCACCACGCGGCTGTCGCCGCTGGTGAGCTCGTCCACCGACTGTGCCTGGATGTCGATGAAGCCGGGCGCCACCACCAGACCGCTCGCATCGACGCGCTGCTTCGCATCGACATCCTTCAGGAGACCGGCGGGCGTGACGCGCGCGATGCGACCGTCCTTCACCGCCACGTCGCCGTAGAACCAGGGGTTGCCGCTCCCATCCACCACCTGGCCGTTCTCGATGACGAGGTCGTAGGGCGGACCGGCGGCGATGCGCGCGGCGCCGTCAGGGCTGGCGGCGCACGCCGTGGTTGCGAGGGCGAGCAGCAGGGCGCTTAGAGCTCTCATGTATCGCTCACTCCAGGTGAAGAGGAAGCCGCTTCGGGTGGATGAATCGCGCCGGTGTACTTTGCCGGCGCGTCACGCATGTCAGTAGGAGCCCGCGGTTGCCGGCCGCTCGCTCGGCATCCGCTTGAAGTCTCCCATGTTCCGCATCTCGAGATCCTTCACCTTGCCGTCGGGGCCGAGCACGAATGTAAAGTAGGAGCTGCCGAGCGACGGATCGCGCCAGGTGACCTTGAAGGTGTCGAAGTGCCAGTGCGAGAGGTCGCCGGTGTACGACGGACCCATGGTGGCCACGAGCGACTTTCCTTCGAGCTTGACCTCGATGTCGTCGTACATGCTGTCGGAGTAGACGCCCGCGTAGCTCTCGAGCGGGAGCGAGGGATTGGTGTTCGCCACGCGCGCGGCCTCGAACGCCCTGCGCGAGCTGTCGCTCTCCGCCTCGGACTTCCGCCGCGCATCGAGGAGCAGCTTGCTCCAATCGCGCGCGGGCGCGCCCATGTACGCGTCGAGCGCGCGGTAGAGGAGCGCCGTGGGGAGGTTGGTGCCATCGAGGTTGGCGAGCACCACGATGGCGAGACTGTCCCCGGGCACCATCCCGATCTCGGTGCGCATCCCGTCTATCACGCCGCCGTGCGAGATGAGAAGCCGGCCATGGTAGTCGCGCAGCGACCAGCCGAGCCCGTACGCCATGAAGTGCGTGTCGTCGTACAGCTCCCGGCTCTCGTCGCTCATGCGGATCACCGTCTGCGGCGTGTGCATCTCCTCCACTACCGAGTCGCTCATGATCCGCTTCCCGGCGTAGATTCCGTCACGCAGCTGCATGCGGAGCCACTGCGCGAGATCGTTGGCGCTGGAGTTCATGGAGCCCGCGGGACCCAGGTTGTCCATGTTGCGCCAGGGGATCACGTAGACGGTGTCGTTGCGCAGCTCGTGCGGCATCGCCACGTCCTGCATCGCGGGGAGCGCGCGGATGGTGGTCGTCGTGCGCGTCATGCCGAGCGGCGTGAAGATCTTCTTCCGCACCAGGTCGTCCCAGCTCATCCCGCTAGCCGCGGCGGCCACCTCTCCGGCGGCCATGAACATGATGTTCTGGTAGCCGTAGTGCGAGCGGAAGCTCCAGCTCGGCTCGAGACGCCGCACGCGGTGGAGCACTTCGGTGCGGCTGAGTCCCGAGGCGTACCAGAGCCGGTCGCCGCGCGGGAGGCCGGTGCGGTGGGTGAGCAGGTCGCGCACCATGAGCTCGCGGGTGATGTACGGCCCCTCGATCTGGAACCAGGGGAGGTACTTCGTCACCGGGTCGTCCCACGCCATCTTCTTCTCGTCCACCAGAATGCCGAGCGCTCCGGAGGTGAACGCCTTGGTGGTGGAGGCGATGCCGAAGATGGTATTGGCATCCACCGGGTCGCTCTTGCCGAGCTCGCGCACTCCGTAGCCGCGCGCGAAGACGATGGAATCGTTCTTCACCACCGCGATCGCCGCGCCGGGCGCGCGCCAGTCGCGCAGCGCCTTCTCCGCGTAGTCATCGAATCCCTTGGGCGACTTCCCCGTACGACCGGGGCGAACGATCTCGCCGCTCGCGCCATTCGCGGCGCTGGCTGCACTCGTCCCGTTCGTGCCGGCCGCGGCGGCCGATCCGTTCGTCCCGCTCCCGCCACCCACCGCCTTCGCCCCCGACTCCAGCTCCTCGAAGGTCTGGTTCCCGATCCCGTAGTGGCGCCAGTCCTTGTAGTCGAAGTGCCACCACTCCGCCTCGTACACCGTGAAGCCCTGCATCTCCATCGCCTGCCGGAGGAGCGCGCGGTGCCAGCGCTGCAGTGAGGTGCCGCCCGGGTAGTCGGGGTAGCTGCGGCCGGTCATCTCGTCGTAGCCGCCCACCATCGTGATCGGCTTGCCGCTGGAGAGATCGTACAGCGTGAGGTCCACCGCGCAGCCGCGGTTGTGGCGCGAGCCATCCGCGGGATTGGCCACGAAGATGTGCTTGTCCACCGGCGTGGCATCCCAGAACATCTTTGTCACGAACCACGGTCGATATGCATCGTGGATCAGCAGCCCGTAACCGCGCTCCTTCAGCCACGCATTGGCGCGCGCGACGGCTTCCGCCGCGGGGCGTTGCATGAAGGCACGCCCCTCCTCGTACATCGGCGTGCCCATGAAGTTGTTCGTGGTCGCGTAGCGGATGTCGAGGTGGATGGTGGAGTCGAGCTTCACCAGCTCCACGAGATCGCTCTTGCGGAAGTCGCCCTTCTCCTTCGGCGGCTGGGCGGCCAGCGCTTCCTTTCGAAGCTCGGCCACCGGCCGCACGGGGGTGATGCGGAACTGCGAGCCATCCTCGGGACCCGTGGCGCGACGCGGGAAGGTGACGCCGCTCGCCGTCACCGCCTTCGCGCGGCCATTCGCGTCGAAATCGAAGACCACCTGCTCGCCGTCGTAGAGTCCCCAGTTTGGGAACTTGTAGACTCCCTTCGAGACCTCCTCGAGCGGGTAGCGGAAGAACCACTCGATGAGCGCCTCGAGCTTGCCATCACGCTCGAGGATGTAGAGGGTGTTGTAGTCCCAGCCGTACTCGCCGATCAGGCCGCGGTACTTCTCGGGCGCCGGTGCGGGCATGCCGAGCTGCACACGCTTCAGCGTGTCCTTGCCGACGACTATGGCATCGCCGAGCGTGATGACGCGGTCGCCGTAGCCGAGGCGGCCATCTACGATGAGTGTGTCGCGGAGCATCCGGAGCGGCGCGCGCATCCCGCCGCGCACCGGATCCACGTAGAGCTCGTCGCCAAGCGCGACGAGGTCCACGGCGTTCTCGCCGGTGCCGTAGCGACCCGCGAGACGGTGCGCGAGACCGGTCGGAAGCGCGTTGGTGGTGTCGGGAGCATCGAGCGCGCGCTTCTCGCGGTTGGCGAGCATCATGTCGAGCGCCGCGTCGGCAATGCGGCTCGTTACCGTGTTGGCGCCGTCCATGGTGGTGACGACCACGACTCCGAGCTTGTCGTCGGGGAGTGCGGAGAGCTCGGTAGCGAAGCCGTAGATCGCGCCGCCGTGCCCCACCATGCGGTGGCCGCGGAGCTCCGAGAGGCCGAAGCCGATCCCGTAGCCCGTCTTCTGGCCGGGCCGAGCGAACTGCGGCTTCCACATAGCTTCGAGCGTGGCGCGCTTCAGGACCTGACCTTTCGCGCCGCGTCCACCGGCGAAGAGCATGCTCATGAAGCGGCCCAGGTCATCCACCGTGGTATACATGCTCCCCGCGGGCGCCATCCCGAGATCGAAGGTGGGCGCGGGGGTGGTGCGGCCGTCGAGCGTCCACATGTACGCGCTGGCGATCTGGCGCTCGGGAACTTCGTTGCGGGCGAAGGCGCTGCTCGACATCCCCGCGGGGTCGAGCACGGCGTGCTTCAGGTAGCTCTCGAAGCGCTGCTTCTGTGTGGTGGCGAGCACGTCACCCACCAGAGCGATCGCGGCGTTCGAGTACTTCGTCCTGGTGTTGGGCGCGTAGACGAGCTTCGTGTCGTTGAGACTGGCAATGGTCTCGGAGAG
>DASSNL010000035.1:0-26433 GCA_035688075.1 Gemmatimonadaceae bacterium
CGGCCGCTCTGGCTGATCTCGACTACGCGCCTCACGACGCGCGCGCCATCCTCGGCGACGCACTCGATCGCGGACTTCGCGCTCTCGCGCGTGAGCTCACGCTCGCCCACGTAGAACGTTCCGCCCTCGCTTCCGAGGATGAGGAAGCGGTCGAGCCGCGCCCAGCGGTCCACCGCCCAAGTGAAGCCGCCAGCGGAGTTGGGTACCTGCGCGGTTCCCGGTATCGGCTCGGCCTGCGGCGCGACGAGACGCCGGAGGCGAGTCGCGAAGTACTGCGTGAAGTCGATCATTGCTCGCCCTCCTGTGGTCGAGTGGTTGATGGATGGTGCTGCGGCGTGTAATGCGCGATTGCGCGGATGAGGTGGTGCCATTGGGCCCCCTGACTACTGGGGTATCTCGGACATGAGAGGTCGATAACCCAACGACGGCGACCCGCGCACGGAGCGATGCGACACGCGGATGAGTTGTCCGACTCGGCCCCTGGCGTCCCGTGTTGCGTGCCAGGGCAATGCGGTGGGATAACCGAATCGGCGCGACCCGCGTGCTGAAATGAGGTGGAGAGTGCCGACCGGATTCGAACCGGCGACATCGAGAGTTCGATAACCCTCGTACCTTCGGCCCGGCGTGCCGGGCGAGTTGTCGGTGAGGGAAGTCCTCGCGCTCTATCCGCTGAGCTACGACACCCTCCACTACGTTGATCAAACCGACCTGTAACGGTATGTCGAGATGCCCGCCGCCGACGCGGCGATAACATGAACGCAGACCGAACGATGGGAGTCGCGTGATCCTCCGCTCGCGCGCATCGCTTCGCCGGCCGACGACGGGACATCTCGTTGATGCCTCTACTTCGGGTGCTGCTTTCCTTCCCGGACCATCACTTGTCAAAAAGCGACTGCCAACCTGCCTGCTGCTCATGCGCGGCGAAGCATCCCAAAACGAAAACGCCCCACCTGGCACTCGGCGCAGGTGGGGCGTTCACATCGCTCCCGGATCCGGAAACAGCTCGTCGCACTCTATGGAGTACGCCTCCCTGAACCCGATCCTGCACCGATCCTTCCTGACGAGAGTCGATCGCCGAGCGCTATACGGCTCGAAGCTTCGACTCTCATCACAAATCCTGGGATAGCGCGATGACCCAGTGCATCCCTGTAACTGCACTTCGCGCTGAAATCCGATCGCTCCGCGAAGCCCTTCTCGTAACCGCACACGTCTCCCCCAGGCGCGCCGAACGGCACACCGTGTCGCACGACTCTCTGGCGGCTGCCTGAGCGCGGTGCGGCTGTGAATTGGAGGATCGTGAACGTGGTCATCGCGAAATGGCTGCTCCAAACGAATTTGAATTCCTGCTGACTCCTGAAACGCAAAATCGCGTCACCGATGATCTCCCGCGCGCCATGCGCTTCGGGTGTGCCGCCGCATTCCACACGCGATACGTGCGAAAACGGTCGACTCGTGAACATCGGGACGCGACTCCCAGGGCGACGATTCTACAACGAGAGAGGTGAACTTGTCAATACCCGTCGAATCGATCGCGAAATCACCGTCGGGTTGCCGGAATGCACCGCCGAGGGATAAACTGGGTCCGCCAACTCACATTGCTGTCGAGCGAGAAGCATGCTGCGTCTCCGCACCTTCGGTACCGCCGGTCTCCAGCGCGCCGACGGTTCTTCAATTGCCCTCCAGCGGCGCCCGCTTGCGCTTCTGGCTTTCGTCGCCGCCAGCGCGGACGGCGCCAGCCGCGAGAAGACCCTGGGCGTCCTCTGGCCCGACGTCGATGAGGAGCGCGCCCGCCACTCACTCGCGCAGACGCTGTACTCACTGCGCCGGAGCTGCGGCGCCGAGGTGATTCGCGGGACGAACGTGCTGCAGCTCGACGCCGCGCTCATCACGACGGACCTCGCCGACTTCGAGCAGGCGCTCGCCGCGGATGAGCCGGAGCGCGCAGCCGACCTGTACGCTGGCCCGTTCCTGGACGACTTCCATCTCCCCAATGCGGGCGAGTTCGAGCGCTGGGTCGAAGCCGAGCGGGCGGATCTCGCGCGCCGCGCGGCGCGGGCGCTGGAGGCATGCGCGACGCGCGCAGCCCGGCGCGGCGAAGCGCGACTGGCCCTGGAGTGGTGGCAGCGCCTGGCGGCGCTCGATCCCCTGGACTCGCGCGTGGCGCTGGCGCTCGTCGAGGCGCTCGCGGCTGCGGGCGATGTGACGGGGGCAATCCGGCATGCTCAGCTGCACCAGACGATTCTGCACAGCGAGCTCGATCTGCCGCCGGATGCAGCGGTGGCAGCGTTCGCGGAGCGGCTGCGCAGTGGCGAGGCGGGTGTCGTGAAGGTGCCAGAGATGGCGGCGGAGCCGGTACCATCGGAAATGGCGCCGCCGGACGCTGACCGTTCGCCGACCATCGAGCAGGGGGCGGACGATGCAGCACAGGATCGGATTGCACCGCGAGCCCCGGCCCGCCCGCGACGCCGGCACCCGTGGCGCTGGGCGGCGGCCGCGGTGGTTCTCGTCGCCGTCATCGCGATCGCGAGTCGATCCCTGCTCTCGCGGGCCGGCGCCGAGTCCGATCAACGACGCGTCGTCGTTGCCACCTTCGAGAATCACACGGGCGACTCGACCCTCGCGCCGCTGGGCGACATGGCAGCCGACTGGGTGGCCACCGAGCTCGCACGCACAGGGCTCGTCGACGTTGTCGACTCCCGCGCCGTGATCGGTTCCCCCAACGCGAACGGTCGATCCGCCAAACTGCCGCGCGACGCGCAGATGCATGAACTGGCGCAGCGCGTGGACGCCGAGATCCTGGTGTGGGGCACCTACTATCGCCTCGGAGACACGCTCGAGTTCCACGCCGAGGTGACCGACGCGAAGGACGGCTCGCTGCTCCGCGAGGTGCCGCCGATTGCGGTGCTGGCGAGCGATCCGATGGCCGGCGTGCGGCGCCTCAGCTCGCGCGTGATGGGGGCGCTCGCCACGATCGCGAACCCGCGTCTGGCCGAATGGGCCGCGCGCGGCGGGACACCGCCGTCGTACGAGGCGTACCGCGAGTTCGTGGATGGCCTGGAGGCAGACGTCCGCCTGGACTTTGCAACCGCCCTCCCACACTATCTGCGCGCACGCGCGCTGGACTCGACATTCCTGCAGCCCCTGCTCTACGCAGCGGATGTAGAGGCCAACCTCGGCCAGCTCTCGCGCGCCGAGTCGACGCTCGAGCGCGTCGCTCTCCAACGCAACCGGCTGGTTCCCGCCGATCAGTATCAACTCGACTATCAGCTCGCCCAGTTGCGCGGCGACCTCGGGAAGGCTTACGAAGCAGCGCGCGCGATGGCGCGCGTGAGTCCTACATCGGAGTCGTTCGTCGTCGCCGGTCAGGGCGCTCTTGCAGTCGACCGGCCGCGGGAGGCGCTTCAGTGGTTCGAGCGCGTGAACCCGAGCGAGGGATGGGTGAAGGGGTGGGCGGCTTACTGGAGCTGGCTCGTGGGCGCGGCACACCTGGCAGGCGATGACGAGGCGGCGCTGCGATTCGCGCGTGAGGGGCGGCGCGCGTTCCCGAACCACCTCCAGACGTACGAGTGGCTCGCGTGGGAGCTGGCCGCGACCGGCCGTACCGCAGCACTCGATGCGGTGCTCGACAGCGCGGCAACTGCCCCCGTCACGTCAGGCACGAGCTACGGCATGGTGCTGTACACGAGTGCCGCCGGATTGGCCACGCACGGACACGCAAACGACGCGCACCGGCTCTGGCTCCGCACGGCACGCTACTTCGCGTCCCACTCCGCAGGCCTCGACTCGTCCGAGCGCGACTATCAGGCCCGCGCGCTCCTTCAGGCGGGGCGCACCGCAGAGGCCGAGCGGATTGCGCGGGAGCTCGTGCGTGCGTATCCGGACCAGCCGGATTTCCTTGGTACGCTCGGCGGCATTGCAGCCGTGGCCGGTGACACGACAGTCTTGCGCACAGTTTCCGGGCATCTCACGGAGTTGGCACACACGGCTGCTCGCGGCAGCGCCGCGGGGGCCGTCATGCTCGCGCGGGCTCGCATCGAGGCGCTCCGAGGAGACCACGCGGTGGCCATTGCCCTCATCAGGCAGGCGCTGAGCTCGGGTGCGACCACCTACTTCGACGTGGACCGCTGGCCCGAGTTCCACTCCCTCGCCGCCGATCCCGGATTTCGCGAGCTTCTGCGACCTCGGGGCTGACGCCCGCTGCCTCCCGGCCGGTCCTCCGTCCCGATGCCTGCTCCCACCCGCCAGACCTGATCTGATACGCCGATGATCGCCCGATGATCGGGCGATGAGTGCTCCCACACAACGTTCCCCGCGTCGAGGCGCCCACCGCGCCTCATGACCGCACACGTCCGACTCGGGGGACCTCATGACTCGCTCGACACGATCGCATCACGCGCCAACACGGTTTCTCGTGCTCGGTGCTCTCGCCGCGCTCTGCCTCGCCGCTCCTGCGGGCGCTCAGAGTACGCCCAAGGCCAGCACGCCGAATGCTGCAGCACAGGACTCGGCAGTCGACTCTACTGCGCAATCCACACCGGCCCCGCACAAGAAGTCGCGCTTCGGTCGCTTTGGAAGAGTGATCGGCAAGACCGCTTCCAAGGTCGGTATCTCCAAGAAGACGGCAGTCCGCATAGCGATCGATGCGGCCACTGGCGGCGCTGCAAGCGCTCTGACAGGCACCGCCTCGGCCGGAACGGCCAACGCTCTGACGCGCGCCGTCACGGCCGGAGCGGCCAACGCACTCACGGGCGCCGCCTCGGCCGGGACGACGCCGCTCCCAGCGCCCTCCGCGCAGTCCGGCGACTCCCAGGCAGCGCTGCAGGCGAGCCAGTTCCTCGCGGCCGTGGCCCTTCGTGGCTCGCAGGGCGATCCCGACGCCGCCCGAGCGATGCAGGCGCTCGCCGCCGCCATGTCGCCGCCCGACAGCCAGTTCGCCGTACTCCAGCAACGCATCAGCGCGGGCGACGTCAGTGCTGCCCGGGAGCTCCAGCTCCATGAGGCGGAGATCGTGCGAAAGGCGCTCGAGCAACACAAGCCCTGACGACTGGCGATGCCTGACCAGACGATGATGCTCGCCCTGCGCATCGTGCACATCGTGTTCGGCCTCTTCTGGGCCGGCACCGCGATCGCCCTCGCCGCCTTCGTGATTCCGGCGGCGCGGGCGAACGGGCCGACGGGCGGGCGCCTGCTTCGCGAGATCATGCAACGGCGGCGGCTCTCCGCGTCGCTCGCCGTTGCCGCCGCGCTCACGATCCTGAGCGGCGCGACGATGTACTGGCGCATCGCGACCGACATGCACGACGCGTGGATGCGGTCGCGTCCCGGACTCGTGCTCGGCTTCGGCGGGCTCACGGCGCTCATCGCGTTCGCGCTCGGCGCTGGCGTGGCCGCGCCAACGGCCAGGAAGCTCGAGGCGCTCGCCCGCAATGCGCCCCGGTCGATACCAGAGCCGGAGCCCGCGCTTGCTCACGTCGGTGCTGACGCGGCCACCGATGTGGCGCCGGAGCTCCCGCGGCAGCCGGGGGCGCCGCCGGAGATCACCGCGGAGCTGGAGCGGCTGCAATTGCGGCTCGCGCGCGTCGCGTACGCCACGGCCGTCCTGCTCGTGATCACCGCCACGTGTATGGCGATCGCGCGCTACCTCTGACGTCCACTCGATCAATCCCGATATCACTCTCGAAACCCAACAATGCGACAGGAGACACGGATGCACCTTTCGATCATTCGACCCACCGCCCGGGGCCTTGGCCGCGATTCCAGCACGGGCCGCGTGCGCGGGCGTGCCCTCGTCATCATGGCGGCCGCGCTCGCGGTTGCCGCGTGCAGCAGCGACTCGACTAGTCCGGATGCCGCCGTGGAGGTGGACGGTCCGCCGGTCTCCGTCGGGAACGGCACCGCACAGAGCTTCATAATGCAGAACGGGAAGGTCGTGACCACCGTCGGCATCAAGCTGAGCGACGGCGCGCTCGACGGCCTTCCGGCGGAGATGTCGGAGTGGAAGCTCGCAATGCCCAGCAGTGCATCGGCGCCACCCTGGGATCACATGACGCTCGACTGGAATCCACAGGGACACGAGCCCGCACCTATCTATGGCGTCCCACACTTCGACTTCCACTTCTACATGATCCCTGATGCCGAGCAAGCGGCGATCGCAGGCGGCCCGGATAACACGCCCGTCGAGTCGCAGTTCGTCCCTAGAGACTACGCCTCGCAGGTGATCTCCGTGCCCGGGATGGGCGTCCACTGGGCTGACACGCTCTCCGCGGAGTTCCACGGGACGCCGTTTACCAAGACGTTCATCTACGGCTTCTACCAGGGCCAGATGGTGTTCGTCGAGCCGATGGTCACACGCGACTTCCTGGCGAGCCATCCCGACGTCTCATCACCCGTGAAGCAGGCGGAGTCATACCAGACGCCTGGCAGCTACCCGACGAGCTACAGCGTCCGATACGACGCCTCGCAGCATGCCACCTTCATCGAGCTGGACTCGTTGGCAGTGCACTGAGCAGAGGGATGGGATAAAAGAAAGCAGAGAGCAGAAAGCAGAAAGCAGTGAAAAGGAAACAGGAAACAGGAAACAGGAACTGCGACGTAAATCCGTCATCCCCGCGCAAGCGGGGACCCATGTTCGGTCATTCCCTGCTTTCTGCTTTCTGCTCTCTGCTTTCTTTCACCCCATCACTCCACCCGCAACGCCTCCAACGGCGGCACTCGCGATGCGCGTATCGCGGGAAGGAGCCCGGCTGCTGCGGCGCTGATGGACAGCACGACGATGGCCAGCACGATGGACGGTACGTCGAGAACCGCGACCTGGAAGAGCTGGCTCTCGAGGAGTCGAGTTGCCATGAGCGCCACCGGCAGACCGATGATGACTCCGCCCACCGTCAATATCAGCGCTTCGCGCAGCATGAGCCGAGTCACGTCGCCGGGCTCCGCTCCGAGTGCCATGCGCAGGCCGAACTCGCTCGTGCGACGAACGGTGGCGTACGCCATCACGCCGTAGAGACCGAGCGCCGCCAGCACGAGCGCCAGCGCACCGAAGAAGGTCACCACCTGCGCTACCATCCGGTCGCGGCTTATCGAGTCGCCGATGAGATCGTTCAGCGGATCGACACTCAGAACTACGAGCGACGGATCGGCCGCTTGCAGCGCTCGTCGAACAGGAACGACGAGTCGTGCGGGATCGCCGGTTGCGCGGACCTCGAGCTTGAACCTGCCGGGCAGCTCGTTCATCTGCACCATGGGGAAGTACACCCGGCGCGACGGCGGCTCGCGCACACCCTGCTCCTCCACGTCGGCCACGACGCCGACGATCTCCCGCGCCGTGCTGTCAACGGAGAGATGGCGTCCGATCACGTTACCATCGGGGAAGAAGAAGCGCGCAGCGGTGGTATTGATCACCGCCACCTTCGGTCCGGTCTCGTTGTCTCGCGCCTCGAAGTCGCGACCCTGCATCAGATGCGCACCGATCGCGTGGAAGTAAGCGGGTCCAACATCGTCGTACGCCACTACGGTGTCGCTGTCGGCGCGCGCCGTGTAGCCCTCCGCCTCGAGGGTGGTCCCCGATTCGGTGCCGCTGAAGATGCCGTTCTCGGAATAGGTGACCGCGCTCACCCCGGGCACGCGCTCCACCCGCGTAACGAGGTCGCGTATCAGCGCCGCGAGCCGTGGGCCGTTGTAACCAGCGCGCTGAGCGTCCACCTCGGCGATCACGAGCTCGTCGCGCGCCAGCCCGAGGTCGGCGCCCTGCAGCTTCTTCATGCTGCGCACGAGCATTCCCGTGCCCACCAGGAGCAACATCGATAGCGCCACCTGCGCCACTACCAGAAGCTTACCGAGCGCCAGCTTCCCGGGCCGTCCCTGCGTGCCCGCTACTCCGCGCCCCTGCGTGCGTAGCGCGGTCGCCAGCTCCACGCGAGTGGCGCGCACCGCCGGGACGAGCCCGAAGAACACGGCGGTGATGAACGAGAGCAGAGCGGTGAAGAGAAGCACACGTCCATCGATTTGCGCCTCGAGCGGGATGGGGCTGGAGCCGCCCGCGAGGTGCAGGAGCGCCTGGCTCCCCCAGTACGCCACGAGCAGTCCGAGCGCGCCACCTGCCACGGCGAGGATCACGCTCTCGGTGAGGAGCTGCTGCACCAATCGTAGTCGCCCTGCACCGAGCGCCATGCGCACGCTCATCTCCCGGCCACGCGCAGATGCGCGCGCGAGGAGGAGGTTGGCGATGTTGGCGCACGCGATGAGGAGAACGAGCGCCACGGCCGCCATGAGCGTGAGCAACGAGGCGGAGTACGCACTGCGGTAGTAGGAGAAGCCCCGCGCACCGGGCCCCACCTGGACGTCTTCCTCCCTCAGATCCCGCTGGACGCTGCCGATCTGATCGCCCGTTGCATTGGTGAGCAGCGATCGCTTGATCACGGCTGTGATGTCGCTGCGCGCCTGCTCCATGGAGACGCCGGGCTTCAGCCGTCCCATCATCAGCAGCCAGCTGATCTTCCGGTCATCCATCCACTCGGTATGCGGCATCACCGATGGCTGCATCATGAGCGGGATCCACATCTCGATCGGCTGGCCCACGATATCACCGGTGAAGCCGACCGGTCCCACGCCGACGATGGTGAGCGGCGTGCCGTTTACTACTATCGTGCGACCGACGGCCGAGCGGTCGCCGGCGAAGCGGCGCTGCCAGTAATCGTGGCTGATCACCACCACAGGATCGTCGCCCGGCACCCGATCTTCATCGGCTGCGAAGGTGCGCCCGAGCGAGGCATGCAGCTGCAGGACCGAGAAGTAGTTTCCCGACACGAATCGCCCGCGCGGATGCTCCGCCTCGGCGCTCGTCCGTGCGCTCCCGGTGCTGTCCCGGTCGATGATCGCATCTAGTCGGCCCGTGCGGCCCGACGCGTACACACCGCTCAGCGACTGGTTCTGAGCGCGCAGGTCGGCGTAGAGTGGATAGGAGGCGAGATTCACGCGCGGCGATCCCTCGGACAGTGATCCCGTGCGCGTAGGATCGCCGATCGTCACGAGCCGATCGGCGTGAGGCACCGGGAGCGTTCGAAGAAGCAGCGCATCGACCAGCGTGAACATCGCCGTGTTCGCGCCGATGCCGAGCGCGAGGATGAGCAGGACTATCGCCGTGAAACCCTTGTTCTGTACGAGGGTGCGGACGGCGTAGCCCGCGTCCTGTCGGAGATCCTCTAGATGGTTGGCGCGCTGCATGGCTCGCTCCCGCTGGTGGTCTATGGTGAGACATTCGGTGCGTACCGCGGATAGGTCGCCGAAGCGGCGCAGCGCCTGAGCGCGCGCGGCGGCAGGATCGAGTCCGGCGTCCACGAGCCGCCTGGTACGCATCTCGATGTGGAAGTCGATCTCCTCGTCCACGTCGCGCTCCACGCGATCGGGACCGCTGTCGAGACGAAAGGTCCGAGGCAAGGGCTCCCGCACCGCGCGAGACGGGCGCCGCGGAGCGGACATCAGGCGGGCACGGGCCCGGTCGCGCTCAGTGCTCGGCCGGCCGCCTCGACGAAGCTGCGCCACGACGAGGTTCCTACCCGGAGCCGGCGACGACCATCGCTGCTCAATCGGTAGTACTTCGCCTGACGATTGTTCTCCGAGAGACCCCACTCGGTTTCCACCAGACCCTGCTTCTCGAGCCTGTGGAGAGCAGGGTAGAGCGTCCCCTCGCCCACGAGCAACACCTCGCCGGAGACCTGCTCTATCCACTCAGCAATGGCATACCCGTGGCGCGGCCCCCAGCTCACCGCCTTGAGGATGAGCAGGTCGAGCGTGCCGCGCATGAGACCGACGTCGAGATCTTCCATGGAGTCTCTCGTGTGGTTGAAGTGCACCACACGATACGATGCTTCCCATCGCCACGCAAGGGGAAGGAAGAAAGCGGAAAGCAGACAGCAGAAAGCAGTAAGCAGTGAAAACCTCTAGGAGTAGAGGCCTCGACCTTACGAGCCGTTACTGCTTACTGCTTTCTGCTGTCTGCTTTCTTCCCACCTACCCTCCCGCCGCCAGTCGCTCGGCGAAGCTCGCTATCTCCGGGACGGGATGGGTGCCGAGCTCCTCCTCCACCAGGCGGGTGTGGGAGTGCGCGTGTCGGACGGCGGCGGCGCGATTGCCGGCGGCGACGAGTGCCTCCACCAGGCGCAGGGCGACCCGCGAATCGTAGCGATCGAGCATGGCGCGCTGCCGCCATGCGTCAACGGCACCGGCAGCGTCACCGCGCGCGGCGCGCTGCGCGGCGAGCGACTCGAGCGCCCGACCGTATTCGCCATCGAGCCGTTCGCGCACTAGCTCCAGCCAGCGCTCGAACTCGAGCGCTCCTGGGAGGAAGAAGCCGTCCATGAAAGGTCCGCTGTACACGCGAGCGGCATCTTCCCAGGCGGCCGTAGTGAACGCATCGCGGAACGTCCCCACGTCGCTGCGAACTATGGCGCCGTTGAGACGTAGCTGGTCGCCGACGGCGAGCACGGCGCTCCCGCCCAGTGCCTCGTTCAGTCTGTAGATGGAATCCGCCAGGGCGTGACGAGCGCGTGCGGCACTTCTCTCCGGCCAGAGATACACTACGAGCTTGTCGCGACTCACTCCGGGCGAGAGCGATGCCGCGAGAATGCCGAGGAGCGCGAGACGGTGGCGCTGCACGGCTCGCCCGATTACCGGGCCCTCCATGCCATCGATCGAGACGCCGCCGAAGAGGTTGAGTCGGTACATGACGAGCTCGGCGATAACGGGGCGATCGTGAGGCGATTGCGGTCGCACATAATACCGCCCTTGTGCGGCGGGGCAATAGTCACGCACCGCCGACGCTTGGCGCCTCATCCGTTCATTCAACCTCAAGGGGGCCACCCGTCATGTCCGTCAACTCGAACACGCGGCGCTTCGCCGCACTCAGTACCGGCCTCATACTCCTCGTGCTCGGCTATGCTTGCACGGAGAAACGACCGAGTGAGCCCGCGGCAAGCTCGCAACTCGATGCGAGCGCATCGTTCTCGAGACATGCCAGCGACGAACAGCCGAGTGCGGCAGTGAACCAGGAATTGGCCGCGCTGAGGAGCGCGACGGCACGCTTCCACGACATAGCCACCGCGGAAGCCAGCGGCTGGAATACCAACTTCCCACCCGAGTGCCTCACCCACGTGGACTCCGGAGGCATGGGCTACCACCGCCTGAACGGCAACCTCGTGGACGGAACGTTGAACCCGGCCGAGCCGGAGCTGCTCGTATACGAGCCGGACAAGAACGGCAGGATGACGCTCGTCGCCGTGGAATACATCATCCCATTCTCCGTGTTACCGCCCGATGCGACTCCTCCCGTTCTGTTCGGCCGGGAGCTCGCGCACAACGACACGTATCAAGTGTGGGCACTGCACGCCTGGGTGTGGAAAGACAACCCGAACGGCACCTTCGCGAACTTCGATCCGAAGGTTTCGTGTCAGTACGCCAGCGAAGTTCGAACCTTCCCGTGATCTGACGGGGTCAGGTCTTTAATTTCGAGCCGTATGGGCAGTGGCCATACGGCTCGAAATTAAAGACCTGACCCCGTCGTTCCCCGTCGTTCACGCCGTGAGCCGCTTGCTCTTCTTGAGCCAGCGCGCCCAACCCCACAGCGCTACCACCAGCACGATCCCGATCACGAGCACGGTATTCCGGGTTGGATGCGCATCCCACCGCTGGTAGATCAGCGAGTCCGCCAGCATCAGCGCGAAGGCGCCAGCCACCCAGTACGCGGCGCTCCCGTATTCCTTGAGCACCACGCGACGCCAGTTGAACACCATCCCTTCCATCGACTCGCGAAACCCGCCGAGCCGCACCCACCAGCGCGGGACGCGCGCCGCGTACGCGTCGTAGTCGGCACCGAACTTCCGACGCAGGAACGCCTCCTCGGCGGCCACGATCGCCACGTAGCCGAGGAGAAAGAAGGGAACCCCGATGAGGTAGGCGAGCGGCGAGTTCCAGATGACGAGGAGACCGAGAAGGATGAGAAGGTTCCCGACGTAGAGCGGGTTGCGCGAGTGATTGAAGAAGCCGCGCGTCACGAGCTCCTCGGCGTACACCTGCTTGTTCTTCCCGCCGCGAATGATGTACGCGTACCCCACCACCGCCGCGCGCAGGATCTGGCCGAGCAGAGCGATGCCGAAGCCCACGAGGTCGAGGACGGTGTCGTGATCGTCGCGTCCACCTGGCCAGTGTGGGCGGGTGACGACGAACAGCGCGAGGAGCACCGCCGGGAAGACCTGGTCGCGGTACTTGAAGAGGAAGTTGCCGTAGCGGACTAGCGGGGATGGCGCGCGCTCGCCGGCAGCCGCGGTGGCCCGCGATGTCATTTGACGGCGATCATCCCGGCGAAGTTGTACCAGCGGAAGAACTCCTGGAATTTCGTGAAGCCGCAGTCGAGAAGGAGGTCGCGGTTCTCCTCGATGCGATAGGGGACGAGCACGTTCTCGAGCGCCTCGCGCTTGCGCGAGATCTCCATGTCGGAGTAGCCGTGCCGCCGCTTCATGTCGTAGTACTTGTCGATGAAAAGGCGATTGAAGAGCGTGTCACCCTCGATGACCTTCTCGGCGAGGATCAGCGCGCCCTGCTTGCGGGTGCCCTCGGCGATCGTGCGGATCACGCGCTCGCGGTGCAGTGGCCGCACGAACTGCAGCGTGAAGAGCATCACCGTGACCGATGCGTTCTCGATCGTGAATGGCTGGTGCAGGTCTGCAAGCCGTACCTCGCGGCGACGCGACGACGAGAGCGTGGAGAGCTTCTGCTCGGCGCGCTTCAGCATGTCGGGCGCGTTGTCGTAGCCAACGAATTCGATCGATGGATCGAGGTGTGCTTCGAGCGCCATGAGCGTGGTGCCAGTGGAGCATCCCAGGTCGTAGACCCTGGTTCCGGGCACCGCGAACTCCTCGGCCAGCTCCGCGGTCATGCGCTGAATCTCGCCGTAGAACGGAACCGAGCGGTTCACCATGTTGTCGAAGACGCGCACGGTGGTGGCGTCGAAGGCGAAGTCGTCCGAGCGCTCCACGGGCTCGGAGAAGATATCGTCGGTGGGCTCGCCGCCGGGTGTCACCGGTGCCGGCATGGCGCCGTCCATCGTGCTGCCGGTGGGGCGCGTTTTCTTCCCGCTCTTCCCGCTATTGGTCGTCGCGTTATCGGTCGTCGTATCGGGATTCATTGTCGGTGTCTCTGTCTGTCGCTGGGTGTCGTTCGGGTACGGATAGAACGTTTAGCGCGTTCCGGAGCGCACCGCCAGCCATCCGGGTGACCGCTCAGCTCGCCTCGTGCGCTGAGCGCAGCACGCGATGACGGTCCACCCAGTAGCTCCACGGTACGAAGAGCCAGATGCCGAGCGAGGTTACGGCGAGCGCATGCTCGTCGGCTGGCGGCGGGCCGACGAGTCCTACGCACCATATCACGACGAGCAGCAGTACCATCGCCCAGAGTCCCCAGCGCCCGATCCAGTCGGTAGAGCGCGTGTAGCGCAGGTAGATCGCGAGCCCCACCGCCAGAGTTCCGATTTCCAGGAGAATCGTGAGCGGTACCGAGTTCCAGAGTCCGGCGCCCACCATGATGCGCGAGCCGGGCCAGAGCGGGAGGTCGGGTCGGTGCATTGGTACATCGAGCAGCCAGTGGCTCAATACGGCCGCGGCGACTACCCACGCACCGCGGCGGTAGCGGCGGACGGCGAAGTAGATGAGGCCGACGAGTATTGCCCAACCGATGGCGGTTACGAGACTGTGCGTGATGGGGTAGCTGACGAAGTCGAGCGAGTTGGCGGCCATGAGCCCCGGAACGATCCGCACGTGCTCCAGACCCAACAGCAGAAGTATCGGCCAGAGCTCGTCGAGGAACTGAGCCGCGAACGTGAGCGTGCCGAGTGAGGTGCGCGGCACGACGCGCTTCGCGGCGAACGCGACTCCGTAGTGGCCAAGGAACATGGGCGGCTCCGTATCCGCGGGTTTGGTCAGCATGGAAATTGCGCCCCGATGGCCGTGCAGGATAGAGCGAATGGAAATGCTCAGAGGTGGAGGGTCTTCATGCTACGCGTCACGGTATTAGGAGTAGCGCTCGCCATAAGCGTGGCAGCGTGCACCAACAAGGATCAGAATGCAGGCACCAGCGACACGGCTGTAGGTGGGATGGCAGCTCCGGCGGGCACCACGACGACTCCCTCGTCGACGGCAGACACCATGGGCGCCATGGCGCCCGGTGGTACGGACACGAGCTCGGCGGCCGGTGCTATCGATACGATGACGAACAGGGCCGGTGCGGCGGCGGATACGCTGGCGAACAAGGCGGGACAAGCGGCCAACGAGGCGAAGGAAGCGGCGGGAGCGGGCGCGGCCGCGGCAGGTGGCGCGGCATCCACAGCCGCAATCCGCACGCAGCTCGCGACGCTCTCAAACGATCAGGTGAAGCAGCTGCAGACCGCGCTCAACAACGACGGCTGCGACGTGGGCACGCCTGACGGCCAGGTGGGCGAGGGGACCCGCAAAGGCGTGCAGTGCTCGCTCGAGAAGCACGGCATCAGCAGCACGAATATCGATTCGCTGTACACGGTGCTGAACCTGAACTTCAAGTAAGGCGATAGAAGGGGGTGGAAGGGCCACGGGTCCGGTCGCGCAAGCTTGCGCGACCGGACCCGTGGCTCGTCGTGCATGAAGGATGACGCCGTCGGGCTGGACGGGTTGTCACGCGGGGGCGAGCCCGGATGCGAGCCATCCCGCAAACCGGCCCCATCCACCCTTGCATTGTCATAGTCCGGTGATAACGTGTGTCGAGGGCAAACGCCTGTGCCCGCCCGCCCCCCTCACACGCGATGCAGCGCTCTACACCGTCTCCCTCCGCCCCACTTCGCTCCGCCGAGCGAGCCCTTTTCGTCCATGACGATCCGGCCGTCGTAGCCGGGTGGTGCCGCGAGCGCGCGGTCCCCGGCGCGCTCTTCGTGGCGCCCTCGGCGGGCGCGCGACGTCGCGCGGTGCGCGCGCTGGCCTCGGCGAATGGCGGCATAATGCTCGGGCTCCGGGCCGCCTCGCCCGCGCGCTTTCTCCCTACGCTCGAGGCGCGTGCCGGGCTCGCGGAGCCCAGGCTCCTATCCGCGGCGCTCGAGCGACTGCTGGTGGAGGAGGCCGCGCGTGCGGCGCGGTTGCCGCTCTTCGAGGAGCGCGCCGCGGCCGCACCCTCGGGCGCGATCCGCGCGGTCACAGCGCTGATCCGATCGCTCCGCATGAACCGCATCACGCCCGACATGTACGCCGACGCGGGCGGCGACAGACGGGCTGCGGACGCCTACCGCGACTTCGAGCGGCGCCGAGCGGAGCTTGGACTGCACGATCCGGCCAGCAGGATCGATCGCCTGCTCGAGCGGGGCGTGCCCTCGGTCCCGCTCGTGCTCGACGATCCCGCTCTGACGCACAGAGCGAGCTTCGATCTCTACGCGGCCGCCATCCAAGCGGCTCCTTCGTGCAACGTCGGAATCTCCACTCTGCTGCCGGACGGCGGGCCGGGCGCGGAGATGGCGGCGCGGCTGGAAGCGCTGGGCTTCGTGGCGGAGCGCGGTTCGCGCGAAGCGATGAGCCCTGCCGCCAGGATGAGCGCGATGGGCGGCGCGGGCACGTACGATGAAGTGGAGCTGGTGGCGCGCGAGATGCTCGCGCTCCTCCGCGCGGCGGGGCCGGTACGCGATCCGGAGAGCGGTGCGAATCGCGCGATCCGCCCCGGCGACATCCTGGGCCTCGCCCCCAACAGCAGCTACCTCCTTCTCCTCCACGACGCGTGCACCCGGCTCGGCGTGCCGGTGGCGGGGAAGCGCCGCGTCGCGCTGCTCGATGTTCCGCTCGTGCGCGCGCTCCTCGCGGCGCTCGAGCTCCTCGCGGACCCTGGAGACGATCGCGCCGAGCGCGGGCTCGCGCTGCTGGCCACTCCGTACCTGGGTCTCTCGCTCGACCAGCACGATGTGCTGGCTCGCGCGCTCACTCGCAACGCGCTCGGCGCGATGGAGAGCTGGCGGCGCTTCGCCGAGGGCGCCGGCGACCATCGCTTCCGGAAGCTCGCCGAAGCGGTGCCGCTCATGATGGCCCGTCTCACCGGCGAGCGCTCGCATCGCGAGCTGGCGGGAACTCTCACCGCGCTGGCGCTGGAGCATCACTTCCTCAGCAACGGCCGCCGGGCGAACATCGACGCCGACTGCGACGACATCGTACGAATCGACCAGCAGGGATGGGACGCGCTCGAGCGCGCGCTCGACGAGCTGGGGACGGCGCTCCGTCTCGCGGCAATCGTCCGACTCCCGGCGCGCCGCTGGCTCGCGGAGCTGAAGGAGCTGCTCGCCGGCTCGCACGTGGCCGCGGACGCCAAGCCGCTCGATGGCGTGCGGCTCACGGTCATCGGCGCCGGTCTTCCGACGGCGGCACACGTCTTCGCGGTAGGGTGGCGCGATGGGCTGATGCCGCGCCGGCCGCGCGACGATCCGTTCCTCACTGAGCGAGTGAAGGAGCGCCTCAACGAGCAGGGAGCGATCTTCCCGCTCGCCGAGCAGCGTGTGGCGCACGAGCACGAGCGGAGGGAGCGCGTAGTGCGAGCTGCGCGCGAGTCGCTGACCATCTCGTACCCATCGGCCGATGCCGAAGGCGACCCACTGCTCCCATCGTTCTATCTGGAAGACCTCGGGTTGATGCACGAGGGGAGGGTCGTGGGCAAGGCGCGCGGCGCCGGCGACGTCACCTGGCCGCTCTCCATCGCTGCTACGCGTACGGAGCGCGTCACGCGCGCCGCATACATCGCGCGCCACCGACCGAAGAGCACACTCGGTGACGAGCTCGAGGTAGTGCGAGCCACGCTCGCGGAGCTCACCGGGCGCGAGCTGCGGTCGTACGAGGGTCGGCTGCACGCGCCCCAGGTGATCCGTCTTCGCAGGGCGGCGCGACAGGAAGCGGCGAAGCTGGCCGGCGTCATGTCGGCGAGTCAGGCGAGGATAGCCGCGCATTGCCTCTACGAACACTTCGGCTCGCGCCGGCTGGGGATCGAGCAGCTCCGCGCGCCCGATGTGGATGCACTCGTCATCGGCAACGTGGTGCACGCAGTGCTCGCCGAGCTGGGGCGCTGCGGTTTCGACCCGGATAAGGTGGATTCGCTTCTCGACGCGCACTGGAAGGGCGAGCTACTCGAGGCGCTCCGCGACGAGCCGAAAGCCGGTTTCGAGCGAGCGGTGCTCGCCTCGCAGCTCCGCGATCTCGTCACGGCAGAGCGCGAGTACCTGCAGACAACCGGTGTGAGCGCCGTTCACTTCGAGCTCGCCTTCGGGCGTCGCGATATGGGTGGTGAGCACGGAGGGGGCGATGGCGGTTCCACCATCCAGGGGCTCACTCTGGATCTACCTCCCGGAACGCCCATCGACAGCAGCACTCTTCGAGGCTCGATAGACCGCGTGGACGTGTTCGAGCGCGACGGCCGGCGCTTCGGCGTCGCCATCGACTACAAATCGGGGCGAGGAGCGACGTATCGGAAGGAGATGGACGAGATGGCGGACTTCCAGCTCCCCATTTACTGTGGCGTCCTCCCGCTCCTCGGGATAGTGCCGGTGGGTGCCTTTTACCTCGGCGTCGCCGATCAGAAGCGCTACGGCATCGTGCGCGCCGACTTCGCGGAAACGTTCGCGCCCGAGGCGAGCAAGAGCGAGGTGAAGAGGCCGTCCGAGGAGGAGTTCGACCAGTACATGGTCTCTCGCATGGCCGCGCTGCGTGCTGAGGTGGCTCGCGTGGCGCGCGGCGAGCTGGTGGTGCGGCCGCGGAAGGACGACTGCGCGTTCTGCGACCTTCGGCCGGTCTGTCGCATCGGAAGCTTCGGCGGCGGGGGCGGAGACGAAGATGGCGAAGCGTGAGCTGACCGGCGCGCGCCGGCGCGCAGTGGAGGATCTCACGCACGACCTCGCCGTGATCGCCGGTGCGGGGGCGGGGAAGACGACCGTCCTCGTCGACCGCTTCCTGGAGCTCGCACGCGATCCAGCGGTGGGGCCGGAACACATCCTCGCGATCACCTTCACTCGCAAGGCGGCGGTGGAGATGAAGGAGCGGGCGGTCCGCGAGCTGGAAGATCAGGGCGAGAAGGAGCTGCGCAGGAAGACCGAGGCCGCCTACATCTCGACGATCCACGGCTTCGCCGAGCGCGTGCTCCGTGAGCGTCCGCTCGCCGCTCGCATCGATCCCGACTTCTCGGTGCTCACCGAGTACGACCAGGCGCTCTTCGTGGAGGACGCGCTCCGGCAGATGTATTCGCGCGAGGATCTCTGCTCCTTCGCGCGCCGGCTGGGGAAGTCGAAGGGTGGAGGGTGGAAGGTGTTTTCGGTGGTGCGCGAGGTCGCGCGCCTGATGCGCGAGGGACCCGAAGGAGCGTCCCGCGAGGCGAAGCTGCTGGCGCTCTCGGACGATGACTGCGTGAGGGGAGCGCTCGAGGCGGCGCGCGATTACCTGTGCCGGTGCGAGACGCGCGCCATCGAGTGCCTGACGGACCTCGTCCCGCTCCTCCGCGCCGCGCGCTTCAAGAGCCAGGCGAAGATGTTCCAGCAGTGCCAGGAGTACATCGCTTCCGCCGAAGCGTGCATCGATGCCCGGTCGCTGGATGGCGCGCACGAGGCGCTCGGTACCACGGGCTTCACGGCACAGATCCACGGCGAGGATCGCGAGCCGATCAAGAATCGGCTCGCTTTCGTGAAGAAGCTCATGGCAGAAATCGTTTCTGTCGATTGGGAAGCGCAGGAACGTCTCGAGCGCGAGCTGCTCCCCCTCAAGCGTGCCATCTACTCCGCGGCGCGCGACATCGGCGAGAGCTATTCCGCGCACAAGCTGCGCATAGGGGCGCTCGACTTCCACGATCTGCAACAGCGGCTGCACGATCTTCTCGCCACGAACGAGCGCGTGAGGCGCGAGTACACCGAGCGCTTCCGCCACATCCTCCTCGACGAAGCGCAGGACACCGACGAGCTGCAGTACGACATCATCGAGCGGCTCCACGATGGCGGCGGCTCGCTCTTCATCGTGGGAGATCCGAAGCAGGCGATCTACGAGTTCCGCGGCGCCAACCCGGATGTCTTCAACGGCGTGGTGGCCCGGACGCCCGTCGAGCAGCGCCTCGAGCTCCCCGAGAACTTCCGCAGCCGCGAGGAGATCATCTCCTTCGTGAACGGCCTGGGGCCCGCACTCCTCGGCGAAAGCTTCATCAAGATGGATGCGTGCGCGCAGTACGGCGGCGAGTCGCTGGCCGTACCCGCGGTCTCGGCCCTCTATGCCGTGCAGGAACTGCCCGCGGAGGAGGATGAGCCGCCCGTGCACGAGTCGCTGGGCGACGCGAGGATGCGCGAGGCGAAGGCGGTAGCCGAGGAGCTGGTGCGGCTGCTCCGCGAGGGGACGCGGGTGCGCGATCCGGACGCCCGAAGCGATGCTGAGAACGGCGTGGTCTGGACCCAGCTGCGCCCGAAGCACATTGCGCTCCTCTTCCGAACGCGTACACCGATCCCGCACTTCGAGCGAGCGCTCGCCGAGCGCGGCATCCCGTACGTGACGGCAGCGGGGCTCGGCTTCTTCGATCGCGCGGAAGTCCTCGACTGCATCATGATGTTGCGCGCGCTCTCGCAGCCGCTCGACGACATGGCACTCGCGGCGGTGCTTCGCTCGCCATTCGTCGGGGTGAGCGATGGCCGTCTCTGGCGCATCAGGACGCCCGGTGATAACAGAATTGATTCGCCACCGCTGTACCACGAGCTTCGCAGAGACGGTGGACTGCGGGTCTTCCGAAAGCGCTTCGAGCGGCTGCGTACGCGCGCGCGGTCGCTCAGTGCAGCCGACGCGCTGGATGAAGCCATCCGCGTGTTCCGCTACGAGGCGGCACTCGCCGCGCACGACGATGGACCAGCGATGTTGGCCAACCTCGCGAAGCTCCGCGGCCGCCTGCGCGAGCTCGGCGCGCTCTCGGTGGCGGAGGGGTACGCCGAGCTCCAACGCGCGCGCGAGCTCATGCAGAGCGAGCCCATCGCGCCGCTGGTCGGCCCGAACGAGGATGTGGTGGTGCTCACCACCATCCACCAGGCGAAGGGGTTGGAGTGGCCGATCGTCTGTCTCCCCAGCCTCGAGATGAAGTCGAACAATCGCGACGAGGATTTCAGCGCGCGGCACGGCGCGCTCCTTTGCAAGGCGATCGACGAGGACGGGGAGGAGGTGAGGCCGCTCTCGGCGGCCGGCTTCTCGCAGGAGCTGGGCGAGCGCCAGGAAGGAGAGGAGCGCCGGCTCCTCTACGTGGCGCTCACTCGTGCTCGCGAGCGGCTCATTCTCTCGGCGTGCGTACGGACCGCGGGCAAGTTCCCCGAATGGAAGGGAGAGTTCAGCAGGCCGCTCGCCTTTCTCGTGGCGCACACGGACGAAGCGCTCTCGGCGCCCGGGGAGCACGATTGCGGCACACTCCTCACGTCGGTGCGCTATGTGGCCGGCCCGGTGGCTGCAACCACCCAGTTCGAGGGAGGGATGACGCTCGCGAACGAGCTTCACCCTGTGGCGATCGCGAAGGCGCCGGCCGAGTCGCCGTCCCTGGTGAGCCCGGCGCTCCCGCTCACCGTGAAGGTCACGGAGCTCCTCGCCTTCAACCGCTGCCCGCAGGTCTACCGCTTCTCGCACGTCCTCGAGATAGGCGAGCACACCGCGCGCGAAACCGCCAAGCGCCCCGAGAGCGATGCCGCCCTCACGCCGGTGGAGCTCGGAACCATCGTTCACTCACTCCTCGAGCGCGCTGACTTCCACGCTGGCGACGTGCGCGCCGAGGTGGCACGCCTGCTGGATGGTCAGCCCGAGCAGCGACAAGTGGCGCTCGCGCGCATGCTCGAGCCGGTGCTCACCGGATCGCTCGGCGATCGCGTGCGCGCGGCACGGAGGGTGGAGCGCGAGTGGCCCTTCGCCCTCGAGGCGGGCGGAGTACTGGTCGAGGGCGTGATGGACCTCGCGATCCAGGGAAGCGACGGCCGCTGGACGGTGGTGGACTACAAGTCGAACGATCTCAAGCACTCGGGCCGCTTCGAGGAGCTCATCGAGTACTACCACAAGCAGCTCGAGCTCTACGCGCTCGCGCTCTCCAGGTCGGGGCTGGGCGACGTGTCGCAGTGCGTGCTCCTCTTCCTTACCGGCCCGAAAGCCCACGAGTGGGCGTTCGATGCCGACGGCTGCGGCGTGGAGGGGTGGGCGAAGGAGATCATCGCTCGCATCGCCGCTCGCGATTACTCCACTACCGTGGGCGACAAATGCGAGCGCTGTGGTTACAGAAAGCGCCGCATCTGCCCCACGGGACGCACATGGACGCCGGGCCAGTCGCCGTTCCGCGCGGCATCTCTACCGACGTTGCCCGACGAGCGAGAGGTGGAAGCGTGAAGCAGGGCGAGAAGGTGCAACGCTGGATGGATCTCCTCGCTTCGCTCCTCGTGCACCGCTACCCGGCTACCTTCGAGGAGCTTGCGAAGGACGTTCCGGCATACGCGGACGGGAAGAAGTCGAAGGCGACGCTCATGCGGATGTTCGAGCGCGACAAGGATGAGCTCCGCGCTTTCGGCGTCCCGATCGAAACGGCTACGCTGGACGACGGCGAGCCGGGCGCGTACCGGCTCAGGATGCGCGACTTTTACCTCCCATACCTCCAGGCCGTGGCCCCGTTGGGGAAGCCCGCGCGCGCGCCGCGGCGCATAGACCGCTACGGCTATCATGCGCTCCAGTCGCTCTCGTTCGAGCCGGACGAGCTGGCCGTGGTACTCGCCGCCGCCGAGCGAGTGCACTCGCTCGGCGATCCGCTCCTCGCTCTCGATGCGGAGTCGGCGATGCGGAAGCTCTCGGTGGATCTTCCCTTCGACGAGATGACCGAGAGCGACGGGATCGCCTTCGTCCCACCGCGCGCGAAGGTGCCCGACGAGACCTTCGAGCTCCTGGGCGACGCGCTCGCGCGGCGGAAGCGCGTGAGCTTCGACTACCACGCGATGAGCACTGGCCAGACGGAGCGTCGCGACGTGGAGCCGTACGGCCTCTTCTTCGTGGGCTCGCACTGGTACCTGGCCGCGCGCGATCGCGCGCGGGGAGAGCTGCGCAACTTCCGGCTCAACCGGATATCGGGGGTGAAGGTAGAGTCGGCGCGCCCCGGCACCCCCGACTACGATATCCCCGCCGACTTCCACCTGCGCGAGCACGCGCGCTCGCGCGAGGCGTGGGAGCTCGGCGACGGCGAGGCGACGGAAGCAGTGGTGGAATTCCGCGTGCCGAGCGGCGCGGCCACTGCCGCAGCGCGGTTGGGCGATCCGGTGAAGGGGCACGAGAACCGCCGTGTCTTCCGGCCGCGCCGGCTCGATGTCTTCGCGCGCTGGCTCCTCTCGCTGCAGGGCGACGCTGTGCCTCTGGAGCCCGATGCGCTGGTGCAGGCGTATCGGCGGCAGATCCGGGATACGCTTGCCATCTACGAACAGGATGCGGCGGCGAAGGACGTGAAAATGAATCCCCGCTTGCGCGAGAATGACGTGGAAGTACGTCCGTCATCCCCGCGCAAGCGGGGAACAAGGGTCGGTAGCGCACCGGAGGGGGGCGAGTGAGCACGCGCACGCTGACGACGGCCGCTGCGCAGCTGAGGCGGATCCTGCATGTGATCCCCTTCCTCGCGGATGGCGAGGCACACTCGCTCGACGAGATCTCCGAGCGTGTGGGAGTGGAGAGCGCGGTGCTGCGGCGCGACCTCCACTCTCTCACCGAGCGCTACGCCGAGCCGCCGGGCGGCTTCGTGGACGGCGTGTCGCTGTTCATAGAGTCCGACAGGGTGGAGCTCATCTCCGACCACTTCCGCAGGCCCATGCGACTCACGGTCTCGGAGCTGCGCGCGCTGGAGCTGGGGCTCGCCATGCTGCGCGCCGAGCGGCCGCAGGCAGAGCAGGAGGTGGTGGACCGCGCCCGCGAGCGGCTGCACGCTGTCATCGCCAAGCTTCCATCCGATCCCTTCCCCGATGCGGCGCGTCAGGCATCCTTCGGCGCGCACGGCGACGCCGAGCATCTGGCGGCGGTGCGCTCGGCGCTGCGGTCGCATCGCAAGCTGAAGCTGGTCTATCGCAGGGGCGACGCGGACCGCGCCACCGAGCGCGTGATCCACCCGTACGCGCTCGCGGCGGTGAGCGGCGCGCTGTACATAGTGGCGCACTGTGAGCGGAGTGGAGGGATCCGCATCTTCCGGCTCGATCGTGTGGAAGGCGCGAAGCTCCTCACCGATCGCTTCACGATTCCGGAGAGCTTCTCACTCGACGATGTTCTGAGCGACGGGAAAGCGCTCTCGTCCTCCGGGCGTCCGCGGGTGCTGAAGGTGCGCTACTCGCCGCGCATCGCGCGCTGGATAGCGGAGCGCGAGGGTGGAGAGACCGGGCCGGATGGTTCGCTCACCGTGGAGCATCCGCTGGTAGATGCAGGGTGGGCCATCCGCCACGTACTGCGCTATGGCCCCGACGCCGAGGTGCTGGAGCCGGCAGACGTGCGCGCCGAGCTGCGACGGGCGCTCGAATCGATGGCATCGGCCTGCTGACTTGCTCGTCATCTCCGCGAAAAGCAAAACAGTCATCCCCGCGAAAGCGGGGACCCATGTTACCCTGCTAAACATGGGTCCCCGCTTTCGCGGGGATGACGATGTACTTGCATCACGCTTCCACCGCTTCGGCTTCGATCGTGATCGTTATCTCGTTGCCCACCAGAAGGCCTCCCGTCTCCAGCGCCTGGTTCCAGACGAGTCCGAAATCGCGCCGGTCTATCGTCGTGGTGGCGCTGAAGCCGGCTCGCTCCTTCCCCTCCATGTCCCTGATCTTCCCCTCGTAGGTCGTGTCGAGCGTGACCTCCCTCGTCACGCCACGAATGGTGAGGTCGCCTGTAACCTGGAAACTGTCGCCTGCTTTCCCAGCAGCGCCGCGCACCTGCTTGCTCCTGAAGCTGATGACGGGATTGTTCTCGACATCGAGAAAATCTGCCGAGCGGAGATGCGCATCGCGCTGCTCGCTGCGGGTGTCTATGCTTGCTGCGTCTATGGATGCTTCGGCGCTGGAACTGTCCGGGTGGGCTTCGTCTGCCTCTATGGTACCGGACACGTCGGAGAAGCTGCCTTTCACGGTTGTGATCATCATGTGCTTCGCCGAAAACTCCACCGTGGTGTGAGCGGGGTCGAGCTTCCACCTGGTGCGTCCGGTCGCGGACGTGCCGCGCTGAGTGGTGGCCATGATCTGTTCCTCCTTCATCGGCGCTCTCGCGGCGCCGGAGTGTGGTCTCCGAGGTCGAAAACGGCGGATAACCGCGCAAGATTCCGGCCCCCGCCTCGCGCTCTGGAGGGCGCCGCGAGCGATGATTGCCGTTCTCCAGCCCGCGCCAGTCTGCGCGCGACACTCGCGAGAGCACGTGCATCGTGCTAGATCACTGCGAGGCGGCCACGGGCGGTCCGGACCGCCGGTACCCACCATCCCGATCCTCTCTCAAAGGCACGAGGCAGGCGCAGCGATGAAGCAACGTCCTTCCACCCCGATCACACGTCGCAGATTCCTCGGCGAGTCGAGCGCTGTCTTCGCGTTCGCACTGGTGGGCCGAGCACCGGCAATCCATCTGCCCGGGCGGAAGAGCTACGACATCATCGTCCGCAACGGCACCCTTTTCGACGGTACGCTCGGCGATCCCATCGAAGCCGACCTTGCCATCAGCGGCGGACGGATAGCGGCCATAGGGCGCCGGCTCGGTAGTGATGCGCGCCTGGTGATCGACGCGCGCGGCCTCGCCCTGGCGCCCGGCTTCATCGACATCCACTCGCACGCCGACGGATCGATGTTCGACGATCCGAACGTCGAATCGGTGATCCGGGAAGGGATCACCACCGTGATCGTAGGCCAGGACGGTTCATCGCGCGCGCCGCGGCGAACGGAATCACGCGGCGTCGACTCGTCAGAGGACGATCTCGACGACGACAGGCGGGACTTCCGCACCATCGGCGACGTGCTGAGCGCGATGGAAGCGCTCCCGAGCGCGGTGAACGTGGCGAGCATGGTGGGGCTGGGCACCGTGCGCCACGCCGTGATCGGCGACGATGATCGTCCGGCGACCGCCGAGGAGCTCGCGCGGATGGCAGCGCTCGTGGAGGCGTCGCTCGCGTCCGGCGCGTGCGGCGCGTCGTCGGGGCTCGAGTACACGCCCGGGATGTTCGCCTCTCGCGATGAGTTGATCGCGCTCTGCAGGCCGCTCGCGAAGCGTGGTCTCCCCTACGCCACGCACATGCGCAACGAGGACGACCGCGTGCTCGAGTCGATAGACGAGTCTATCGCCGTGGCGCGCGGCGCCGGATGCCCGCTCGAGATCTCGCACCTCAAGACGCAGGGGAAGCGCAACTGGGGAAAGATCGACGACGCATTTCGCAGGATCGCCGACGCGAGGAAGGCCGGCCTCGACGTGACCTTCGACCGGTACCCGTACATCGCCTACCAGACCGGCCTCTCCAATCTGTTCCCCAAGTGGAGCAAGGATGGCGGGACGAGCGCCTTCATCGCGCGCCTGTCGGACGCCGAGCTGCGTCCGCGGATGCGCAAGGAGGTGCTCGCGAAGGTCGATCTCATTGGCGGTTGGGACAACGTCATGATCTCCGGCGTCTCGAACGACGACGACAATTCGGCCGAAGGGCAGCGGCTCGGGAGCTACGCGAAGTCGCTGGGGCGCGATCCGTACGACGTGACGGAGGGCTTGCTCACACGCAGCCGCGGCGGTGTGGGGATGGTGGGCTTCGCCATGAGCGAGAAGAACGTGGCGCGCTTCCTCTCGCACCCGCTCTGCATGGTGTGCAGCGACGGCGGCGCGTACGCCACCGAGGGCCCCGCGCGCGACGGGCACCCTCATCCGCGGGCGCTCGGCACCTTCCCCCGCGTGCTCGGCAAGTACGTGCGCGAAGAGAAGGTACTCACGCTGCAGCAGGCCATCCACAAGATGACCGGCGCGCCGGCGGCGCGACTCAAGCTCGCCGACCGCGGTCACCTGAAGAAGGACTTCGCGGCGGATGTGGTGGTATTCGACCCGGACACGATCATCGACCGCGCAACGTACGCGCAGCCGTACCAGTATCCCGACGGGATCAGCGCAGTGATCGTCAACGGTCAGGTGGCGCTCCGGAAGGGTGAGCGCACGGATACCGACAAGAGGAACGGGAGAGCGGTAAAGCCGGCGGTGTAGCGTCGGTAAGCGACGGGGTCAGGTCTTGCATCGTGCATCGGCTGCCTTCTGGCAGCCGATGCACGATGCAAGACCTGACCCCGACGCTACCGACGCTACACCGCCGGCTTTACCGCTCTCCCGTTCCTCTTGTCGGTATCCGTGCGCTCACCCTTCCGGAGCGCCACCTGACCGTTGACGATCACTGCGCTGA
>DASSNL010000255.1:0-8422 GCA_035688075.1 Gemmatimonadaceae bacterium
ATCGGCTGCCTTTGGGCAGCCGATGCACGATGCAAGACCTGACCCCGTCGTTGCCCGGATGAGGACGGGGCCCACCATGCTCCCTTGCGCACAGTGGGCCCCGCTTCTCGTGACCGAGCGGCGCGGATGTCGCCTGGTCATCCTGTTCAGGTAGAGCCTTAGCGGCTCCCGGCGATCCGCGCCGTACTAGGGTCAGTAGACAATGGATCACCTCCTCGTTTCAGGGTGGAATGAAAGGGTAGAGAACATTCAAAGTACCCGCAGCCGAAGCTGCCGTTCCACTGGAAGCTAGACGGTTCGACGGCGTATGTCGAGGCATGCGCGCCGCGTTCGTCGAGGCTCAACATGCTGCTACCGCCTCACGGTGCGTGCACGCGCGCCTTGCTCACCACGCGCCAGTTCCTCCCCCGTGGAACGACCTTGTACGCCTCCTCCATGAGAAAGCGCTCGTGCCCGCCGGAGCGTTTGGTGTCGTAGCGGTCGGCGGCTTCGTAGACCAGCAGCGTGTCGCCGGAGGCCTGGAAGATCGGTGACACGCGCACCGCGTAACCAGCATCGGTGACGGGGCAGGTGGGTGCGCGCGTGGGATCACGGTCAGGGACGGGCTTGCACGTCCCCTGGAAGGCGGGAGTACGCAGCATCGCCTTCAGCACTTCGTCAGGGAGCTTTCCGCCGTCGCCGTAGCCCGCGTCACGAGGGAGCATCGTGCTGTCGACGAGGAGGATGAGCGCTGGTCCGATGTCGAACGACCCGCTCGCGGCGGCAGCGTAGACCTCGGCTTGCTGAGCCGCCGAGAGAGAAGCCGGCTCGAGTCCCGGACCGCGAGCCACGTCACCCGACCCGGAGCTGCACGCCGAAAGCACCACCACCGCCACGACCGCCAGAGCTTCTCTCACTGCTACTCCTCGTTCGAATTAGGATGTTGACGACCCGCTCGCGCTCGTGCGCGATGCCGAAATGCAAGGTAAGCGCCCAGCTTTCGGAGTGACCATCCGTGCGAGAGAGGCGATCCCCGTCTGCAAGGACCGCCCGCTCTCCCACCTGGTAACGCCGGGCATCAGTACATCGTGGAGTCTGTCTTCGATACGGTCGTCACGGCGTTCACGGAGTCAGACTTCGTCGAATCTCCTTTGATCGAGCCGCTATCCACTGACGGCGGAACGACCTCGGAGACCCTCTGCTCGCTCCACTGCGTCACCTCCTGCGCGAAGGAGTCGCCCAGCTCCGCCACGGTTACGGGCTCCACGCCGGGTTCGTCGTCGCGCCCCTCGACCCTGGCCAGACTCGCCGCGGCCTTGCCGTAGGTGCTGTCGGCGGTGAGCGCCGCTCTGTACGCCTCGGCTGCGGCGCCGTAGTGGCCGGTGCGCTCGAGCGCGATCCCCAGGTTGTTCTCGAACACCGCTACGCCATCGCTCAGCTGCGTGGCCCGGGCCAGCGGACGGAGCGCCTCATCGAAGCGGCCCTGCTGGATCAGCACCAGGCCCATGTTGTTCATCGACCAGGTATCCTCGGGATCGATGGCGAGCGCGATGCGATACGACTCCAGCGCGGCCTCGGCGTTCCCCAGCAGCGCCTGGGTGCGGCCCATCACGCGGTAGGCGTCACTCGAAGCCGGGTCGATATCGATCGCCTTCGCGAGATACTCCTCCGCCTCGGCCGGCTTGTCAGACTCGAGGAGGACGCGGCTCACGTTCACCAGGCTCTTGACGTGGCGCGGGTCGAGCTCGATGGCGTCGTCGAATGCGGCCTTCGCGCGGTCGAGCTGGCCGGATCGCCACGACGACATGCCGAGCATGTAGAAGCCCCAGGGATTCTTCTCGTGTGACTTCGTGTAGACGTCGAACATCTCGGTGGCCTGCTGGTAGTCCTTCGTCCGGAAGGTGGATTCCGCGTCAGCGTAGCTGACGTTGGCGGGGATCACGCTCCCGCTCTCGGGCTGGACGACCTCGGTCGGGGTGGGCTCGACCACCACTGGCTGCTGCTGCGGCGTGTCTGCCACGTCGCTCGGCTTGATCCCCGAGTCGCGGCAGGCGGCCGCAAGGACGAGGAGTGCGGAGGCGGTGATGGCGCCGCCCGCGATGCGGGCAGCCCGGGTGCTGCGAAGTGTGCGCGACATGATTGACTCCTTCCGGTGGCGCGCTCGCCGCTGCGAGCGCTGGTGAGTGCCGGGTTGGCGGTGCCAGGGAAGGGCAAGCGGTTTACCGTTTCAGGTACCGCAAGCAGCCAAGTGTATGAATCATGATGAGGCTGGGAGTTAGTGCACGTCTGTTAATGTACATGATCAGATCATTGTTGGCGCTTCGTGTTCGACTGGACACGCTCGCGGAAGCCCCTTCGTGTCCGGATGGACACGGTAGGCGCGCCATGTGCGCTCTTGCGATGCGTCAGCGGCCGCTGGTCGCAAAGGGGGTCAGGCTCGCGTGCCCACGGGCAAGCGAGCCCGACCCCCTTGCCTGCGCTCCACGGTCGTGGCCCGGCGCGCGGAACTCTCGCGCGCTCAGTTCTCCCGGGAGATCCGGTGGCGGCGCATGATCTTGAGGAGGCTGGCGTGGTCGGCCAGGCCCAGCTCCGCGGCGGTTCGCGTGATGTGCCACTCGTTGCGGTCGAGCGCGGCGATGACGATCTGCCGCTCCGCCTCGGCCTTCCGCTCGAGGAAGGTGCGCGCGCCGGCGGGAGCGGAAGCAGCGGCACTGGTTGCGGTGCCCGGCCTGCCATCCCCCGCGCTTGCCTCCTCGCGGATCTCGGCCGGCACGTGCTCGGCGCCGATGGAAGAGCCGTCGGCGGCGATGATCATCCGCTCGACCACGTTGCGCAGCTCGCGCACGTTGTTCTGCCGCCAGTCGTACGCCATGAGGATCTCCATGGCGGCGGGCTGCACCATCTTGCGGCGGAGTCCGAAGCGCTCGCTCGTCGCTGCCACCATCCTCTCCACGAGCACGGGCACATCGGAGAGTCGATCGCGAAGTGGGGGCACGCGGAGAACGTGCACGTTGAGCCGGAAGTAGAGGTCGCGGCGAAAGCGCGATTCCTTCACTTCTTCCTCGAGATCGCGATTCGTGGCCGCTACCACGCGAGCCGGGACGCTCACCGGCCGGCTGCTCCCGAGCCGGGTCACCTGCCGCTCCTCCAGTACACGGAGGAGCTTCGCCTGCGCGGCGAGCGGGAGCTCGCCTATCTCGTCCAAGAAGATGGTCCCCTTCCCGGCGGACTCGAAGGCGCCCTTCCGCATGGTGGCGGCTCCCGTGAACGCGCCGCGCTCGTGTCCGAACAACTCGCTCTCCACCAGATTCTCGGGGAGCGCTGCGCTGTTCACCGCCACGAACGGCTCGCGCGCGACGCCACTCAGCCGGTGGACGTCGCGCGCCACCAGCTCCTTCCCCGAGCCGCTTTCGCCGACGATGAGCACGGGGCTCGGGATCGGCGCCACGCGCGCGATCTCCATCTTGAGTCGCAGCATGGCAGGGCTGTCACCGAGGAGCGCGCTCTCGTCGGCGGCGTACTTGCGGAGCGATTGCACTTCGTCCAGGATGCGGCGCCGCTCCACGGCGTTCTCCACCTCGCGCGCGACGCGCTCTACCGGCTCGTCCTTCTCGATGAAGTTGTACGCGCCGTGCTTCATGGCCTGCACGCAGCGGTCGTAGCTGGCGGTGCCGGTGTAGACGATCACCGGGACCTCGCTCCCGCGCTCGCGCAGCGCACGCAGCACCGCGAAGCCGTCGGTGCCCGGCATCTCGAGGTCGAGGATCACGCAGTCGATCGGCTCGCTCGCCAGTAGCTCCAGCGCCTCGTCGCCGCCGGATGCCACGAGCACGTCGTAGCCGCCCACGCGCTTCAGGTCGTACGCGTACTGCTCGGCGAGCGCGATGTTGTCATCTACTACCAGAACCGACGTCACGTGCGCGTTCTCTCCCGGGATGTGTCTCGCGCAAGCTGCGCGTCTCCCAGAGCGGAGTCCAGCGTCACGATGGCGGTGGTCCCCACCCCCGGCTCGGTCTCGATGCGCAGGGAACCGTGCAGGTCTGTCACCAGCCGGCGCACGATCGAGAGGCCGAGCCCCGTACCGCCCTGCTTGGTGGTGTGGAAGTCGTCGAAGGCGCGCGAGAGCTCCTCCCTCGACATTCCGCTTCCGGTGTCGGTCACCGTGATGCGCACGCCTCCGCCGGCCGCGCTCTCGGTGGCGACTATGACGCTCCCGCCCTTCGGACCCAGACTGTCCACCGCGTTGCTCACGAGGTTCTCCAGAATGCGGCGGAGCACGAGCGGGTCGGCGGCGATTTTCGGGAGCGAGCTCGCTAGACGCGTGTGCACCTCCACGTTGGGTCCCGTGGGCGCTGCCGCCGCGATCTGACGCGCGACCTCGTTGGCATCGCAGGGACGCGAATCCAGTCGCGGAGTGAGGCGCGCGTAGTTGCGCGCAAGGTTATCCAGATAGGCGACGCTCGCGTCGAGCGTGTGCCGCCGCTCTCCGAAGACGCTCGCGAGTTGGGACGGATCTTCCTCCGCGACCTGGCCGAGGTGGCGGAGCACGTTGCGGATGGGCGCGAGCCCGTTCTTGATGTCGTGGTTCACCTGGCGGGCGAGGTCCCCCACTGTAGCGCGCCGCTCGGCCTCGCGGAGCGAAGCAGCACTCGAGCGGAGGCGGCGCGTCATTGCACCGAGCGTACGCGAGAGCGCGCCGATCTCGTCGTCGCGATCGGTGGCGAAGCTGGTGTCGAGCCGGTCGAGGTCGACGCGCTTCGTGCGCGCCGCGAGGTCGCGCAGCGGCCGGCTGAGCGCGCCCGCGAGCCAGGCGGAGAGGAGGAGCGCCGCCGCTCCGGCGAGCGCGATGGCCGCGATGAACCACCGATCCATGCTGCGCCTGAGCGCGAGGAGCTCGGTGGTTGGATGGGTGATGACGATCCGCGCTTGACCAGCGCGGCGTTCACCCTGGGGGGAGGTACCGATGTACGGCTCGCGCAGCGCCGCGACGAGGAGCTCGCGATCAGCACTCGGGGCTTGCAGGAAGTCCGCGGGCGTGGAGTGAGCGGCCGCGCTGTCTCGCGACTCCGTGGCTGAGGGATCGGGCGCTCCCGTCGCGAGAGTCGCGGGTGCGCTGTCCACTTCCAGCAGTGAGTCCGACGAGAGCAAATGGCCATCGGCGATGAGCGTCACCGCGAGCTCATCGCCACGGGCAATGGAGCGGAGGAAGCCGCGGTCCACGCGCACACCGCCCACGATCGCGAGCCGGCGCGTGCCGAGCGAGAGAGAATCCACGCTGGCAAGGACCAGAATGGGCCCTTCGGGCGTACGCGCGCTCGCGAGCGCGGTGCCGCCCGAGCTCACGAGGAGCGCGGGGAGCGCCGGCTCGAGGCGACCATACTCGTTGCGGAAGTGTCCCGAGCTCAGGATGCGGCCGTCTTCGTCCTGGATCTGCAGCATCGAGAGCCCGGCCGTGCGCATGGCGCGCTCGGCGTAGTCGAGTACGTAGTCGCGCTCCGCCGGCACGCCGCCCACGACGCCGGCACGGAAGCGGTTGTCGTCGCGAAGTGCTTCAGCGACGGCTCGAAGGCGGCTTGCGATCGACGCGCTCTCACGTGAGAGGTCCTCGCGGGTGACGGCTGCGAGACTTTGCACGCGTCGCTCGTACTGCGCGGTGAGGCGCTCGGTCATCTCGTGACGTACGCCGATCGCCATGACCGCGATCGGTACGATGGCCAGTGCGCCCATTGTCGCGAGGAGCCGCCCCCGAAAGCTCATGGTGCGCTCCCGTGTACGTCCCTGTACGACCAGTCGAATATGACCGTGCCGTCGTGGAGGATGGTCATGCGTGGAATACCCCGGTCGCGCCGGATCAGCAGCGTCTCGCGGGTATCCACGAGCGGGACCAGCGACTTCGAGTGGCCGAGCGGGGCGAGCCAGGGCGCGGAGGCGCGTAGCGCTGCGCGAGCTGCGGCGGGCCACGCTGGATCGCGCGGCAGGGCGAGGATGTAGGCGCCTTCGCCCCCGCGCGCGAGCGACTCGGCGAAGCGGAGCGAGTCGATTCCTGCCGCACCCCAACTGGCGGAGTCGAACAGCTCCGGGGCGGCGCGATGGAGCGCAGCCGTGGCGGGTTCCTGCCGGCCTGGGGCGGCGAGTGCAACGATGCGCTCGGCGAGCTCGCGCGCGGTGGGGTCGTCGAGCGGGTAGACGATTCGATGCGATCGGGCGGGGGGGCGGCTGCGCGTGGTGTCGCCGCCCAGTCCCGTCTCCCACCAGCACGGCCCGTTCGCTCCGCGCGACTCCACATGTACCGCGGTCGCCAGTGCATCGCGGAGGGGGCGCACATCATCGCTCGCGCAATTCGTGGTGATTCCGCTACCATCGCGCGAGGGGATGACGAGTGTGTAGATGCGCGACCAGGGAAGGGGGAGCGACAGCCGGCTCCCCTGCGTGCGTGCGTACTGAATTGCGGATGGCGATGAGGTGATCAGCAGATCCGTGCCCGCATCGAGAATGTCGCGTGCGTCGGCGTCGGGCTCGACCTGGAAGAGAAGGGGATTCGCCGCGCTGGATGATCGGAGGCCGATTTCTTCCGCTGTTGACGGGCGCGCGACCACGGCGGGCGTGGAGTCGAACAGGACGGAGTCCACATGGTACGATGTCGTACCATCCGGCCAGCCGCGAGCATCGCCCGCCGGTCGCGCGATGGCCAGCTCGGGAGACGCGAACGCTCGTAGCGTGACCATCGAGTCGGGCCCCGCAACCACCAGCGTCGAGTCGTCCACTGCCTGCGCAGCGGAGGCGATGGCCGAGATGAGAGCGGCCGTCGGCTCGTGCGAGTGCGCATCCGCGCTCGCACGCCAGCTCGAAACGACATCGAGGGCGCGTACGCGCTCCCCGTTGCCGAACCGAGGGTCGTTACGGACCACGAAGGTCCATCGGGCGAGTCCGGCGTCGGATGTACTATCGCGGTGCCAGGAGCGAGCGAGTCCCGGTAGGGCGGCGCCCGTGCAGTCAAGGCGAATGAGCGGCTCGTAGAGCTGGGCGAAGAGCAGGCGCTCGCCGGCGTTGCGCGGCCAGGGTGCGTGCGCGGCGTCCACGAGCGTGGTGAGCGCCACCGTGATCGCTGCCCCGTTCGCGGCGCCGACTGTGGACGAACCGGACGGCCCCATTCGGCTCGTCGCATTCGCAGCACCGGCGCTGCTTCCAGGCAGCGAACCTCCGCTCTCGCTCGCCGCCACCACACACTCCGCGGCCGGCTCTGGCCCGGGCGTCGTGCGCGGAGCACCCGTGGCGCAGGCGGCGAGGAGAATCGCCGTGGCGGCAAGCGAGAAGGGGTTAGGCTGACGAGAGAACATCAGGTGGGCGAGAGGGCGTTAGGCTGACGGGAGAGTATTGGGCCGATCGGAGACATCAGGCTGGCGACAGGACGTTAGGTCGGCGCTCGGCAATCAGGGTCGCAGGAGGGCATCAGCCCAGCGCGAGGACATCGGCCCGTAGCGGGCTGGCTCAGCCTGTTGACTGGCGGGGCCGCATTTGGTAAACTAAAAGGCTAAAACACTTTACGTCATATTTCGGGGGCGCCGCACGGCGGTGCCAGGGCGCCGCGTGCGGTGCGCTGGCCCGCGGCGCGGCCCTCTCAACGTTCAAATCAGGTTTTCATAATGGCTACACCAGCGACGCAGATCCGCCGCGGCATGGTGATCGTCTTCGACGGCGACCCCTGCCGCGTGGTGGATTTCCGGCATCACACTCCGGGGAATCTCAGGGCAATGGTGCAGACGAAGATGCGGAATCTCCGCACCGGGAACAACTTCGAGCACCGTTTCCGTGCGGCGGATTCCATCGAGAAGGCATCGCTGGAGACGCACGATCTGGAGTTCCTGTATCAGGGTGGCGATATCTACCACTTCATGAACACGGAGAACTACGACCAGCTCGAGATGGACAGCGAGACGCTCGGCGATGCCGCGCAGTGGCTGCAGCCCGGGATGAAGATCATGGCCGAGTACTACGAGGGGAGGCCGATCGCGATCGATCTCCCGAATGCGATCGAGCTCGAGATAGTGGACACGGCGCCCGTGATGAAGTCGGCCACCAAGAGTGCGTCGTTCAAGCCGGCCAAGCTGGAGAACGGGGCCACAGTCACGGTCCCGGAATTCATTCCGACTGGCGTGCGCGTGCGTGTGAATCCGAACACCGGTGAGTACCTCGATCGCGCGAAGTAAGGGAGTTGATCCACACTCGAGACCTGGTTAAGATTCCGGTCTTGTTTGGAGCATCGGTGGGATCTCCGCGCCGGTGAACATGGTGACCGTAGCTCAATTGGTTAGAGCACCGGACTGTGGCTCCGGGGGTTGTGGGTTCAATTCCCATCGGTCACCCTGGATAGGCTCGTAGCTCAACTGGTAGAGCACCGGTCTCCAAAACCGGCGGTTGGGGGTTCAAGTCCCTCCGGGCCTGT
>DASSNL010000257.1:0-13273 GCA_035688075.1 Gemmatimonadaceae bacterium
CCGGTCGAGGCGTTCCAGTCGCCGCGGATCGCTCCGTCCTGGAGCGCGGGCTTGTAGTTCTGCACCACGAGGTTGCGGATCGTCACGTTGTCGGCGGTGCTGAAGAACGCCTTCGCGACGGCACCCTGACCATCGAGGATCGCGCCCTTCTCGCCGATGAACTTCTGCCCATCCTTGGGGGCGACGCTCTGCCGGTAGTAGGTACCCGCCTTGAGCCAGAAGGTCGTTCCGGCGGGGTAGGCGTTCACCTTCGACTGGATGCTCTCACCCGGCTTGATGACTACGCCGCTGGTGGGGTTGAGCGCCGAGGAGGGGCCCACGGAGGTGGAAGAAGTGGGCGGATCCGTGGGAGTCGGCTCCGTAGGAGTCGGCTCGGTCGGAGTCGGCTCGGTGGGAGTAGTGGAGCTGCTGCTGATACGGGTATCCCAGCGCTGGTTGACCTTGCCGTGGCAGGTGTAGAGGGTAACGAGGGTGCCGGGAGCCGTCCCACCGCTCCAGACGTCGACGCACTTCCCGTTGATGCCCGTGATCGTGCCGTTGTCGTGGGGGTACCACTTCTGGTTCGCCTGCCCGTTGCACGGCCAGACGATGAGTGGATCGTCGTTACGCCCCTTGTTGCCCTTGGCGTCGACGCACATGCCGTTGGGGAGTTTCATCTCGCCCGAGGAGGTCCACTTGAAGAGCTGGTCGGACTTGCCGTTGCAATCGGCGATGGAGAGCCGGGTCCCCTTCGTGTTCATGTCGCCGTAGACATCGAGGCACTTGGAGGAGGAGGCCAGCTGACTCACCAGGGAAACGGTCTGCCCGGAGAGCGCGCCGGAGAGCGAAGCGGAGGGGGAGAGGGTCGTCTCGGAAATCTCGTCCGGAGCTACCGGCGAGGTGGTGTCGCTACAGGCGACGGCGAGAGAGACCAGTGAGACGGCTGCGATAGTAGCCATCGAGAAACGGCGGACCGACGCGAGTCGGCCAGTGACATGCTGCATGGCACGAGGGGGTAGAGGGTTCGTTCGGCGGCTCGACTGGCATGGCACGGGGTCCGTGCTTTAGCCTCGGGGCTTTGCGTCGCCGGCTTTCGCCGGGTTTGCCTTTGTCGCTGAGTCCCTCCCGGGACCTCGCGATCACGCCGTTTTTTTATCCGCGGCCACCATATTGGCCGTGGGTTCCCGAATTGTCGGCCGCGACCAACCCTTTAGGCCGCGGGTCGTGCAGGTGGTGTTACAAAATGCATCGCCGAATGCGATCGCCTTTACTGTAGGTTCCTACGGATGTTCAAAATAGAGCAGCAAGACCCCCCGCCTCGTGGCTGGCTGAGCGGTCAGTCAGCGTGGTCAGCCGGCACTGGCCTTTCCGGACTCACGTCGTGCGGACCCCTCCCGGACGCCCCTTCGAGGCACCCCGGAATGCGTTAAGGTCGAATTGAGTGGGTTAACGGGACGACGGGGTCAGGTCTTTAATTTCGAGCGGGCTGGGCATTCGCCCAGCCCGCTCGAAATTAAAGACCTGACCCGGTCGTTACCGTCGCTAACTAAGCGAGGAGCCAGCGGAAGGAGGCGACTTCAGGCGCCGAGCCCAGCCGGATGGGGAGCGTAACGGTGCCGATTCCGCGTGACACGTAGAGCGCTGGCTGGACGTCGCGGTACCATCCGTTCACGTACGGCCCGCTACCCCTCGGACGCCAGGGTGCGAAACCGAAGAGGTTCACCTGACCACCGTGAGTGTGCCCCGAGAGTACGCAGCTGGGGGAGAAGCGCGATAGCTCCGCCGCATCCTCGGCTCTGATCCCCGTGAATCGGTTCCCCGACGGCGGCCTGACTTTCAGCAGCACATCGCGCTGCACGGGGCAGTGCGCCAGGATGATATGATCGGCTCGCGGCTCCACGTCGCGCAGCGCGTCGGCCACTTTCGACCTCCCCTCGAGCAGGTCATCCAGCCCGGTGATCAGCAGCTCCCGGCCACCGTGGTCGTGAACGGCGCTCTCGTTCACCAGGAGCCGGCAGCCGTGCGACTCGTACACCTCGCGCAACCGGTCGCGATTCACCCTGCATGCATGCTCCCAGTTCCCCATGATCGCGTACTTGGGAAGGTCGTGGTCGAGCAGCGCGAGGAAGCCGTCCAGCAGGTGGAGGTGGTGGCGGTTGTCTATGGAGTCGCCGGTGATGACCAGGAAGTCGGGGTCGAGCTCCTTCACCGCTGCGGCGACGCGCTCCTCGTGCTCCGCCACCCGCTGCAGGTGGAGATCGGAGAGCTGCACGAACGATAGCGACGCGGGGCCGTTCACCGAGGAAGCGAGAACCGCCCCCGCTCCCGCTGCTGCGTCGCGCGCGCTCTCGGGTGAGCGGAGCTCGTTCGCCGTCACCTCCACGCGCTCCGGCTCGATGGCGAAGCCGTCTATCCCCGCCGCCACCGACGCGGTACCCAGCACACCGACCGACGCCAGGAAGCGGCGCCGGGTGATCGAGCGCTCGCCGCTCACGGGGCGTGGGCAGTAATGGATGGAAGCAGCCGTAGCACGCCGCAATCTATCGTTGGTCGCAAGGGGTGGCACACCGATGCGTTTACGCGATTTACGCTGAAAGCACGCGACAATTGTGTTGGCTCTGCAACACCACAGCCGCCGTCGCTCACCCCTCGCCAACAGCAGCTCGGCATGGGACAAGTTACTAAAAGAGAACGGGTTACGGCCTCGGGTCGACACGTCGACGCGCATCCGGATATAGCACCATTCTTGCGCTCCGGGCGCGCGGACGGCGCTCCGCTACACGGCCAGCTGCCTCGCTCCGATGCCGCCAGCAGTATCGCGTCGGGCAGTGCTGGTCAGCGGATCCGGACCACGGGTGTCGTTGCCCGTCACCGATTCACGAACAAAATCGAATGCCTCGAACTTCCGCAGCTCCCGCCGCTCCCCAAATCCCACCTTCCGGCCGCTGGCTGCTCTCCCAGCCGGCGCGCGAACCCGCCGTCCTGGCGCTCCCCGGCAGTCCCAGAGCGCGGAGGTAGCAATGCCGGCCGAGTTGCGAGCGCGCGCCGAAGAGAGGCCTACCGTAGTGAAGAGGGTCCTCTCCGGCCTCACACGCGCTCTGGTGGATGCGAGCGGCGTCCTCCTGGGGTTCTTCGTCGCCTTCCTGATTCGCGAGATGACGATCCCCGCCGCCTTCCAGCGTGCTTCGGTGGAGCCGATCACGAAATATCTCGAGGGCGGGATCTTCTTCGCGCTCGTCACCGTCGTGGTCTTCTGGCAGCTGGGGCTCTACGAGCGCCGCGGGAGCGTGCTCAATCTCTGGGAGCTGCACACCGCGCTCAAAGGGATGCTCCTCGCTTCGGCGCTCTTCCTCGCCGCCATCTTCCTGCACGGACAGACCAAGTACTCGCGCCTCATAGTGATGGGCGCGATCGTGCTCTCCACCGTATCCGTGGTGGTGCTGCGCCGGATCGTGGCGGCCATCGTTCAGCGTTTCCAGCTCGCGGGGCACGCGGGAACCCGGGTGCTCATCTATGGCTGCGGCGGAACGGGGCGGATGCTGATGAAGAAGATCGTCGAGTCGCCGCAGCTCGGTGCGATGGTAGTGGGATTCCTCGACGATGGCGCACCTATCGGGCGGCTCATCGCCTGCCGCGTCTCGCAGACTACCGCGCAGCCCTTCTCCGCACCCGTGCTGGGACGCGGGTCGCAGTGGGAGCGCATCGTGCGCGAGTGCGCGGCCGACGAGCTCCTGATCTCGTGCACGATATCGCCGGAGCGCCGCCTCGAGATCCTCCAGTATGCGCGCACGCACGAGCTGCGCGTGGGAATCGTGCCGCACCTCGACGACCAGCGCGTGGACGACGTGTACGTCGAGGATCTGAGCGCCATCCCCGTGCTCCGTCCGGGCTTCTCCGCGCGCCATTCGCGGCGCCTCTACTTCGCGGCGAAGCGTGTCTTCGATTTCGTGGTGGCGCTCGGTCTCATGGTGATCACTGCCCCCATCTGGATCGCGGCCGCGATCGTGATCCCGCTCGAGTCGCCCGGCCCGGTGCTCTTCTCGCAGGAGCGCGTGGGGAAGAAGGGGCGCCGCTTCCGCCTCTTCAAGTTCCGCAGCATGTGGTGCGATACGAATCCGTACGCGCTCTCACCCGAGGGCGACGCCGATCCGCGCATCACCCGCTCGGGGCGCATCCTCCGCACGCTCGGCTTCGACGAGCTGCCGCAGCTCATCAACGTGCTCAAGGGCGAGATGAGCCTGGTGGGTCCGCGCCCCGAGATGCCTTTCATTGTAGACGGCTACACCGCGCACCAGCGGCTCCGCCTCGAGGCGAAGCCGGGGATCACCGGCCCGTGGCAGATCTCGCCCGATCGCCACGCCGCGATCCACGAGAATCTCGAGTACGACCTCTATTACATCCGCCACCAGTCCGTCTCGCTCGACGCGCTGATCCTGCTCGAGACCGCGTTCTTCACCGCGGGGCTCGCGCTCAAGGCGATCGAGCGGCTCAACAAAGGATCGGTGGGCCAGAAAGCGGCGATCGATACGCCGAGCAACGGCTCCTTCCTTCTGGTGGCGCTCGACCAGCGGCGCCGCAGCGAGACGATCCCGGAGAACTGGAACCGGCTCGTCCCGGCGGTGTGCAGAGCGTCGCAGCTCCTCCCGGTGCGCGTCCTCGTGGCGCCCGACAACGTGGCGGAGTTCGACAGGCTGCTGCACGCCACGATGCGCGATGGAAACGCCGAGTACGAGCTGTACACGGGGCAGGCCGCGCTCTACACGCTCGTCCGCAGTGCCACCCTAGTGGTGACCGACCTGCAGCACGTGGTGAGGTGGTCGAAGCGAGTGGGCGTGGGAGTCTTCGCGCTCGATGAGAAGGGCGTGCACTGGGCCGCGGGCGAGAACGAGGTCCCCGAGGCGATGCCCATCTTCACCGCCATGCTCGCGCCCGCGCTCTCCATAGAACCGGAGGTGGCGGGGAAGCACGCGGAAGCGAGCGCGTCCTCGTACAGCATCCCCATCACGCGAACCGCCATCGCGAGCTGATTCACCAACGGCGACCGATTCCGCACACCTCGATATCATGATTTCTTCGTCGCCGGCACCCGGCTCACTCCTGGCCCTCTGCTACGGCACGCGCCCGCAGGTCATCAAGGCATCGCTCCTCATAGATGCACTGGGCGAGCGGTGGCGCGTGCTCACCGTGGACACCGGCCAGCACTACGATTACGAGCTGAACGCGGGGCTCTACGACGCGCTCGGCGTGCGCCGCCCCGACTACTTCCTCAACGTGGGCTCCGCGTCGCACGCCGAGCAGACCGCAGCCACGGTCACGCGCGCCGCCGAGGTATTCGAGCGCGAGCTCCCCGCGCTCGTGGTGGTCATAGGCGACACGAACAGTACCCTCGGCTGCGCGCTCGCCGCGGCCAAGATGCGCATCCCAGTGGTGCACGTGGAGGCGGGGCTCCGCGCCGCCGACGTCCTGATGGCGGAAGACATCAACCGCCGCCTGGTGGACGAGCTGGCGGGGCTCCTCTGCACTCCGTCGGCGCTCGCCACGGCCGAGCTGCACAGGCGCCGCGTACCCGGCACCATCGTGCAGACGGGGGACGTGGCGTACGACGTTCTCCTCCGCAACGCGGGACGCGCCGAGTCGGTGAGGGAGAGCTCCGGATGGCCGGCCGACCCGGAGGTGCCGTACATCTTCGCCACGCTGCACCGCGCCGAGCTCACCGGAGACGACGACCGGCTGCGCGGCGTGCTGGCCGGCCTCTCCGCTCTCGACGTGCCGGTGGTCTTCGCCGTCCACCCGCGCACGCGCGCCGCGCTCGAGAAGGAACCGGTGCGGAGCGCCATCGGCGAGAACGTCCACCTCCTCCCGCCGCTCGGCTACCTGGACGCGGTGGCCGCGGTGCGCGATGCGATGGCGGTGGTCACCGACTCGGGTGGGGTCCAGCGCGAGGCGTACTGGCTCGGCACCCCGTGCGTCACCGTGCGCGACGAGACCGAGTGGTGCGAGACCGTGGAGCTCGGAGCCAACACCCTCCTCCCGCCCGCGCGCGCCAGAGAGGAGCTTCCCGGACTCGTGCGTGCACGCGCTGCGTCGCGACGCGCGGGTTGGCGGCGCACCGCCTACGGATCAGGAGACGCGGCCCGCCATGTTGCCGAGGCAGTAGCGAAATGGGTGGAAGGCTCCCGTGATGCACGCAAGCAACAAGTGTCATGAGGCGGATGCTCTACGCATGTGGCGGCTCACCGCGTAATCAGGGGTCGGCACGTGGTATATGATCTGCATTCGCCAGCGCCCACAGTCGAAGCGGAATTTCGTTCACTCCCACCTACGCTCCATACATGGGTCGGCCGGCGGGAAACAGCCGCGCTCCCTGAGAGGGATGGCTTGGATTTTCCTGTCAACCATCGGGAAGAGCGCCGGCTCACGCACATGAGGTTTTCGATGCGGTCGTTGGTGTCGCTCATTGCACTCTTCTCTCTGTCGCTGGCTAGCGCATGCGCCTCCGGTGCCACGCCCTCCGTGCAGTCTGGAGCACAGCTCACCGAGGAGGCCGTGCGGCCGGGCGATCTGATAGTGGTGAATATCTGGCAGGAGCCGGATCTCTCCGACACGCTGGAAATCGATCCCAATGGGAAGGTGGTGCTCCCCAAGCTCGGAACGCTCGATCTGAGCGGCGCCACGCCATCGGCGATCAGAGCGCGCATCACCGACGGCTACACCAAGTATCTCAGAAACCCTTCCATCCAGGTCGCCGTGCTTCGTCGCATCCAGGTGACCGGCGCGGTGAAGACGCCCAGTCTCTACCACGTTAGCGGCACGATGACCGTGGGCGACGCGATCGCGCTCGCCGGCGGCGTCACCGCAGACGGTAACTCCAAAAAGGTGGAGCTCATTCGCGACGGCAAAACCATCGCCGGCGACCTGGGTGGCGGAACGCGACTCGCCGACACTCACCTCCGCTCGGGCGACCAGCTCAACGTGCCGTTCAAGAGCTGGCTCTCACGCAACGGTTATCTGGCCGGCAGCATCGTCTCTGCCGTGGCCACGATAGTCGCAATCACCGTCCGCTAGCGAGCCCCCATGGCCGACATTGTTCCTCTTTCCACCCGAGTGGAGGGACCCGGTACCCGACTCGCCAGCTGGAACGCCCCGCGCATCCATGACCGACATCAGCCGGCGCCGGGGGTTCTGGGGATAGTTCGCCGCCGGCGCTGGATCATCCTCGGATGCGTGGCGCTCACGATGCTTTTCGGCGCCATCCTCAGCTTGCAGCTCACGCCGATCTACTCGGCGAGCGCCTCGCTCAGAATAGACGAGCAGCCCTCCAACGTGCAGGCGCTCGACCTGCTCAACAGTCTCAAGGGCACCGAGATCAGCACCGAGATCCAGGTGCTGAGCAGCAAGACGCTCGCGCGCGCCGTCGTGGACTCGCTCGGGCTCGAGCTGCAGCTGGCTTCGCCCCGCGGCGTGTCGCGCAGCGAGGTCTTCCCGTACGTGGAGCCGGTGCGCACCGAGATTACCGCCCCTGCCGCGCCGCCGCCGGGATTCGTGGGGAAGCTCGCGAATAGCGTGAAGGGGATGTTCGCCACCGCGGGCGCCTACGCGCTCGACCGCCAGAGTGATGGCCGCTACAGGCTAACCGATCGGGAGGAAGACAAGACCCTCGCCACGGTCGCCGTGGGCGACACCATAGCGCTCGGCGGGATGCGCTTCGTCTTCGCCCCGGCGGGCGACGGCCACGACCACTACACCTTCGACATCCTCCCGAGCGATCTGGCCGCCGACAACGCGCAGAGCACGATCTCCGTCTCGCGCCCCGTGCAGCTCGCGAACATCGCGGTGGTCTCGTACGAGAGCCCCGACCCCGAGCTCGCGAGCGGTGTCCCCAACATGCTCACCGCGCTCTACCTGTCGCGGCGCCATTCGCAGGGGCGGCAGGGGAACGAGAACACGGTGGAGTTCCTTCGCGAGCAGTTGAAGCAGCTCGGTACCACGCTCGCCGCGCAGGAGGACTCGCTGCGCCGCTTCCGCGAGGCGAACTCCGCGATCAGTCTGCAGGACGAAGCGTCCACCGACGTGCAGCGTCTCGCCGAGCTGCGCGCGCAGCGCAACCAGGTCGACGCGGAGCGTGCCGCGCTCGAGTCGCTCATCAAGAACGTGCAGGCGCCCGTCCCGAGCGATTCGTCGCGCGCTTCGCGCTACCGCTACCTCGTCGCCTTCCCTACGCTGCTCGCCAACCAGGCGGCATCGGGGCTCCTGCAGGCACTCAACGATGCGGAAGGGCAGCGCGCCACCCTCCTCACCAAGCGCACGCCCGCCGACCCTGAGGTCATCGCGCTCGATACACGGATCCGCAATCTCGAGGGGCAGATCAACAGCATGGTCAACACCTACTACAGGGGGTTGACCGACCAGGTGGCGGCGCTGGATCAGTCGATCGCGCAGTCGCAGTCGAGGATGAGCTCCATCCCGCGGAAGGAGGTGGAGCTAGGGCGGCTCGAGCGGCAGCCCAAGGTGCTCGGCGATCTCTACACCATGCTGCAGACGCGGCTCAAGGAAGCGGAGATCGCGGCCGCCTCGGTGGATCCGTCGGTGCACGTGGTGGACAACGCGTCCATCCCGCGCAAGCCGTCGCGTCCCAAGCCGCTCCTCAACCTCATCCTCGCCGCGGCGGCGGGGCTGGCTATAGGATTGGCGGCGGCGTTCGCGCGCGAGGCAGCCGACAAGAACATCCACTCGCGCATGGACATTCAGAGCACCACCCAGGTGCCCGTCCTCGGTCTCATCCCGAGGATAGACCCGAGGCAGTCGAGCATCCTGCCCAACTGGGCGTCGCGCCGATCGGTGAGGATCCCGCCGCAGCTCCGCGGCAACGGCAACGGCAGCTCACCCACGCCGAGTCTCGCCGGATCCGAGGACCCGGGGGTGCGCGCGTGGCTCGAAGCGCCCGCGCTGATGGAGTCGTTCAACCGGCTTGCGGTGAACGTCGCCTTCCTGCAGCAGGGGCAGCGGCTCAAGGCGCTGGCGGTGACGAGCCCCGTGCCGGGCGAGGGGAAGACCACCGTGGCGATCAACCTCGCCGTCGCCATGGCGCAGCGCGGGAGCCGCGTGCTTCTCATGGATGCGGACATGCGCCGCGGCCGCATCCACGGCGCACTCAAGACGAGCCGTTCGCCCGGCCTCGCCGAGGTGCTGCACGGGGAGATCGCCGTGGAGCAGGCAGTCAACCGGCTGCGCTTCCAGGGAGGCACGTCGGTGCACTTCCTGGCTGCGGGCCGGCTCTTGGAGAATCCCGCGTTGGTGCTCACGGAGAGCGGGGTGAGTGAGCTCCTGCAGCGGCTGGAAGACTCGTACGATCTCGTGATCCTCGATACTCCGCCGCTCAACGCAGTATCGGACGCGATGCTCTTCGGGTCGGCCGTGGGCGGCGTGGTGCTGGTCGCGCGCTCCGGGGTCACCGCGTCAGGTGCGCTGACTTTCGCCATGGAGCAGCTCGAGAACATCCAGGTGAACGTGATCGGTACCGTTCTCAACGACATCAATTTCGATCGTGACGCGCAGTACGACCCTGCCTACCGGTACTACCGCTACGATCCGGATTCGTACGTCGAGTCTAAATAACCAGAGGAGTCTGATATGCCGAAGTCGTCGGAACAGAAACGGGTGCTGGTCACCGGAGCGGGTGGTTTCATCGGGCACCACCTCGTGTCGTACCTCAAGGATCGTGGCTACTGGGTGCGCGGCGTGGACATCAAGATGCCGGAGTACGCCGCCAGCGCCGCGGATGAGTTCCAGCTCCTCGACCTGCGCAGGTGGTCGAACTGCCTCGAGGCCACGCGGAACGTCGACCACGTCTACGCGCTGGCCGCCGACATGGGCGGGATGGGCTTCATCTCCTCGCACCACGCGGAGATCCTGCACAACAACATCCTCATCAGCACGCACACGCTCGACGCGGCGCGCGTGAATGGGGTGAGCCGTTACCTGTACACGTCTTCGGCGTGCATCTACCCCGAGTACAAGCAGACCGACACCAACGTGGTACCGCTCAAGGAAGACGATGCGTATCCCGCCATGCCGCAGGATGCCTACGGGTGGGAGAAGCTCATCACCGAGCGGATGTGCATGCACTACCGTGAGGAGTACGGGATCGCCACGCGCACCGTGCGCTTCCACAACATCTTCGGCCCGCTCGGCACCTGGACCGGCGGTCGCGAGAAGGCACCGGCGGCGATGTGCCGCAAGATCGCGCTCGCGAAGCTGAAGGGCGAAGACACCATCGAGATCTGGGGCGATGGCGAGCAGACGCGTTCCTTCTGCTACATCGACGACTGCCTCGAGGGGATCTACCGGCTCATGCAGTCCGACTACGCCGAGCCGCTCAACCTCGGTCAGGACCGGCTGGTGACGATCAACCAGCTCGCCGACATCGTGGCTGCCGCCGCGGGAGTCACCATCGAGAAGAGGCACGTCCCCGGTCCGCAGGGCGTGCGCGGTCGCAACTCCGACAACACCCGCCTGCGCGAGGTGCTCGGGTGGGAGCCGCAGATTTCCCTGGAGGATGGGCTCGCGCGCACCTACTCGTGGATCGAGCAGCAGGTGCTCACCGCGGAGAAGGAGAAGTCCGCCGCGCAGTCGTCGTACACCCGGCCGGCCTCCGTTTCGGCTCCACGTTCCACCTCGCAGCAGGAAGCCGTTCCGGCCTGATAGCCGCATGACCGCGGGTGCATTGCTGGTAGATCGGAGTCGCCCGCGGGTGAACGTGCTGGGCGTCGGTGTGAGCGCCATCAACATGGCGCAGGCCCTGGAGACCATCGAAGGATGGATCTCCAGGGGCGACCGGCGTTACGTGTGCGTGAGCGGCGTGCACGGGATCATGGAGAGCCAGGCCGATCCCGCGCTGCGCGACATCCATAACTCCGCGGGGCTCGTGACGCCCGACGGGATGCCGCTCGTCTGGCTCTCGCGCATGCACGGGTACGAGCACGTGGAGCGCGTGTACGGCCCGGACCTCATGCTCGCGCTCTGTGAGCGCTCGGAGTCGCGCGGCTACAGACACTTTCTGTACGGGGGAGCGGGCGACGTGCCCGCTCTCCTCACCACGCGCCTCCAGCAGCGCTTCCCGCTGTTGAACGTCGTGGGGAGCTACTCGCCGCCCTTCCGTCCGCTCACCGAGGAGGAAGACGCCGAGGTGGTGCGGATGATAAACGAGAGCGGCGCGGACATCGTCTGGGTGGGGCTCAGCACGCCGAAGCAGGAGCGCTGGATGCGCGAGCACGTGGGGCGGCTCGACGCAGCGGCGCTGATAGGCGTGGGTGCTGCGTTCGACTTCCACGCTGGCGTGAAGAAGCAGGCGCCGCGCTGGATGCAGCGCAACGGTCTCGAGTGGCTATTCCGGCTCGGCTCCGAGCCGCGGCGACTCTGGAAGCGCTACCTCATCAACAACCCGCGCTTCGTGTACGGCGTGCTGCTGCAGGCCACGAAGCTGAGACGCTACGGCGCCCCCACCTCGTAGAGCGTCATCACGCCCACGCGCGCCCTCTCCGTGGCGTGCGCTCTCAGAATCGATCCCGCGCGCTCATCGTCGCCCGCCTGGATGATGTAGTCGTAGTCGCGCGCGATCCTCCCCCAGTCGAGCGGCGAGAAATCCGTCGTCCCCCACCGTGCCGCGGGGAGGTAGGGGTGCACGAGCACATCGAAGTGCCGGAAGTACACCAGCTTCGGCTCGTGGTCGCTAGCGCTGCTCCCCCTGTGCGAGTACGACCAGAGCCCCGGCACCTGGCCGCGATTCCGGATGATGTGCCAGAAGGCGTATTGCTGGTACGGGTCCACCCTCGGGTGCGTGAGGTGGTTGGCGATGAGGGGGAGGACACGCGTCTCGGCCGGGATGCGGGCGATCAACTGGTCGTACTCGTCGAGCTTGGGGTCCATCGCTCTCGCGTAAGCCAACACCAGGATCGCGTTGGCCAGTGCTCCCGCCAGCACCACCTTCCGGAGTACGCGACCCGGCTCGCGCGCGCCGGCGCCGCCCGTCATGGCGAAGGGGAGGATGTAGGCGGGGAGGAGCCAGCGGATGTCCACGCCGCCGCCACCGGTCATGTTCTCCGGGAAGATCAGGAAGAGTACGAAGAAGGCGACGGCCGACGCGGTGAAGGTGTCGAGCCGCAGCTCGCGCCGCACCGAGTAGAGGAAGGCGAGGAGCGTCACGCCGTACGCGCCCGCCATCACCGCCGCCTGCACGAGCGAGAACGAGAAGAAGGGGGCGCCCGTCTCGAGCACCTTCTTCGCCGCCGACGGCCACGCCATCGGTTCGCTCCCGCTGCTGGCTACCGCCTGGATCCAGATCCAGAGAGCGCCCAGCACCACGGTGACGACGAGGATGGTGACGAGCTCCGGCCGGAGGAACGCCCGCCTCCGCTCCGCCGGGTCTCGCACCGCGCGCGCCACCGGGAGGAACCAGTCGATCCAGATCACCACCAGCACTATCGGCGCGGCGACGAGGTGCACGAGGTAGAGCACGAACGCGCCGAGCGTGAGGAGCGCGCGCACTCCCCACGAAGTGCTTCCGCGGCGCGGCCACCACCAGGCGAGCCAGAGGAGCGCCGCGCCGACGCCGATCGCGTAGTTCAGCATCCCCTGGAGGAGGAACCAGTTGAGGCCGAGCACCACCCCCGCCAGCGCCCAGGCGCGGCGCGCGGGCGCTGTCACGGAGATGAGACGGTAGAGCCCGAACGGGAGGAGCGCGAGCGCCACGGCGGCCAGGATGCGCCCGGCCGCGAGTGCACCGAAGAGGTGGACGAGCGCCACGCCCACGAGGTCCACCCCTATGTACGCGCTCGGTACCAGGTGCACGACGACGTCGGGCGGCCGAGGACCGAACCAGAAGCGGTCCATCAGCGTGTAGCGCGCCAGTTGGTTGGTGGTATCGCCGTAGGGGAAGTGTCGTGGGATGACCGCAACGGCAATGTTGACCAACGTCGCCACTGTCACGAGAAGGGCGGGTCCGCGCGTGGGGGCGGGCGTGGCGGCGGTCGCGCCCGGGGTGAACGCGGGCTCGGTGATCGGGTCGGCGGCGGGGCTTCGAGGCACCGTGGGCTCTCAGGGCGATGATGATGTGGAGGGCCGCGTAGTATCGGGAGCCAGCGCTGGACGCTCTCGCACTCGCGCCGCGGCGCGATACGTTAGCGCCGCCTCTGCCGTGGGGCAACGTCAGCACAAAGCGTACGCGCTCCTTCGTGCTGCGGCGGTGGGGTCAGGTCTGAAACCGTGAATTGATACAGCCGGCCTTGGCCGGCTGTAT
>DASSNL010000261.1:0-44846 GCA_035688075.1 Gemmatimonadaceae bacterium
CGCGATCTCGGCGCTGGCGGTGAAGTAGCGATCGGCGTCGTCCCAGAGTCGCTGGTCGGCGCTGATCATGCCGAGGTTGTGGTATGCGATGGCGCACCCGCGCTCGTCGCCCAGACTGCGGCAGGCGTCGAGGGAGCGCTGATAGTGCTGGAGGGCCTCGGCGAGATCGCCCTGTACGTTCGCGAGCACGCCGAGGTTCTGCTCGATGCGCCCACGGATCTCCAGGTTGGTACCCGCAAGTGCGAGTGCCCGCTGGTAGATCTGTCGCGCGGCGGGGATCGCGCCGCCCTCGAACTCCACGGCCGCGATCAGGTTCAGTGCTTCGGCCGCGAGGATGTCGTGACCCGCGGCCATCGCGACTTCGTAGCTGCGCTCGGCCAGGGCGCGCGCGGAAACCTGGTCGTCGCGATGGTGCTGGACCACTCCAAGTCTTCGCAGCGCTTCGGCGAGCACGGAGCTCTCGCCACTTTCGTCCGCGTACTCTATTGCTGCCTCGTACGATTCGATGGCGCGATCGATGAAACCAGCGCGCTCACGTTCGCGCGCGAGAGCGAGGAGGTCGCCCGCACGGCGGGTCGGTGTTGCCGGGCTCCGAACCAGCCGTACGGACGATCCTCGCGGGTAAAAGGAGGAAGGATTATTGCGCGGGCGCAGGGTGGACATCCGGCGAGTCCTAGAACGCTATCGCGTACCGCGAGAAGTGCTCGATCCGCGCGCTCACTCGCTGTGTGAAGATGTTGTCGAGTGACTGCAGGATGCTCAGAATGCTGAGACGCTCGTCGGTGTACGCGATCCGCTTCGGAAGCAGAGTCCGCACGAGACCGCAATCGCTGTAGTCGAGCGTGAGCACGGGCTCGTGACGCCGGTCGAACTTCAGCCCCTCGGGCTTGAAGCGCACGGATATCGAAGTCCCCTGGGGCGCCTCGGCGGTGATGCGCTCGTAGCTGTCGAGCGCGCCGGGCGGGACGTAGAAGGTGTGCTTGCCCACGCGGAGCATGCCGCCCCACGGCCCGATCACCTTGCTGTCGTACGCGTACGGCTGCGGCTTACAGGTGAGGATCTGCCCGAGCGAGCCGGTGGCGCCGCCCAGCCCGTCGAGTATCCCCTCGAGCGGGAGGCCCAGGAGCGGATCTACCTGCTGCGGCTGGCTCGCCTGGCTCGACGGGCCGGTGGGAAGTAAATCGGAAGAGCAGCTGACGCTGAACATCACCAGCAGCGCCGCGACCGCAACCGAAGTCACGCGAGAGAATATGGTGGAACGCGAGCGAGTCATCGTCGACCCCTGTGAAGGTGGATCACCGCGCCATCGCGGAGGCCAGCGCCCGAAGTCAGTGCCCTGGACGGCCGAAGGGGAGAGCAACGCGCATACCGGGCGGGGCCGTGCCGTGCCACGCCGCCGTGCTGGCACGTTTCGTTGCACCGGGGCCGAGTGCCAAGATCAATGGTCGCGCCCGCTTGAAGCACTGCCTCGGATGGGCTGAAACGTTTCGATGTAGCCATCGAAACATTCCTGACCAGCCGAACCACCCCTGCCGCGCCGGACGTTCCCCGGTCAGGTGCAGCGCCGCCGCATCATTCCAGTGGATGTCGCGACACGCCCAGCACATCGGCTGGTTCGTTCGGCTGCGGATTGCGTCAGCCGGAAGCGCCCTTCATGTCGCTATCCAGAACTTCGCGGATCCTCTCCACGAGGCCATCGGGTGTGAACGGTTTGTCGAGAAAGGGCCTGCCATCGCGAACGATACCCTGGCGTACGGTCGCGTCGCGCGTGTACCCTGACATGAGCAGCACCTTGATGCCGGGGCGATGCTCGGCGACCTGCCGAGCGAGATCGCCTCCGCTCATCTCCGGCATCACCACGTCGGTCACGATGAGATGAATCCTTCCATCGTGCTGCTCGCAGATCTCGAGTGCTTCGCGACCATTCGATGCCGCGAGCACGTGATAGCCGAACGCCTGGATGGCGCGGCAGGCGGCGGCCCGCAACGCCGCGTCATCCTCGACCACCAGAATGGTCTCGCTCCCGCCCGGATCCCTCGCGTGGTCTTTCCCGCGGGCCAGCGGCTCCGTCGCCTCCTTCGCGAACGGAAGGTAGACCTTGAACGTGGTGCCCCGGCCTGGCTCGCCGTACAGCCAGACGAATCCGCCGCTCTGCTTGACTATCCCGTACACCGTGGCGAGGCCGAGACCGGTCCCCTCACCAGGCGCCTTGGTCGTGTAGAAAGGTTCGAACACGCGCGCCTGCACTTCGGGCGTCATCCCTGTACCGGTATCGGAGACGACGAGGAGCGCGTACTGCCCCGGAGTCATGGTGACGCCCCGGTGTCGAGAGATGTACGCACCGTCGAAGACGGCGTTGGCCGTCTGGATCATGAGAGTGCCGCCTTCCGGCATCGCGTCGCGCGCGTTGACGACCAGGTTGGCGATTACCTGTTCCATCTGGCCCGGATCGGCTTCGACCAGCCCCAGGTCGGGATCGAGCGAGGTGACGATCTCGATGTTTTCCCGCACCAGCCGTCGGAGGAGACTCTCGAGACCCGTCACGATCTCGTTGAGGGTCAACAATTGCGGCCGCACCATCTGCTGCCGGCTGAACGCGAGGAGCTGGCGCGTGACCGTCGCTGCCCGCTTCGCGGCGCCTCCGATCTGCTCGACGTCACCGCGCATGGGATCGCCTTGCTCGAGCTGCGCGAGGAGGAGGCCGCTGTAACTCGTGATCACCGTCAGGAGGTTGTTGAAATCGTGTGCCACTCCCCCGGCGAGCTGACCGACCGCTCCCAGCTTGACGGCATGGCGGAACTGCATCTCGAGCTTGCGCCGCTCGGTGACGTCCGTCATGAGCACCACGAAGCCCCTGCCAGGACCATTCGGATCGCGCAGCACGGCCGCCGACAGGACCACATCCAACAGCGAGCCGTCGCTCCTCCGGCGCTGCGTCTCGTAGCCCGCCAGGACCTTGCCGCGGCGGAGCTCATCGCGAAGCCAGAGGTATTCCTTCACCGTCTCCTCGGGTATGACGACGGCGTACGGCTGACCGAGCATCTCGTCGGCGCTCCAGCCGAACATCTGCTCGGCCGATGGATTCCAGCGAGTGATGCGCAGGTCGTTGTCCAGTACGACGATGGCGATGGGCGAATTCTCCACGATAGCGTGCAGGATGCTCACGCTCTCGCGCACTTCGGACTCGATGGCCGCCCGATGCGCCGCGGACTCCGCCTCGAGCTGCCGCGCGCGTTCCGTCAGCGTGCGCGGGATCGTGAGATCGCGCGTGACGCTGGCAAATCCGATCGTCTCCCCGCGATCGTCTCGTAGCGGGCGCACCACGACGTGCGCCCAGAAGCGGGTGTCATCCTTTCGGAGCCGCCAACCCTCTCCTTCATACGCGTCATCTCGCATCGCGATCTCGAGCTCGCGCGCGGGCTCGCCGGCGCGAACGTCTCCTTCAGTGAAGAGGATCGAGAACGGGCGACCCAGCGATTCCGTGGCCGTGAGCCCGGTGATTCGCTCCGCACCGGCGTTCCACGACACGATATTACCCGCCATATCGAGCGCATAGATGGCGCAATCCTGTACGCTCTCCACCAGGAGTCGGTGCAGCTCGGAGTCGTCGCGTGCAGATGCGAGAGCGTTGGAAGCGACGCCGGGATTCTCGCCGGTGCGTGCGGGGCTGGGATTCTTTCGGTGAGGCATGTTGCGGCAGCGCTGGTCGTGAACTGGTTCCGGCCCCGGGGCCTGGATCGTGGCGGGTTGTCCCGATCGCGGCGTGCCCCGCCGGCGGCTCACTTGACGTAAACGGCCGGACGAACATAGCGGAACCGGTGATCGAGCGGAGCGAGTACCTCGGAGTGGCCGACGAAGAGATGACCTCCCGGGACCAGAGAATCCCAGAACCGCTGCACGAGGCGCTCCTGCGTCTCGCGGTCGAAGTAGATCATCACGTTGCGGCACAAGATCACCTGGAAGCGCCGCCGCATGGGCCAGGCAGCCATCAGGTTGAGCCGGGCGAAGTGCACGAGCCGGCGAACGTCGTCGCGAACGCGGTAGGTCACGCCCCCATCGTCGCTCACGGGAACGAGGTAGCTACGCGCGAACCCCGGAGGAATCTCCCGGACGGTGATCCCGGAGTAAAGCGCCTCGCGCGCCCTGGCCAGCGCGCGCGCGGATATGTCGGTCGCCAGGACGCGTACGTCGTGGTCCTCGGCGCGCGGGAGAGCGGCGTGCAGCAGCATAGCCAGGGCAAACGGCTCCTCGCCGGTGGAGCAACCCGCGCTCCAGATCCGAATCGGCTCACCACTCGCCACGAGCTCGGGGATCACCTCCTTCGACAGATACTCGAAGTGCGCTGCCTCACGGAAGAAGCTGGTCTTGTTGGTGGTCAGCAGGTCCACCATCATCGCGAGCTCTGCTCCGCTCGCATCGGCTTCCACATGGTCGAGATATGCGGTGAAGCTGTCGTGCCCGAGCCGGCGCAGCGACCTGGCGAGCCGGAAGCGCACCAGCTGCTCCTTCCCCCGGCGCAATACTATCCGGCTCTGCCGGTAGAGCAGCTCGCCGACGCGGCGATACTCCTCCTCCGTCAGGGCGCTCGGCTCGGGCACAGCGGGATACTCGATCAGCTCGAGTCGCGCCGGGCCGCGTGATGCACCGCCAGGGGGAGCGGCCTGAGTGAAACTGTCCCGCCGCTTTGGTAGCGGCCAATCCGCACTTGATACCGTGAAGTTCCTGTCTCGTTTGGGCATCAGAACTGGCTCAGGGTTCGCTCGTCCGCTTCGTCGCTGAAGGACATCGGCTCCTCGGGAGAGGACGAGGTCGGGCTGGGGACGAGCTGTCTCCAGTCGGCCGCGAACTTCGCCGAGTCGCCTCGATCGCGCGGACGTCCCGCCCGCACAGCGTAAATCACCAGGTCGGTCTCCCCGGTCACCTCGCGCAGCGTCCCGAGCGTGCGGTCGAAGGAGGATGCGGTGGTGGCGATCGCTCTTGTGTGTAGATGCTCGGCACGGTCGTGCACCCGCTCGAGGTCGTTGGCGAGATGCCGCGAGATGAACACACCTATCGCCACGCCGGCGGCGATGCTGCCCAGCATGAGGAGGATCATGTACCAGCGCCTCTCGTCATGACTCCTGCTGGCTTCCGCATCCTCCCTCCATCTCCTGGCGAGTGTCGCGGCACACCGCGGACGCGGCGCGCTCTCTGCCTGGGAGTATCGGTCGGGCGGCCCGAAACTTTACCTGTCCGAACGGAACGTGAAGAGCGGCGAGACCGCGCGGGGCGCGGCGAGACTAGATGTCGCCGCGGTCGAGGATGCGACGCGCGATGGAGTCGAGGACGGCGTCGGTATCGTAGGCGCCGTCGCGAATCCGCTGACGGATCTCGGCGACCGATGGCTTCTCCTCCGGTGTCGCCGACTCGGGGTTCTCATCCTCGAGCTGTGCGGCGCGTGGGGGCCCTCCTTCCGGGACCTTCACCCGATCTGTTCCGCCGCCCTGCGACGCAGCCGTCCCGGTCGCCGCTCGAGCAGTAGGCGCGGTAGCTCCGACCGCTGCTTCACTGGCCGTGTCGGGACGGGGGCTGCGAACGGGGGGCCCCTGTACGGCGGGAAGCGAGTGAAGCGGAGCTTGTTGGTTGATCTTCATTACGTGATCTTCTGGCTGGTATCGAGTATCGTCCGCCAGCGGCGAGACTGTCGTAGCGTGCGGGAGTAATGCATCAATGCTGAATTTCGATCGTCATGGCGCCAGGGGCGACGGGGCATCGCCGGCGTAGCGCAAGAAGGCGGCCTGGACGGCCGTCACCGCATCGAGCGCGCCGGCCGTAGGCCGAGCTCGAGCGAGTCGACGCCGCTCTTCAATGCGATTCCCGCCAAACAGTTAGCCATCCGGGAAATGCATGTTGCTCAATAGTCTCGCAAACGTCTTGATGGTGCGGCACCTGCCTCGATGCGGCGTTCGGCGAAGGTGCTGGTGCCGGGTGAGTCGTCTCTCGAATGAACCGCCCGCTGGAATCTCCAGACGCGCATGTTCTCGTCAAGTATCGGTCATGGCGAGGAGATCTTGAGCATCGTTGCTGCGGCCGCCTGACCAGCTCGGCGAACGGCTCCGTGGACCGCGACCGGTCCTCCATCTCAACTCTATAAATGGCAAGAATTCTCCTAGTCGACGACGAATCGCTGCCGGGAACCGCGCTCCAGCGCACCCTGGAGCACCTTGGTCACGAGGTGCTTTATGCGAGGAGCGTCATCGAGGCGCTACAGGTGCTCGCGCGAGCGCCTGCCGATCTCGTGATCTCCGACTTCTGCATGCCGGGGTTGAGCGGGCTGGACTTACTGGAGCTCATGCGGCAGGATGGGTACGATATTCCGATCATCATTCTCACCGGCTACGGGACGATCGAGCATGCCGTCTCGGCGATAAAGAACGGCGCCGTGGACTATGTCTCGAAGCCGGTGCAGCTCCCACAGATCCAGAATGCGGTAGATCAGGCGCTCGAGCTCGTTCGGCTGCGGCGCGAGAACGAGCGCATGCGCATGGAGCTGGCGGAGGTGCGTAGCGGCCGGCAACTCCTCGGAGAGAGCCCCGCCATCCGGCGAGCGCTCCAGATGGTCGCGTCGGCCGCGCCTACGCGAGCGACGGTGCTTATACACGGCGAATCCGGAACGGGGAAGGAGCTGTTCGCCCGCACGATCCACGAGCTCAGCGAGCGACACTCGAAGCCGTTCATCAAACTCAACTGCGCGGCGCTCCCTGAGGGCCTCATAGAGAGTGCTCTCTTCGGTCACGAGAAGGGTGCGTTTACGGGTGCCGTGAAGCGGGTGGAAGGCGCCTTCGAGCGAGCGCACGGAGGCACGTTGCTCCTCGATGAGATCTCGGAGATGCGGCTCGACCTCCAGGCGAAGCTGCTGCGCGTTCTGCAGGAGCAGGAATTCGAGCGCGTGGGTGGCATGCTGCCGCTCAAGGTGGATGTACGAGTGATAGCCACCACCAACCGCGATCTCGCCGCCGAGGCGGCTGCGGGGCACTTCCGCGAAGATCTCTACTACAGGTTGAACGTCATCCCTATCGAGGTTCCGCCGCTGCGCGAGCGGCCATTGGACATCCCGATCCTGGTGCACCGTTTCGCGCAGCGAACCGCGGAGGAGAACGGGCGCGAATTCCACGGCATCACCTGCGAAGCGCTGGACATGCTCGTGCGTGAGTCGTGGCGCGGGAACGTCCGTGAGCTTCAACATGCAGTGGAGCGCGCGGTCATCCTGAGCGGCGACCACGTCCTCGAGCCGAAATCGTTCGAGTTCCTCCGCTCACGCGCGGCGCAGGCCGATGACCCCGCGAGCCAGCAGGCACCATCCGGTCCGGTGCTCGCGCTCTCCTCCTTCGACCTCGCGGAAGCCGAAGCCAAGCTGATCGAGCGCGCGTTGGAAGCGACGGGCGACAATCGCACGCGCGCCGCCAGGCTACTCGGAATCAGTGTGCGTACGCTGCGCAGCAAGCTCAATGCGCCGCCAACCGCCGGGCAGGAGGAGGAACCATCGCTCGGCGGCGATGAAGTCGCGTGGCGGGAACCGACATCGCGCCGGTCGTACCCCGGAAAATATCGCCTGTCCTAGGAAGCAACTGCCGGGTGCGAGCGGTATGACGCACGATCGCGCGAGGGTATCGAGACCACGGAACGGCGCGCCGAGTGACCACGGACGCGTAATGTAAGCAGAGATTCCGCAATGGGTTCGCCACAATGCAACGCGCCCTCCGGCATCGTTCCGGAGGGCGCGTTTGGCATCGCACCCAGAGTGGCCTGGCCGTTGCCTTTCCCTCGCGCCGGACTCGCAGCGATTCCCACACGACCGGGGGCACGATGCTCCATCGGTTCATCGGCCGGGTGAATCCTGCCATGGCGGGCCACAGGCCGGCAGTGCACGAAGTGCTCGGCTGAATGGTCCCCGCGCCAGACGCCAACACCGCAAATCCATCCGCGGCGCCATTCATGGTACCGCTCGCACTAGAGGCCTGAAAAAAGACATGACAGCGATACTGGACACGCGAGAGATGTGGTACTCTCTTCTCGATGGCGATCTCGCCGCTCGCGACCGGCTCGTCGTACAGCATCTCGGGCTCGTCTATCACAGCATTAGGCAGGTCGCGATATCGATACCTTCGGACATCGAGTTCGACGAGTTGGTGAGTGTCGGCACCCTCGGGCTGCTCGCCGCCATCGACAACTTCGATCCCGGGCTCGGTCATGCGTTCAGTACTTTCGCGATCCCGCGCATCCGCGGCGCGATACTGGACGAGCTGCGCCGTCGCGACGAGGTCCCACGCTCCGTACGCCGGAAACATCGCGAGCTCACGCGAACGCGCGACGAGCTCTCGCGGATGCTCGGCCGCTCCCCGAAGGATCGCGAAACCGCGGCCCGCCTCGGGATAGACCTCGAAACGCTCCGCCACTGGGAAATCGATACAGTCGCTGGCGGCGCCGTCTCGCTCGACACGGCGGCGAGCGTCGACGAAGAGGATGCGCCGGCGTACATCCAGCCTTCGGAGGAACCCGCGATAGAGGAGCAGCTCACGCGCGAGCAGGAGGTGGCCCTGGTCCGTGACGCGCTGCGCAACCTCACTTATCAGCAGCGGACAGTCATAGCGCTCTATTACTACGAGGAGCTGAAGCTCCACGAGATCGCCGCTACTCTCGGACTCAGCGAATCGCGCATCTCGCAGATCCGCAGCAAGGCGCTGGGGAAGCTGCGCGCCGAGGTGATGCCGGCGCGAGCATGATAGTGAGCTTCGCCAAAGCTGCGGGAGCAGGTGGCCACGACTGCCGCATGCGGGAAGTCCCGCCGTTCCCTCGCAATGACGGAACGGGAAAGGAGATGTTCATGGCGATGCTCGACGAACGTTGCGCGGGAGAGCTGCCAGCCCGGTGACAATACGGCATTGGAGGAGCACTGTACCAACAACTGCGGGCCGCAGCTGTGCGGCCGGCCATAGCTAGAGGAGAAGATGCGTGAGATCAGTACGGTGCACGATGGCAGCCAGCACGGCGCCGCCTGGGTGCGCGAAGAGAACGGCCGAGCGACGGGGTACCATGGAGACCCGGCGAGCGATGCGATGCCCCGATCGAAGCTCGAGCTGGCGATCGCACTCGGAACCGAGATGCACAATCTGCGTCGCCTGCTCGATACCCTCCAGCTCCAGCGTACCGCGATAGCGAAGAGCGATGTCGACTCCATCGACGCGAACATCTTCGTCATGCGCCGTCTACTTCTCACGCTGAGCGAGGCACGGCGCTACCGCCAGCTCGTGGTGGAGAAGCTGGGAGCGCCTCCGGGCATCGCGCCCAGGTGGAGCGATCTTCACGAAGCGAATCTGTTAGCCGCTCCACCGTCGAGCTGCGCCTCGATCCAGAGCCTCCACGACGAGCTCCAGCAACTCGCCGCGGAGGTGGCGCGCGAGGTCGAGACGAATCGCAAGGTCCTGTTCGGAGTGATAGCGGCCGGTGAGGAGCTCATTCGCGTGATGGTGGGTACCGCGGTTCCCGGGTAGCGAGTGCTCAAGTCGTACGACAGCTGGCCGATACTCCGGACGTGAGTCTGGAACAACGAACAACGCACCCCAACCGGAACGGCCCGATGTCGTATCGCATCCATGTTCTACTCGAATTTGCCGTTGCCATTCTTGCCACTGGATCGCTCTCCGCACAGCAACGTTCGGTGATGGGATCGATCACATTGCCAGAAGCGGCGACGGCCTCCGTGAGAGCGGACTCCACTTCGAGCGCGACCACCGTACCCGCCACTGCCGCTCTCGGGAGACGTGCCAAGCTGGCGCGCATGTACGAACTGCAGCGCGGAAACCGCGATCTAAAGCACGAGATATCCGAGACGGCCGGGGCCGAGCATGAGCTCTCCCTCGAGCTCGATCATCTCAAGGCCGAGACACGCGAAGGCGAACGAGAGCTCGCTGCCATCGACAGCGCCATAGAGAACACGCGAGCGGAGCGGATCCGCCTGGAAGCTCGCCTGCGCGCGCTGGAGGCGCTGGAAGCCGATGACGACGATGCGAGCTCTATCGCGCCGCGGGGAGGATTGGCCCCCGCGCTCGGCGCGCGCGCCGCTGATTCTGCGGGCGTCGTGCTTGCTCCGTCGGCGCCTCCGGTCGGTACGGCCTCCGGCGATGAAGGGGATTCGGCCGGACCACGCCCGGTGGCCATTTCGCCGCGTGCTCGCACGAGTTCTCGAAAGTGGCTTTTCTACGGTGGTGTCGGTGCCGGAGTCGTGGCCGTGCGTGCCTTTCATCTGGACAGCGATCCTGGTGGATACGACGACGGATTCAGGACCGAGTCCGCATTTCCCGACAAGGCGGTTCATGCCCTCGCCGCGTGGGCGATCACAAATCTGGGCACCGACCTGAAAGTGGGCGCGTGGAAGTCGGCGATCGCGGTGTGTGCCGGCGGCGTCGGATTCGAGTTCGCGCAGGGCTACGTATCCCCCTACGACATCGGCGCGAACTGCCTCGGCGCAGCGGGGGCGGCTGTGTGGCGGAGCTGGGTGAGACGCTAGAGGCCGAGTCCCGCGCCACACCCCTCGGCGTCGGTGATTACCAGCTCCAGCCCCGATGGGAGCACGCGCTCGAAGTAGGGGTCCACCAACTCGGGCCGATCCGCCTTCGCAGCCTTGACCAGGACCAGCCGCACGGCGGCGAGCTCGCCGGCCACCCAAGCCGCAATGCTGTCGGAAGTGATGTCCCATGAATGGCGGAGCGAGTCGGCGGAGCGCAGCCAGCGGTAAGGGGCGAGCACCGGAAGGTATCCGGATTCGGTGGCTGTCCGGATCTCCTCCGTAGTTTCGACCAGCCGCGTTCGCGGGACGAGCGAGGTCAGCAGCTCTGCGTACTGGTTCATGGCGAGGATAGCCATCCAGTGGGAGGCGTCGGGCGAAAGGGCGATCTCGTTATCGATTCTCCGCACCACGTCCGCAAACGGCCCGCCGCCCGGGACAACGAGTACCGGGTCGCCGCGTTCGGCCACTCGACCCAGGACTTCTACTATTGTATCGAGCGCACCCTGGCGGCCGAGCAGCGCCCCGCCGACTTTGACGACTGTGCGGACAGGCGAAGTGGGGGAGGCGGGGGAGGCGGGGTCAGGTCTTGCATCGTGCGTGACGGATTCGCGCCTCGCGCGACGTTCCAGGCTATCGTCCGCGCTCTCCCCTCCGTCATCCCCGCGAAAACGGGGACCCACGTAGGGTCGGCGAACGTGGGTCCCCGTTTTCGCGGGGATGACAGTTCGAGCGAACCGATTGAGTTGTGCCTCGAGGAGGAGCGCCACGGCGGCGGCGGGGGTGAAGCGAGGGCCGAGCGCCGCCACCTCGAGCGGGGCCGGCCGCACCAGCGCGGCCGCCCCACGGGCGATGAAGCTCCCGAGTCCGGCCGTCACCACTCGTAAAATGGAAGGATGATGGGCGATCACCCGCTCCAGCGACCGCGCCACCCGCTCGACCTGCATCCGCGCCACGTGGCGCGCGATTGCATCTATCGCCGAGTCGTCGAGGAGCTCGCGGTCGGCGCAGACCACCCGAGCCAGCCGATCGCGCGCACCGGCTCGGGTCGCGGAGCGGCCATCGGGGGTCGGGACGGTGTAGTCGCTCTCCGCGAGCTCGCCGAGCCAGAGGTAGACGTCCCCGACCAGCGCGAACGACTCGGCGGACACGCTGGCCATCGAGCCGCCCAGCGGGACCTCGTGCACTATGGCCTCCACCGGCGTGCGGAGCGCGCCGAGGTAGAGGAGCTCGCCGGTGCGGAGCCGGTCGGGGTCCGTACGGCCGCGGGCTACGACGATTCCTTCGCGGACCGGGATGATGTCCGTCGTGGTCGTACCGATGTCGACGAGGACAGCGTCGGGCCACTTATCGGCCACCAGCGATGCAGTCGCCGTCCAGTTGGACGCGGCAACGAGAAGAGGGTGGGCGCGCGCGTCGGATACCTCGTGGAAGGCGCTGTCGGTTCCATACACCTGGATGTCGCTCCGCGGGAGCGCGCTCTCGAAGGCGTCGAGGACGAAACCCACCCCTTCACGCTTGGTGAGGAAGTGTTGCGAGAGCTCCGCGGTCATTGTCACCGCATGGTGATCATCGGGCGCGGAGCCCACTTCGCGCGCCAGACGCGCTATGAGGGCGCCGAGCTCGCCGGGCGCGCGCTGGATCTCGAAGGGTACGGAGCGGAGCGCCTGCACCACGCCGCCCTCCACCCGCGCGACCTTGGTGTTCACGCCGCCCACGTCCCAGCCGGTCACCCCGCTAGTCATACGGCTACTCGCATCACTCGACCGCGCCCGGATACCGCCGACCGCCGATGCGCATAATTCCGGTACTGGATATACTCGGGGGCCAAGCGGTGCACGCGAGGGGCGGACACCGCGACAGTTACGCGCCACTTTCGTCGCAGCTCACGCCCGGTAAGCCCGGCGACGCGTTGGCGATCGCACGCGCCTTCCGTGACCGCCTGGGATTTCGTGAGCTCTACCTCGCCGACCTCGATGCCATCACCGGCCGAGCAGCTCAGCGCGAGCTCCGGCGGGCCGTCGCGGCGGAGCGGTCGGACGTCGCGGTATGGACGGATGGTGGGGTGGGGAGCGCCGGTCAGGCGCGCGAGCTCCTGGCTGACGGGGCGACCCGGGTGATCGTGGGTCTCGAGACGCTCCCCGCGGCGAGCGATCCGCGCTCCGCGCTGGAGGTGTTGGCGGCAGCCGAACGGTCCGGCCGGCGCGTTAGGCTGACCGACGCCGGCGCGGGCGGTCAGCCTAATACTCCCGGTCAGCCTAACGCCCCGCCGAATACCGACGCCGCGACCCCCGCGCCCACACGTGCCGTATTCTCCCTGGACCTCCGCGCCGGTCAGCCTAGCGCGGCCGACCCCGCGCTCCGCTCCCTCCCGCCGCTCGCCATCGCCGAGCTGGCCGCCGCCTGCGGGATCGCGACGATCATAGTCCTCGACCTCGCCCGGGTCGGGACCGGCACCGGCCCGGACCTCCGCCTGGTACGCGAGATCCGCCGCGCGCTCCCGCACATCGAGCTCGTGGCCGGCGGCGGAATCAGAGACGCCGCTGACCTCGAGCGGCTCGCCGACGCGGGCGCCGATGCGGCCCTCGTGGGGAGCGCGCTGCACCACGGCTCAACCGGTCAAGGGTCGATCTTGTGGGTGTGCGGCGCGCTCACCTCGGACGTCACCTCGCCGTTGGCTGAAGACTGAACACCGCCCGTCGGAAGCGAAGCGATGTCCTTCTTCACCTGCGGATCGTTGGGGTCGAGCACGGGCCACTTGCTCACGTCATCCGGCACCACGGCGCCATTGATGTGCGCCATCCCGCCGTCCTTGAGCGTGGAATCGGTGGGGTTGTCGTACTCGCCCACCACCCGGTAACGATGGCCGGCGACGAGGTGCAGCGCGTCGGTGTTGTAGCCGAACACGAACCGGCCCACGCCCTCCACGTGACCCTTGCCGTCGCGCTTGGCCTTGAGCTTCACGAGCACCTTCCCCGTCTCGGCGTCCTCCAGGCTCACGCTCTCGCCGTAGTCGTGCATGTGACCGCCCACCGCCAGCACGCGCACGCTGGTGGGGACCTCGAACTCGAAGCTGTGCTTGGACTTTCCGGGTGGAACGTCGAAGGTGGTGGTCCCGCCGACGACGTTGTTCACATCTATGTAGAGCGGGAGCACCGCCTTGGGGTGCGATCCGTCGGCTGTGGAGACGTAGGGGATCGTGAGACGGAGGTACGCTTCCACATCCTTCCCCGTCTCGTTGTCGAACATCGCGTACATGCCGAGGTGCTCGCCCTCCTTCAGAGGAACCGCGAGACCGGATGGGAGCTCCACCGGATCGGTCTCCGAGCCCCAGCCGAAGAGACGCTCCACCGCGTGGTAGACGAGCTGTCTGCGGTCGAGGTTCACGCCGATGAGGTGGTGGAGGAGCTTCCCCGGAAGCGGCTTCCCCGACGCGTCGGTCATGTCCACGCGGAAGCCGCGCAGCCACCCGTCAACCGGCCAGTCGAAGCGCATGAAGTGCGAGAGCGTGTGGTGCTCCATCCCCTCCATCCCTTCCATGCCGTGCATCCCGTGCATGTCCATCCCCTTCATGCCGGCGGACTTCGCCGGAAGGCGGAATGGGCCGGTGCTCACGACGATCTGCGAGTTGGCGCTGTCCACGGTGATGCTCATCCGTGCGCCGTCGAACCCCTTCGTGGAATCGCTGACGGAGCGCGCGGCTGCGGCGTCGGCCGCGGTGTCCACGGCCATTCGCATCGGTTGCGCGTGAGCGGGCGCCGCCGCCGCGATGTATGCCGCGGCGGTCGCCACGAGCAAGGGGGAAAGAAAAAGCATTACCTGGCCTCTCGATCTGTCTGACGTTCCGTTCCCATCACTTCAAAAGCTCTCGGTAGGTGGCCGACTGGCCGAAGTTCTCCTCCACCTCGAGCTCGAGTCCCGTAAGGTTCTTGAGTCCGTGCTCCTCCAGCTCGTGCCGGACCAGATGCGCGAGGTAGCGCGCAAGCATCTCGACCGTCGTGTTGGGGATCGGCAGCAGCGCGCAGTCCGAGCGTGGAAAGACGTAGCGCGGATTCCCCTGGTAGGCGACGTGCACGAAGTCGTCGCGCTCCTCCACCTGGATCTTCGGGTTGTGCAGCGGGAGAAGCACCTTGTGGTCTATCTCGTCGCAGTAGCGACGCATCATCTTCTTCACCTCGGAGAAGTCGAGCACGTACCAGCTCCGCTCGTCGAGGTGGCCTTCGATGGTGATGCCGACCCTGTAGTTGTGTCCATGCAACGATTCGCATCGGTGGCCCGCGAAGGTGATGAAATGCGCCGACGCAAAGACCAGATAGTCTTTCGTGACGCTCACCCTGAACTCGCGATCGATGCTCATCGGTTCCCTGTTCTCAGCGGTTCCCATCGTGGCTCGGTTGGAGTCTTTCCTCCAGCAGCACGACGTAGATCGCCGCGGCCGTGAGGTCTGCCGTAGTTCCCGGATTGCGACTGTTGCGCTCATCGCGCAACTGTCGGTCGAGTAGCGCTATGCTGTCGCGTCCCGCGGCCGTACGTACACCCCCGGCCTCGAGCGCGGCGCGAGCGCTCTCCGATACATGAACGGCTATGGCGCTCCCAAGTTTCCGAGCGATGTGCGTGTCGGGTGCCGCGGCGAGAAGAGCGAGGTAGCATTCGACCACGGCGTCGTCCCATGAGAGTCCATCGTGGCGGGCGCGCATCAGCGCCGGCGCGCCCGTCTCGAAGGTGGTGGCGAAGTCGGTTGCGTACTCGCGCGCTATCCCATCCCGCTCGGCCGCCAGCGCCATCGCATCGCGCAGCGCGATGGTCGGCGTCGATGCCACATCCTCATCCTCCACCTTCCCCAGCCCCGCCGGGCTCGCGATGCGGATCGCCTCGTACACGTCGGCGGCGTCGCGCAAGGTCGCGGAGCGGAGGATGCGCGCGAGCTCTTCACGGATCGAGATTTTCGTGCGGCAAGCCCCGTGCGCGGCGTGCGCCAGAGGGGCGAGAAGAAGCACGATACCCAGGTTGGTGTTGGCGCGCGTCCAGCGGGCGGTGGCGTGGATGGCTTCCAGGATGGTGACGCCGAGCGTGGCGTCGCCCGCGCGCGCGAAGGCAGGGCCGATGGCCGCCGCGCTCGCGAGGAAGTCCTCGTAGCGGGTGTCGTGGAAGTGTCTGCCGGGGGAGACGTTGCCGGGCTTCGGCGCGCTCACCTCGAGGAGGCACGCGAGCTGGGCGGCGGAGGCGATATCGCCAGAGCGGTCGAGAGCCGCACGCGCCTCGCTCTCGTCGGGGAACTCGTCGGCGCCGGCGCCAGACGCGCTATCGTCGCGATGGCGCTCGCTAGAGCGCTCGCTCAACCGCTCGCCGCGAGTGTGCCGAGGAGATGGTCCACTATCGCCGCGGCCACGTCGATGGATGTTGCCTGCTGGAGACCGCGCCATCCGGGGATACCATTTACCTCGAGTAAGTAGACGGTCCCATCGTCCGCCGGCAGCAAGTCCACCCCGGCATACTCGGCCCCCACCGCGCGCGCGGCACGCAGCGCCATGGCGCACCATTCGCTCGGCAGCTCGAACGCGCGCGCTCTCCCGCCGCGCGCGACGTTGGTGCGCCACCCCGGCGCGCTCCGCTCGATGGCGCCGACCACACGGTCGCCGATGACGAAGGCGCGCACATCGCGCCCCTCGCCCTCCTCGCCCGTGCCCGTCCCTCCTCCCGTCCCCTGCCTGACGGCGCGCTGAAGATAATAAACGCCTCTTATGGCTTCCAGCGCGCGGAAGACGCGCCAGGCGCTGTCCTCATCGCTGACGCGCACCATTCCGAGCCCCATCGAGCCGAAGAGCGGCTTCACGATCACGTCGCCCATGGCGCGGAAAGCGTCCATGGCGTCGTCGGTTCGCTCGCACACCACGGTTTCTGGCGTATCGAGCCCGGCGCGCTGGAGAATCGCCGACGTGTAGAACTTGTCCACCGAGCGCTCGATGCAGCGGGGCGAGTTCATCACCATCACTCCCTGGTCCTCGAGCCAGTGGAGCGCGTCCACTCGATAGATGATCTGCTCCAGCGACCCGTTCGGTATGATCCGCGCGAGCACCGCCGGCGCTTCCATCAACTCCTCCCCCTCAGCGCCGAGCCCCTGGCGAGTACCGAGTCGGGCGACCAGCGACTCGTATTGAAGAGTGAGTCCCTCGTGGCCCCTCTCCCTCAGGGCGCGCACCAACTGATCCGTGTGCCAGCCGGTGCGGGAGGAGAGGATGGGGATTTTCATCGGTGGGTCTCGGCTGGGTGCGTGTCGTGGTTCATCTCGGCTAGTATGCTTGGTCTGCCGGGGAGAGGGCAGCCCGCGGTTCACGCGGAGGACGCGGAGGGGTAAGGCGAGAGGACGCGGAGAGAACCCTGCAAGGCAAGCACGCCAATCCTCTTCCGAGATCTCGATAGGGATAGCTCGGTGTGAATGGGGGAACAGCTCCCGCACTTCGAGTCCTGCCCACCCGGGCAGAACCGGAGGCGAGGGAGCAGTTCCCCCAAAACTCACCCGACTCTCACTTACAGTGATGTCAGAACGGAGCGCGGAGGCCAGATCGTAGAGGAGCCCCTCCGCGTCCTCTCTTTACCCCTCCGCGACCTCCGCGTGAACCGCGGGTAGCCCTCTCCCCCGCAGACCAAGCATCCATAGCCGAGATGATGCTTACTCCTACTCGGCCCTCCCCGCCGTCCACTGATTATTCCCGGGATTCACGTCGGGTAGCCGCTCATCGGGATCCACGGTAACGGATTCGATGCGGGATGTGGAGTGATACGACAGAACGAACGTACCACCCTGCTCCCATATCTCGACCGGGAGCTTCACGGTGCTCGCGTGCCCGTTGGCTTCCTTTACCTGCACCGTGGTAGGCATCGCCATGCGGTCGAGGTTCACGAGGGTGATCAGCGAGCCCTTCGACGGGTCATCATCCACGTACGCCACCCTGGCCACGCCCTGGTCGAGCGTCCACTTCTCAACGAACCACCCCTTCCAGAACCATCCGAGGTCTTCGCCCGTCGCGTCCTCCATCGTGCGGAAGAAGTCCTCGGGGGTCGGGTGCTTGAACGCCCAGCGATGCACGTACTCGCGGAAGGCGCGGTCGAAGCGCTCGGGACCGAGTACCTGTTCACGGAGAAGTACGAGGCCGAGCGAGGCCTTGTAGTACTCGAGCGGATGGAGGTATTCCGCGGGGATCGCGTCGGCGCGGGTGAGGATCGGCTGCGAGGCCGGGTTCACGAGGTAGGGGACGATCTCCCGCGCGGGATTGCCGCCCTTCGGGGCGTACTCGCCATCGCGTTTGGGCGCGAACTCGCCGCCGTTGAAGTCATCCGTGGAATAGATGTCCACGAACGTGTTGAAGCCCTCGTCCATGAAGGCGTAGCGGCGCTCGTTGCTTCCCACGATCATGGGGAACCAGTTGTGACCCACTTCGTGGTTGGTGACCGACCAGAGACCTTTCCCCTTCGAGCGCCAGCTGCAGAAGTCGATGCCGGGGTATTCCATCCCGCCCACGGGGCCACCCACGTTGATCGCCACATCGTACGGGTACTCGAAGAGCTTCTGCGAGAAGTACTCGATGGTGGCCTTCGTGTACTCGGTGGAGCGAGTGTAGGCATCGGGGCCCACGCTCTCCACGGGGTAGGCGGACATCGCGAGCACGGTGCGACCGCTGGGTGTGTGCGCCGCGGCGGCATCCCACACGAACGCCTTCGACGCGGCCCACGCCACGTCGCGGCTGTTTTTCATGGTGAAGTGCCAGGTGAGGCGCGTCTTTCCAGCGGGACGCGTGGCGGGATCCGTCACCTCATCCGGCGAGCGGATGTAGATGGTGGTGTCGCTCGTCCTCGCCGCGGCGAGGCGTTTCCGCTGCGTAGGTGTGAGCACGTCCTCCGGATTCCTGAGTACGCCCGAGCCCACGACGATGAACGAAGCTGGGACATCCACGGTGTAATCGTAGTCGCCGTAGTCGAGGTAGAACTCTCCGTTCCCCATGAAGGGGAGTGTGTTCCAGCCGTGCACGTCATCGTACACGGCCATGCGAGGGTACCATTGCGCGATGTCGTAGACGGTTCCGTTCCTGCTGTCCATGCGCCCTGCGCGGCCGTTGTCGGTCCCCACCTCGAACGCGTAGTCCATCTTCACCAACACGCTGTCGCCACCTGGCGCGAGCGGGCGGGGGAGCTCGATGCGCATACGCGTGTCGCTCACCGAGTACTTCGCGCGCGACGTCTTCCCGTGCTGCGTGGTGCTCGCACTCGCGATGCTGAAGCCGTCGGTGTGCGGCTCCGCCTGATCGGGTGGTGCGGCGAGAGCGCTGCGTGAGTCGGCGCGGTGGCGGTTCTGATCGAGCTGGAGCCAGAGGTAGTGAAGGGTGTCGGGGCTGTTGTTGACGTACGCGATCGTGACTTTCCCCGTCAGCTCGTGCTTTGCGTCCTCGAGTCGTGCGGCTATCTGGTAGCTCGCGCGGTTCTGCCAGTAGCGCGGTCCCGGCGCGCCGTCCGCCGAGCGCGTGACGGTGCCCGGTTCCACCGGGTAGCTCTGGTCGAAGAGGGCGTGCGCATCGTAGCGCGACGAGTCCGCGGCGCTCGCGCCCAGGGCGTGCGAGCCCCGCGCTCCGCCGGCGGCCAGTGTGGCGGCGAAGAGCGCCGCACCGGCCGCGATGGTCACACGATCGATTGTCATCGAACTCCTTGCTGTCAGCCCTAGCGTTCGCGCGTCAGCCACTGCTCCATGATGGTGCTGATGGCATCGGGCGATTCTTCGGGCGTGAAGTGACGGACGTCGGGGATGACGTCCAGGGTGGAATGAGGGATCGCCTCGTGAAGCTGGCGGGCGACGTTGGAGGCGAGAAAGGGATCGTGCGCGCCGGTGATGACGGCGGTGGGTGCCATGATCTCGCCGAGCCTCGGGCCCAGCGCCACGGTCTCCTCCGGCTCGAGCGCCTCGAGGTGCTCCACCAGAACATCACGCCCCTCCGGCGAACAGAAGGGGCGGATATAGATGTCTATCGAGCGCGCGCCGCGCGCTTCCTGAGCGTAGCCGCGCTCCATCTCCGACCGGAGCGCGGAGAGGATCCATGTAGTGGGAAGGTGCCGCGTGAGCGGGAGCGTGGCCTTGGCCATCTTGATCTGGCGCGTGGGCCACTCGTCGAAGGCCACCGAGTCGATGAGGCAGAGCCGTTCCACGCGCGTGGGGTGGCGCACCGCGAGGTACTGCGCGATGCCGCCACCCAGGTCGTGCCCCACGATGGCGGCGTACTGGATCCGCAGAGCGTCGAGCAGCGCGATGACGCGATCCGCGTGGCCCTTGATGCTCAGATCGTGCTCCGTCGGCCGGTCGCTGCGACCGTAGCCGAGGAGGTCGAGAACCACCACGCGTCGCCCGGACGGGAGGAGCGGTACCACGTCGCGCCAGAGGTGCGACGACGTCGGAAAGCCGTGGATGAGCACGATCGGCTCGCCCGCACCACGGGAACCCGCGGCATAGTAATACAGCCGCGTGCCGCCTACATCGACGAACTCACCGCGCATGGAATTGGACGTGCGTTGGCAATGCCGTCGCGCGGCCGCGATCAGACATTGGCCAGTTCTGGTGCCGCGCCGCGCACCTCGCCTTCCGCGTTCCACTCCACTATCCGACCGGCGATCGCGGAAGCGGCCACCGTGTAGGGCGAGGCGAGATATAGCTGACCGGGCCCCGAACGGCCCGGGAAATTCCGGTTGATAGCCGAGATTGTCACGTCGTCTTTCGTTCGCGAGACCCCGGGTCCGGCGTTGATGCACGCACCGCACGACGGCTCGACGAACGTCGCGCCCACATCCGTGAAGACGCGGTCGTAGCCGCGCTCCTGGCAGTACTCGAACACCTCGCGCGAACCGCACTGGATGAAGCAGCGCACGCCGTCGGCGACCTTCTCGCCACGGTCCAGCGCCTCGCGGAAGACGCGGGCGTACATGTCCATGTCCTCCTTCTTCCCTGCCGTGCACGAGCCGGCATAGGCGATGTCGATAGCCACTTCCCCCGGGAGCTCGTCCACGTACATCCCGTTCCCCGGGTCGCCGGGGAGCGCGATCATGGGGCGCAGGGAAGCGGCGTCGATCTCGATCACCTTTACGTAATCGGCGCCCTCGTCGGAGTAGAGGCCGGCGCAGAGCTCGCGCGCTTCGCTCTCCGACATCCCGCGCTGCTCCATGAGGTATTCCACGGTTTTCTCGTCGGGCGCGATGATCCCCGTGAACGCGCCGACTTCTGCCGCCATGTTGGTCATCGTGGCGCGCTCGTCCACCGAGAGCGCCTGCACCGCCTCGCCCGCGTACTCTATTATCTGACCGATCGCCTCGCCGTTCTTGATGTAGGGGTGGCGGAGGATCTCGAGCATGAAGTCCTTGGCGGTGATGTTCGCCGGCTTCTCGCCGCGCACCACCACCTTGAACGACTTCGGGACTTCCACTCGCACGTCCTTCGTGATCCACGAGTTGAAGATCGCCGTGGTGCCCACGCCGAAGGCCACGCACCCCACGGCGCCGGCGTGCGGCGTGTGCGAGTCGCTCCCGATGATGATCTGACCGGGGAGCGCGTGCGTCTCGAGGATCTTCGAGTGGCAGATGGCCTCGGAGCCGGCGGCAGCGAGCGCACCGTGCAGGTTGAGGCGCTTGTCGAGCTGGCCGTAGAGCTTGATCCCCTTCGCCGCGGCAAATGTGCGCTGTTTGGCCTCGAGCTGGTTCGCCACGTCGAGCAGGCCCATCTCGCGGTGCTCGGGGCGCATCACCTGGTCGAGAAAGGTCAGGTGGTCGCGGAAGAAGAAGACCGACGACGGATCGTTCACCGGCTCGTCGGGACCCACGAGCTGCTCGAAGAAGATCGCCGACATCGGCGTGACGTACTCGTGGCTGAAGCGGATATCGGTGATCACGAAGCCCTGGTCGCCCGGCTCTACGGCGGGAACGCCCACCGTCCCGGACGCCGCGTCCACCACCCAGTGCCGCGCGAAGATCTTCTCGGCGATGGTCATCGGGCGCGGCGGCGTGTCTATCCTGGGAACTTCGACCTTTCCCTGGAGCCGCGCGACGTTGTAGTTGAAGAGGCCACCGTACTCGATGATCCCGCGCGAGATCCCGCCCTCGTTGGCGGTGAACTCGGAGAGCGGGATCTCCTCACCGCGTCGCACACGCTCGATGAGGCCGAAGTCGGTGGAGGTGAAGAGTCCGAGGTTCTGGCAGTTCTCGCGATAGATGCGCTCGATGTTCTCGGCGATGACGAGCCGGATTCCGGCCATCATCTCGGCGTAAGGCGACTGCTCGCGTGAAGAGCCTTTTCCGCGCCGCTTCCCCGACACGCTGGCCACGAAGTTTCCACGCCGAACGGCGCCGCGCACGATCGGGAACTCATCGCCGCACTTGAGGCCGAGGTACGGAAAGTCGCCGAGCGTCTCGTCGAAGTAGTAGCAGATATAGGCCGGCGTGATCTCGTCGGTGGAGATGTTGTCGCGCAGGGCGGGGTGCGCGGCAGAGCCTAAGGGCGCCTCCGGGTCGAAGGGGATGTCCTCCCCATCGAGCTGTCGGCGCACGACTTCCGGGTCTTCGGCTAGGAAGAGCACGCGTCCATTGAAGCGGACGCGGTCCGGAACCTTCTGGACAGGTCGAGACAGCAGACTCTGGATCATGTTCACGCCGTAAAGTGCTTTGGGGCAAGATGATCGTCGGCAAACTCCTTCACAAGCACCGGGCTGTAGCGCTCACGATCGGTCGCTTTGACCGCCGTGGGTGCAGACTTCTGGCGAGCCGTTCAACAATGTAGTATCGTTAAGCCGCGATCCAGGCGAACGTAGCACCGCGCCATCTGCGTTGTTTACAACGACTTACTACGAATCTCGCGAGGGTGCCGTGACCGTTCCGATCACGCCGGACTTCTACATTCCCGCCCCCGCTCCGAGCGCCCAGGATTCGATTCGCTTCCCGCTCTCGTGGCTACTCGAGCACGCGGCTGCTCCGATCAAGTTCCGCGCCGCTACGGAGGTAGCGAGGATCCCTACCGAAGGAGCCGGCGCGCTTGCGTCGCTGCCGTACACCTTCGAGCCAGCATTGCTACTGGCGCTTCTCCAGCGCACCGACGGTACCTGGCCCGGCGGGATGCTCACAGTCCCTTCGTCGGCGGAGGGCTTCAAGGGGGTGGGTACTATCAGCGCGGTGCAGCGGCTCCTCGAGTACGGCTGGGAGCGCGATTCGCCGCCCCTCCTGCAGGCGAGGCGCGTGCTCTTCCGGCTACTGGCCGAGGACGAGGACCCTTCCTACCTCTTCGAGCTCTCGCCGCGCGGCCGGATGGATCATGCGCTGGTGCGGCACGGGCGGGCGATCCTCCGCGAGGCCGCGGCAGCCGCGCTGGCGCAGGCGGGCTACGGCCACGATCCGCGGCTCCGCGGTGCCGCGCGGCGCATCACGGAGCGGGTGGATGCATTCCTGCGCTCGCCGATCGCCGAGAAGCCGTTCGTACGTTCCGGGAATCAGCACGTGCTCGCGCCGGAGGCGGCGCCGCCCTCGTTCTACCTGCTCGAGATGCTCGCGTACATGCCGCACTTCCGGAACGAGCACTACGATTTCATGGAGCGGCTCTACACCGCTGTATCCCAGCCACTTCCGCGGCAGACCGCGGCCAGCGTGGTGGGCGAGCACATAGTTGCCGAGCCGCACCTAGTGCTGGGCGACCAGCTCCCGCACCGGAATGCAGTGGACGGCGACATCCCCGCGGCCCTCCACTGGCTGGAGCTCATGGCCCGCCTCGGCCTGCTGAAGCGCAACGAAAATTGGTCCAAGCTCTTCGAGCGCTTCCTCGGCGACCGCGACTCCGACGGCGTGTGGAAACAACCCGGCACGGGCCGTCGCGCACCCACGCTCAGCGCTTCCACTCCCTACTCCTGGCCCGTCTTCCCCCTCAGCCCCGATGCCTCCGCCGAATCGATTCGCGCCGACGTGACTTTCCGGCTGGGAGTGATAGGGAGGTACGGGGGGTGGGGGGTGGAGGTGGAGTGAGGAGTAGAGAGCAGGGTTCAGAACTACAGGGTTCAGGGTTCAGGTACTACAGATATAAGGAAACAGGAAACAGCCTCGGAGTAGAGGGCTCTCTCCCCACGAGCCGGTACCTGTTTCCTGTTTCCTGTTCCCTTGCAGTTCCTGAACCCTGAATCTGCCTCCTGAATCCTGCTCTCTCCTCCCCCCATGTCCCCACGCTTCCTCCCCGAAACCGAGATCTACCCTGCGGGAATCGAGGCGACCTCGGCGAGATATGTCGGGCTTCCTTCAGGGATCAGGGTGAGAGTGGTGGAGAGCGGGAGCGAGGAGGGGGAGGCGGTGGTAATGCTTCCGGGGTGGGGGTGCTCGGCGTACGCGTTCAGGAAGAACATAGGGGCGCTGGCGGAGCGGGGGGCGAGAGTGGTCGCGGTGGAATTGAAGGGGCAGGGCGGGAGCGACAAACCGCTGGGGGAGAGGGAGTATAGTGTCGAGTCGCTCACGCGGCACACGATCGAAGTGCTCGACGCGCTGGGGATCGAGAAGGCGACATTGGTGGGGCTTTCGCTCGGTGGGCTGATCGCGGCGCACGTGGCGCTTCAGGAGCCGGAGCGCGTGAAGCGGCTCGCACTCCTGGATCCGGTCGGGTTCGGACGGGTGCGGCTGGTTGGATTGGCGCAGCTCTTTCCAACGGCGATGGGAGCGATGCTGCCCAGGATAGCGGGGCGGTGGGCGTTCGGGCTCGCGCTGCACTGCGCGTACGGTTCGCTCGGCAAGCCGACCGCGCGCGACGTGGACGAGTACTTCGCGCCGGCGCGCGACCCCGCTTTCGTGCAGACGCTCTGGGCGCAGCTGCACGAGGTGGATTGGCGGCTGCTGACCGCGGACGAGCTAAGCCGGTTGACGATGCCGCTCCTGGTCATTTTTGGATGCAAGGACCGGCTGGTGTCGCCGCGAAATGCGGAGCGGCTGGTTCGCGAGGCGCCTGACGGGCGCGCGATTTTCATCGAGGGAGCGGGGCACGCGAGCCCCGAGGAAGCGCCCGACGAAGTGAACGCGGCGCTGGTGGAGTTCATCGGGTAGACGAACATGGGCACCCAACGAGTCGAAGCTTTCAGCGATGGCGTGCTCGCCATCATCATCACCATCATGGTGCTGGAGCTGCGCGTGCCGCACGAAACCGATCTCCAGGCGTTGCGGCCGCTGTTGCCGGTATTCCTCAGCTACGTGTTGAGCTTCGTGTATCTGGGATTCTACTGGAGCAACCATCACCACATGCTGCACGTCACGGAGCGAGTCGATGGCGGCATTCTGTGGGCGAACCTGCATCTCCTCTTCTGGCTGTCGCTGGTGCCGTTCGCGACGGCGTGGATGGGGGAGAACCACTTCACCTCCACGCCTCTGGCGTTGTACGGGTTCGTGCTGTTGATGGCGGGCATAGCGTATCTGGTGTTGCAGCGGGCCATCATTGCCAGACAGGGGAAAGACTCCATGCTGGCGCGGGCCGTTGGGCGCGATCTCAAGGGGAAGCTCTCGCCGGTGTTCTACCTTCTGGCGATCGCGGTGTCGTTCATCAGGCCCTGGATCGCGGGTGCGCTCTACGTGTTCGTTGCGCTGATGTGGCTGGTTCCTGATCGTCGCATCGAGCGGACGATCGAGCATCAGGCGACCGTGTCGCCCCGAACAGGCGGTCCCGGAGCGGCCGACTAGAGCGGCGCTCCGTTCTCGGACAGCCGGAGCCCTGATGCGGCCGGCAACCGTCCCGCCGCCGAAACTGTCTTTGTTGTAATGCGATAGGGCGTACCAAACACACAGGAGACCGACCGTGGCGCACACACAGTGGTGGGACGTCCTCTCGCGCGATCTTCGCTACGCTCTCCGCGGCCTGCGCGCGAGGCCCGGATTCGCGGCGGCGGTGGTGCTCACGCTCGCGCTCGGAATAGGCGCGAACGCCGCGATCTTCTCGGTGGTGGATCGCCTTCTCTTCCGGCCTCCACCGATGCTCGCTGAGCCGGCGCTCACCCATCGCGTTTACATCTCCACTAGCCACCGCGGCGACAAGTTCGTGAACAGCAGCGTGCAGTACGCGCGCTACGTGGATCTCACGAAGTGGTCCAAGTCGTTTTCCAGGACGGCCGAGTTCACGAATCGTGAGCTCGCTGTCGGGGTGGGCGCGGAAGCGCGTGAGATGCAGGTGGGTGCCGTTAGCGCGAGCTTCTTCGGCTTCTTCGACGCTCCGCCGGCGCTCGGCCGCTACTTCAGTACCCAAGAAGATACCCCGCCCAACGGGACGCCGGTGGCGGTGCTGAGCTACGCGATGTGGCAGACTCGATACGGCGGCCGCTCCGACGCGCTCGGCTCCACGCTGCAGATCGGACCCACCGTCTACACCGTTATCGGAGTGGCACCGAGGGGGTTCGTGGGGCTCTGGCCAGAGCAGCCGCCGGTCGCCTACGTCCCGATCGCGTCGTACGCGGCGGGGGTCGATCTCCGGTTGAAGGGCGAGACGTGGTGGGACACCTACCACTGGACCTGGGCGAAAATGATCGCCCAGAGGAAGCCGGAGGTGAGTCTGGCGGCGGCAAACGCGGATATCACCTCGGCATTGAAGCGCAGCTACGCCGCTGAAGACGACAAATATGGGCAGGACAGGGCGAACAGCGCTGATAGGGCGCACGACCACGCGCTCATCGCTTCCATCCTGAGCGAGCGCGGCCCCAACCAGACCAGTACCGCCAAGGTCGCCGCTCTGGTGGGCGGGATGGCGCTCGTGGTCCTGCTGATCGCCTGCGCCAACGTTGCCAACCTCCTCTTCGCGCGCGCTATGCGGCGCAAGAGGGAGATCGCGGTGCGCGTGGCGCTCGGCGTGAGCCGGAAGCGACTCCTGTCGCAGCTCCTCACCGAGAGCGTGCTGCTCGCAGCTCTGGGTGGGGTCGTGGGGCTCATCCTGGCCCAGTGGGGTGGATCGGCACTCCGTGCGGCGTTCCTTCCTCCCGGCGCGGAGTCGCCGGTGATGACCGATACGCGCACGCTCATCTTCGCCGGAATCGCGGTGCTGCTGGCGGGAATCGTCACCGGCCTCGCGCCGGCATTCCAGGCGGGGAAGACGGATCTCACAGTGGATCTCAAGGCTGGCCAGCGCGAGGGAGTCATCCACAGATCGCGCACGCGTGTCGCGCTGCTCCTTCTGCAGGGCGCGCTCTCGGTGGTGCTGCTCGTCGGCGCCGGCCTTTTCGTGCGCAGCCTGAACAACGTGAAGAACGTCCGACTCGGCTACGACGCAGACTCGGTGCTCGTGGTGGATCTCGCGATGAGGGGAGTGGAGCTCGACAGTGTGCAGGCGCTCACGCTTCGGCGGCGGCTGCTCGAGCGGGCGCAGGCGATCCCGGGCGTGGAGCACGCTGCCCTCAACGTCACGCTCCCGTTCTGGAGCACATGGAGCATGGGCCTGAGCGTCCCCGGCATAGACTCGGTGAGCCGGCTCGGACAGTTCAATCTCAACTCGGTGACGCCCGATTACTTCGCCACTATGGGAACACGCATCGTGCAGGGGAGGGGGATCGAGGCGGGAGATGTGGCTGGTGCGCCCGGGGCGGTAGTGGTGAGCACATCGATGGCGAAAAAGCTCTGGCCCGGCGAGGACGCGCTGGGGAAGTGCATCAAGATCGGCGACGACACCGATCCGTGCATCTACGTAGTAGGCGTCGCGGAGGACATCAAGAACAATCAGCTGAGCGACGATCCGGGGCTCTTCTATTATCTATCGGCCGACCAGTACCACCCGGAACAGACGGGGCTCCTTCTGCGCACCCGCGGCGACCCGAAGAGCCACGTCGAGACCGTGCGGCGCGAGCTGCAGGAGCTCATGCCGGGCGTATCGTACATCACGGTCACTCCCTTTTCGGATGTCGTGGGGCGGGAGATGCGATCGTGGTCGCTCGGTGCCACCATGTTCATGGTGTTCGGAACGCTGGCGCTGGTCCTGGCCACGATCGGTCTGTACGGCGTAATAGCCTACAACGTGGTGCAGCGCTCGCACGAGATGGGTGTGCGCATCGCGCTCGGCGCTCAGCAGGGCGACGTGGTGTGGCTCGTAGTGCGGCAGGGGCTCCTGCTCGCGGCACTGGGAATCCTCATCGGCGGGATCGCCACCTTCGCTGCAGCGAGCCGAGTGGAACCGCTCCTCTTCCAGGAGTCTGCACGCGATCCGCTGGTCTACGGCGGTGTGGTCCTGATGATGCTGGCGGTGGCCGCTCTCGCGAGCTTCATCCCCGCGCGCCGCGCCTCGCGCGTGGACCCGAACGTGGCCCTGCGGGCGGAGTGAGGGGGGAGGGGGCGGGCGAAAGAAAGCAGAAAGCAGACAGCAGAAAGCAGTGAACTGCCTAGGGGGTGAGGGAGGAGGAAGGAAGCAGGAAGCAGGAAGCAGTGAACGACCTCGGGGGAGAGGGCCTTACCGCCAGGAGCCGGTACCTGCTTCCTGCTTCCTGCTTCCTGCTTCCTTGCAGTTCCTGCTCCCTGCTTCCTGCTTCCTTGCCGTTCCTGCTTTCTGCTGTCTGCTCTCTGCTTTCTTTTGTCCGCCCCTCCGCATCCTCCCGGATGCGAACCGCACATCATAGCGGATGCGTTCCGCGTATTAACAGTGGAGCCGGCGCCTGCCAGAGCCGGATGCGCGGATCCAGCTAACGGGCGTGATCGCAACGCATTGCACGCTACGCCTACCATCCCACCAACCCGAACTCGGCGCTGGCATGTCCACTGCCAAGGCGGAGCCACATGAAAAACCCAACTTTCTCCCGTCGGAGCTTCCTCGGCACGTCAACGCTTGCGGTGGCGGCAACCGCATGCGGCGTGACAGGTGGCCAATCGGAGCAGGCCGCCACCGCTGATGGCGATCTCCCCAAGCCAATCGCAGCGCTCACTTCGATGGCCGATCAGGCGACGCCGATCTCCACTGACGAGCGACGCGCACGACTCGATCGAGCACGTGAGCTCATGCAGCGGAACAAGATCGACGCGGTGGTGCTTCCCGGTGGTACATCGCTCCGCTACTTCACGGGGCTGCAGTGGGGAATCAGCGAGCGACTCCTCGCACTGGTGCTCCCGGCGAAGGGAAAGCCCTTCATGGTCACGCCGCACTTCGAGGAGGCGCGTGCCATGGAGCAGTTGAAGAGCGGGCCGATCGGCACGGGCGCCGACATCCTCACCTGGCAGGAGCACGAGAGCCCGTACGCTCTCGTGGCGAAGGGGCTCAAGGACCGCGGCATCTCCTCCGGCACACTGGGAGCCGAGGAGACGCTCCGGTTCATGTTCGCCGACGGGATCGCGCACGCGGCACCGGCATTGAAGGTCGTTAGCGCCACTCCGGTCACCGCTGGCTGCCGGATGGTGAAGGATCACCACGAGATCGCGCTGATGCGCCTCGCCTCGGCGGCCACTCTCCGAGCCTACCGCGCGGTGTACGAGTCGCTCGACGAGGGGATGACGCAGGCGACGGTGCGAGACCTGATCTCCACGGCGCACAGTCGGCTCGGCTTCAACGGGGGTGCGAGCGTCCAGGTCGGCGAATACTCCGCGCTCCCCCACGGCTCGCGCACACCGCAGACGATTCGTGAGGGGACGATCATCATGGTAGACGGCGGGTGCGAGGCGGATGGCTACCGGTCGGACATCACCCGCACCTTCGTGCTCGGCAAGCCGGCCGACAAGATGAAGCAGGTCTTCGACATCGTGCACCGCGCGCAGTCGGCGGCGTTGGCCGCCGCGAAGCCGGGTGCCGAGTGCCAGTCGGTGGACGCGGCCGGAAGAAAGGTGATCGTGGATGCCGGTTACGGACCCGACTACACCTACTTCTCGCATCGGCTCGGGCATGGGATCGGGATGGACGGCCACGAGTGGCCGTACCTCGTGAGGGGGAACACGCTCGCCATGGAGCGCGGGATGACCTTCAGCGATGAGCCGGGGATCTATATCCCGGGCGAGTTCGGCGTCCGCCTCGAGGACGACATGCACATCACGCCGAGCGGTGCGGAGCTACTGACCCCGCAAAGCCCATCACTCGAGGAGCCGTTCGGCGGCATGAGCACCTGACCAGCGCCACGTCCACATACCATATGAACACGAACTACGAAGGGGTGAAACCGTGAAAGCAAGTCGGCTCATCGCCCTCCTTCCGGCCGCCGCGCTCGCGGCGTGCATGGCGCAGCCGCAGCCCGACGCCGACAAGGATATGACGGAGCGGGTGCGCGCGATCCAGGACAGCGTCATTACCATCGACACGCACGACGACATCCCGGGCAACTTCGCCACCGCGGAAGTCGATCCGCTCGACGCTCCGCGTCAGGTGAATCTCACGAAGATGAAGGACGGCGGCCTGGATGTCGCCTTCTTCGCGGTGTTCGTGGGCCAGACGCCCCGCACGCCGGAGAACTACGCGAAGGCGAAGGCCGCCGCGATGCAGAAGTTCGAGGCCATCCACAGGATGGCTGACAGCATGTATCCGGGGATGATCGAGATCGCCTACGCACCGGCCGATGTGCGCCGGATCCACGATGGCGGCAAGCTGGTCGCCGCGATCGGAATCGAGAACGGCTACGTGATCGGCAAGGACCTCGGTCTCATCAAGAAGTACTACGATCTTGGTGCGCGCTACATGACGCTCGCGCACACCCGCAACAACGACATCTGTGACTCCTCCACCGATCCGGAGGGCCCGGAGCACCACGGCCTGAGCGAATTCGGAAAGAAGGTGGTGGCGGAGATGAACCGGGTGGGGATGATGGTGGATGTGTCGCACGTCTCGAAGGAGTGCATGATGCAGGCGACGGCACTGTCGAAGGCGCCGGTGATCGCCTCGCACTCGAGCACGAGCGCGCTGGCGAACGTGCCCCGCAACATGGACGACGAGCAGCTGGAGGCGGTGAAGAAGAACGGCGGGGTGGTTCAGATCGTGGCCTTCGACAGCTACGTGAAGGCGCCGGCGCCGGAGAAGCTCGCGGCCATCGACTCGCTCCGTAAGAAGCTCGGACTCACCGAGCGTGGCGCCTTCCGCAACATGCCCGCCGACAAGCGCGCGATTTACGACAGCGAGATGGCGAGCATCGAGAAGAAGTGGCCCAGGGCGACGGTACAGGAGTACGTCAACCACATCGACCACGCGGTGAAGCTGATCGGCATCGATCACGTCGGGATCAGCTCCGACTTCGATGGCGGTGGCGGCGTGACCGGGTGGAACGACGCCAGCGAGACCCGGAACGTGACCGCCGAGCTGGTGAAGCGCGGCTACACGACGGAGCAGATCAGGAAGCTCTGGGGCGGAAACCTTCTCCGCGTCTGGAGCGAGTGCGACAGCCTCGCGGCACGCGGCACCACCGCCTGAGCTGACAGACCGCATATCTCTCCACCCCACACCATCGCGAGGTCGCGGTAGATGCCCGTACACTCCGGCCGGTTGAGCGGCGCGAGCTTCCGGCTGCTCGCGCTCGCCACTTTCGCTGTCACGCTCGCGGCGTGCAGGGAGGCAGGCGGCACCGAGCACTCGAAGCTGCGCTTCGTTGTGAGCACGCCCGATAGCGGAAGCGAGGCGCTGGATGGGCGCATGCTCGTGCTCATATCCACCGACAGCACGCGCGAGCCGCGCTTCCAGATCTCCGATGGCGACGCGACGCAGCAGGTCTTCGGCATCGACGTTGACGGGCTGCGGCCCGGCGAGACAGCGGTCATCGACGGTGCGGCGACGGGCTACCCGGTGCGGCGACTCGCTCTGCTGCCGCCGGGCGACTACTGGGTGCAGGCGCTGCTGCACGAGTACGAGACCTTCCACCGGGGCGACGGCCACGTCGTGAAGCTTCCGATGGACCGCGGGGAGGGGCAGCAGTGGAACCGCGCTCCCGGAAATCTCTACAGCACACCGAAGAAGGTGCACATCGATCCGCAGCAGGAGGGCGAGATCCGCATCGCTCTCGACAAGGTCATCCCTCCGCTTCCGGAAGTGCACGACACGAAGTACGTGAAGCACGTGAGGATCCAGAGCGAGCGCCTCACGAAGTTCTGGGGGAGACCGATGCATCTCGGCGCGATCGTCCTCCTCCCCGAGGGGTGGGCTGAGCACCCCAATGCGCGCTATCCTCTCGCGGTCTATCAGGGCCACTTCGAGCGCGAGGTGTCCGGCTGGAGGGAGACGCCGCCCGATGCCGACCTTCCGACGGCGCAGCCCGACAGCATCGCCAGGTACTGTCCGAACGGGCACGAGGGTGACCTGTGCGAGAAGTACGGATACCCGCGGATCCTGCAGCAGTACGGCTACGACTTCTACAAGAAGTGGACTGGCCCCGATTTCCCGCGCGTGATCATGGTGACCATCCAGCACGCGAACCCGTACTACGATGACTCGTACGCAGTGAACTCCGAGAACCTCGGTCCCTACGGCGACGCGATCATGTACGAGCTGATTCCGTACATCGAGAAGCAGTTCCGCGGGATCGGCGAAGGGTGGGCGCGAGCTACCTACGGCGGATCGACCGGTGGCTGGGAAGCTCTCGGCGTGCAGGTCAAGTACCCCGACGATTACAACGGTGCTTACGCCAACTGCCCCGATCCGATCGACTTCAGGATGTTCACCACCATCGACGTCTACTCCGACAGCAACGCCTACTATACCAACGGCTCGTGGCGGGAGACTCGACGCCCCGGCGAGCGCGATTACCTGGGTCAGACGCGCTCGACCGTCGAGCAGTCGAACCACAAGGAGCTCGCGCTGGGAACCAAGTCGCGGTCGGGCGGACAGTGGGACATCTGGGAGGCGGTATTTTCACCGGTCGGCGACGACGGCTACCCGAAGCGCATCTGGAACAAGGAGACCGGCGAGATTGACCATCAGGTGGCCGACTACTGGCGCGACAACTATGATCTCGTGCACATCATGCAGCGCGACTGGGCCACGCTCGGACCGAAGCTTCGTGGGAAGATCCATCTCAACGTCGGTCTCTCCGACAACTTCTTTCTGAACAACGCCGTGTACCTGGCCGAGGACTTCCTGAAGTCGGCGAAGAACCCGCCGGCAGATGCGACCGTGGAGTACGGCGCGCGCGACGAGCATTGCTGGAGCGGCGATCACGCGAACGCGAACGCCTTCTCGCGCCTCACCTATCACAGTCGCTTCATCCCGCTCATGGCGGAGCACTGGACGAAGACCGCGCCGAAGGGAGCGGATGTGACGAGCTGGAAGTACTGATGGGCGGTCAGGCATCAGGCGCATCCATCGAAATTGCGCGTGCGCAGTTTCACCGGATGCGCCTGAACCCGACGATCTATAACGAGGAGCTTCGGAAGTGACCAGGAAGACCTTTCTGCTACGCGCGCTGGTACTGTGCATGGCCGCTCTGCCGGCTGCCTCGCTCGGCGCCCAGCAGTATGACTCCACGCTCTTCGCCGAGCTGCGGTGGCGGATGATCGGGCCGCACCGCGGAGGTCGCACAGTGGCGGCGGTCGGGATCCCCGATCAGCCGAACGTCTTCTACATCGGCGTGAACAACGGCGGTGTCTGGAAGACCACCGACTACGGGCGGGTATGGACACCGATCTTCGACGACCAACCGACGGGTTCCATCGGTGCGATCGCCATTGCTCCCTCGAATCCGAAGGTGATCTACGTGGGGAGCGGCGAGGGATTACAGCGTCCCGACCTCTCCACCGGCGACGGGATGTACAGGTCGAGCGACGGCGGGTCCACCTGGACGCATCTCGGGCTGCGCGAAGGGCAGCAGATCCCCGCTATCGACGTGGATCCCCGAAACCCGGATCGACTGTTCGTCGCGGTGCTCGGTCACCCGTACGGTCCCAACGAGGAGCGAGGTGTCTACCGCTCGACGGATGGAGGTCGGAGCTTCCAGAAGGTGCTCTACACCGACGAGAACACCGGCGCGGTGGACGTCGCCATCGATCCGTCCAACCCGCAGACGGTGTACGCGGTGATGTGGGCCGCACGGCAGGCACCGTGGGAGGTGGGGAGCTCGTGGACGCTCTCCGACAGGAACGGGCTGTACAAGTCCACCGACGGCGGCACCACGTGGAAGAAGCTGACGACGGGACTGCCTGGTGCGGACGACGAGCTGGGCCGGATCGGGATCAGCATCTCGGCGAGCAACCCGAACATCCTCTTCGCGGTGGTCGGCGCTCGGAAAGGCGCCGGTGTCTATCGCTCGACCGATTCGGGCGAGAGCTGGACCCTCGTGAACGACGACGCGCGGCTCTGGGGGCGCGACGGCGACTTCAACGAAGTGCGCGTGGATCCCACCGATCCGAACGTGCTCTACGTGGCCAATATCATGACGTGGAAATCCACCGACGGCGGCAAGAGCTTCAGCGCCTTCCGCGGCGCGCCGGGCGGCGACGACTACCACCGGGCGTGGATCAACCCGAAAGACCCGAAGATCATCATCCTGGCGGCCGATCAGGGAGCGATCATCACGGTGAACGGTGGAGAGACGTGGAGCTCCTGGTACAACCAGCCCACCGCGCAGCTCTACCACGTCTCCACGGACAACAGCTTCCCCTACTGGGTGTGCGGTGGGCAGCAGGAGAGCGGCTCCGTATGCATCAAGAGCCGCGGGCCATACGGCCAGATCACCTACCGGCAGTGGTACCCCGTCGGCGTCGAGGAGTACGGCTACGTCGCCCCGGATCCGCTCGACCCGAACATCGTCTACGGTGGGAAGGTGACTCGCTTCGACCGGCGCACGCGGCAGACGCAGAACGTGTCGCCATCGCCTACGCGTGGCGGCGATGATTTCCGCGTGGTGCGCACCCAGCCGGTGATCTTCTCTCCGGTGGACCCGCACACGCTCTACTTCGCGTCGAACGTACTCTGGAAGACCACCAACGGTGGTACGAGCTGGAGCAGGATAAGTCCGGATCTCACGCGCAAGTCGTCCGATGTCCCCGCCAACCTCGGCGTCTTCACCCCGCTCGATCCGGAAGACGGGAAGCACAGGGGAGTCATCTACACCATCGCACCGTCGTACCGCAATGCCAACGTCATCTGGGTGGGAACCGACGATGGCCTCATCCACGTGACGCGCGATGGCGGGAAGTCGTGGTCGAACGTCACGCCGCCGGCACTCGCGAGCCGGCCGTGGAGCAAGGTGTCGATCATGGACGCCTCACATTTCGACACACGTACCGCGTATGCGGCGGTGAACACCTTCCGGCTCGATGACCTGAAGCCCTACATCTACCGCACGCACGACGGCGGCAAGACGTGGAAGCTCATCACCAACGGCCTCCCCGACGGCGCCATCATCAACGTCGTCCGTGAGGACCCGAAGAAGAAGGGAGTTCTCTACGCCGGCTCGGAGACTCAGGTATGGGTTTCGTTCGACGATGGCGATCACTGGCAGTCACTCCGCCTCAACATGCCCGCCACCTCGATCCGCGATCTCGTCGTCCACGAGAACGACCTCGTGGTGGGCACGCACGGCCGCTCCTTCTGGATCCTCGACGACGTCTCGCCACTCAGGCAGTTGAGCGCGCAGGTCGCGTCGTCCGACGCCTTCCTCTTCGAGCCGGCAACCGCCTACCGCGTCCGCTGGAACAACTACACCGACACGCCGGTGCCGCAGGAAGAGCCCGCGGGCGAGAACCCGCCCGACGGCGCGATCATCGACTACTACCTCCGCTCGGAGGTGAGCGGTCCGGTAGTGCTCGAGATACTCGACGGCAATGGCAAGCTGGTGCGCCGCTACTCAAGCACGGATGAGCCGCCCCCGCCGATCGAGGACAACGTCCCCGACTACTGGATCCGCCCGACCGCCAAGGTCGCAACGTCGGCCGGGATGCACCGCTTCGTGTGGGACGTGCACTACTCACCACCCGCCGCGCTCTCCTTCTCCTATCCCATCTCGGCGATCTACAAGAACACCCCGCGCATCCCGACGGGTGCATGGGCGCTCCCCGGCACCTACACGGTGAAGCTGACGGTGAACGGCAAGAGCTACACGCGCCCGCTCACGCTGAAGATGGACCCGAACGTGAAGACCCCGCGCACTGCGCTAGCCGAGCAGTTCGCGCTCGCCACGCGCATAACGAACGCGATGCGGAAGGACTTCGACGCGCTGCAGGAAGTCCGCGCCTTCCGCTCCCGCCTCGACACCCTGAAGTCGCGCGGCTCGTCGTCATCTTCGCTCGACTCCCTCGCCGCCTCCCTCGAGGGCCGCGCCGGCCGCTTCGGCGGCTCCGGCTCTTCACTCGCAAGCCTCAACGGCGAGCTCAGCTCACTCCTCCGCACCGTAGACGGCGCCGACGCCTCGCCGACCCGCCCCACCGTCGCCGCCGTGGAAGCGGCAGAGAGGAAGTTGGAGGGGTTGTTGGAGAGGTGGAATGAAGTGAAGAGAAAGCAGACAGCAGAAAGCAGAAAGCAGAAAGCAGTGAACTGCAAGGAAGCAGGAAGCAGGAAGCAGTGAACGGCTCGTAATACGACGTCATCCCCGCGAAAGCGGGGACCCATGTTACTCCATCAGAACATGGGTCCCCGCTTTCGCGGGGATGACGGACTCATACTTACAGCCCTCACCCCCTCGGCAGTTCACTGCTTCCTGCTTCCTGCTTCCTTTCACCTCTTATACATCTCCCCACTCATCCCATGCCTCGCCAGCATGCGCTGGAAGACCTGGCGGAGCATGCCGGCTTCCTCGGCAGCCTGGGTGATGTTGCCGCCGGCGCGCGCGAGGGCTGACTCGAGGTAGGAGCGCTCGAAGTCGTCGAGCACCTCGCGCTTGAGCTCCTGGAAGGGGCGGGAGACGTCGGCGAGAGGGGGAGCGGCGGGGCGCCGGTGGACGGTACTCAGCTCGTCGGCGAGCATCCCCGGAGTGATATCCGGGCCGCTTCCCACGATGTAGGCGCGCTCGATCGTGTTGCGCAGCTCGCGCACGTTTCCCGGCCAGTCGTGCGCCTCGAGGAGCGCCATCGCTTCGGGGGTGATGCTGCGAACCGGCTCGTTGTAGCGCTCGGCGAGTACGCGCGAGAAGTGACTCGCGAGGATGGCCACGTCGCTTCGCCGCTCACGTAGCGGCGGGAGCTCTACCTGGACAACGTTGAGGCGATAATAGAGATCGCCACGGAACTGGCCGCTCGCCACCTGCTCCTCGAGGTCGGTATTGGTGGCAGCGAGCACGCGAACGTCCACCGGGATCTCTGTCGCCCCGCCGATGCGTCGCACACAGCGCTGCTCCAGGACGCGGAGGAGCGCGGCCTGTGCGCGCGCACCCATCTCGCTTATCTCATCCAGGAAGAGCGTTCCGCCGTGCGCGTGCTCGAAGACTCCCTCGCGCTGGCTCCTCGCGTCGGTGAACGCGCCGCGCTCGTGACCGAAGAGCTCGTCCATGAGCAGCGACTCGGTCAACGCCGCGCAGTTCACGCATACCATTCGCTGCGACGCCCGGTCGCTCGCCCGGTGCAGCGCCTGTGCCGCCACCTCCTTCCCCGTCCCGGATTCGCCCCGAATCAGCACGGTGGACACCGGAGTCCGCGCGATGCGCGCGATGCGCTGCTTCACCTGCTCCATGCGCGGATGCGCGCCCACGAGCGCACCGAGCATCTCGAGCTCTCCCAGCTCGCCGAGCGCGGGGAAGGCCACGCACGCCTCGGCGACCACGTCGAGGAGGTCGGGGAATCCGAAGGGCTTGTTCAGGTAGTGGAACGCGCCCGCCTTCACGGCGCGCACGGCGTTGTCGTAACCGGCGAACGCAGTGATCATGACGATCACCGGGTTGCTGGGGAGCGCGCGCAGGTCGTGGATCAGGTCGAGCCCAGATCCGTCCGGGAGATTCTGGTCGAGCAGGACGATCTGCGGCAGCTCCTGTCGCGCAAGCGCAAGCCCCGCGCGCGCCGTGGCTGCCTGTGTCACGCCGTAGCCCTCCACCTCCAGCGCCTCGGCCAGGAACTCGCGGAAGTTGCGCTCGTCGTCGATGATCAGGAAGCGTGGTCGTCGCATTTCTCTGGCCTCTCGTCGGAAGCGTCGGGTGTGAGAGCCGTGGGGAACTGCCGCGCGTGCGCCGTCGGCTCAGGCAACTGTCTTGGTGTCGATGTAGGCGCGGGGGAGCACGACCCGGAGCGAGGTGCCGGATACCGTGCCGCTCTCTACGTCTATGTGTCCACCCAGCCGCTCGGTCTCGCGTCGGGCCAACGCGAGGCCGATGCCGGTGCCGCCAGGCTTGGTGGAGAAGTTCAACTGGAAGATCCGGTCGCGCAGCTCCGGAGGAATACCAGGCCCGGTGTCGGCCACGCTGATCTCCACGTGCGATGTAGTGAGCTCGAGCTCCACGTGAATCGAGCCACTCTCGGGGATGCTGTCGATGGCGTTGGTGAGGATGTTGGACACCACCAGGCGGATCTGGCCCGGTAGACCCACTACCGACGCCGAGCCGGGCGCGTAGCGCTCGGTGAGGGTCGCGCCGCGATCCTCGGCGAGTGGCCGCAGCTCCGCGACGCAGTTGCCCACGATCGGTCGAACGTCCACCAGGTCGGGTCGCTCCACCGGCTCGTGATCGGTGTAGCGGAGGAGGCCACAGACTATGTCGTCTATCCGCCGTACGTCGCGGCGGATGCGTGCCACCTTGCTCACGTCGGCGCCCTGGCGCTCCAGCAGATACAAGCCCATCTGAAGGCTGGCGAGCGGATTCTTGATCTCGTGCGCCAGACCACCGGCCAGGACGCCGAGCGATGCGATCCGCTCCGATTCCGCCAGCTCCTCGCGCGCGCGACGGAGGACGAGATACGAGCGAGCGCTCGCGAGCGCGCTCGCCACGCCCTGGCTCACGATCCGGTGCAGGCCGTCCGCGGTCGTGTCGAAGTCGCGGCCGTCGAGGCGCCGGCCTACGCGAAGCGCGCCTACCATGGTGCTCTCCGTGTCGCGCACGGCGATCATGATCTCATCCCCATCGGACCGCGGAGTATCGACCAGCGCGGCGGCAATCTCGGAGCGGGTCATGGTGACGACGCCAACCAGCGGGATGGTGCCAACCTTGCCCAGCCACTCCTCCACCGCCTCGCGCGCGAGCACGAGCTCCGCCGATGCGACCGCGAGGACCACGGGCAGCTCGCGCGCGACGCTCGCCGCGATCCGTTCGAGCTCCAGCTCGCGTCCGATCCGCTCCACGAAGGCGTTGGCCACGCGCTCGCGCTGGATCCAGTCCGCGAGGAGCCGTCTGTCGACCAGCTCGCGCACGCCTTGCAGGACGGGCGAAAGTGCGAGCGTCGTCATGATGATCGCCACGAAGAGGAGCCACTCGGCGCCGCCCAGGCGCTGCTGCGTCATGTGCAACACCGCTCCGGTGACGCCGATCAGTGCGAGCCCGTACACCCACGTCACGACCATCCAGCTGGCGCTGTTCACCCAGCGCTGCGAGTCCCATACGCCATCGGTGCTGCGCGGCACGAAGTAGTGGAACGCCGTGAGCGTGGGGAGGAGAAGGAGCGCGAGCGAATCGATCTCCGACATCGCCTCCGTCCCGATCCACGCGGGCGCGTAGCTGCCGAGGAGGATCTGACCGATGGTCGTGGCGGCGACGAGCATGATCGCCACGCCGAGCCATCGTATGGAGAAGGAGAAAGCCTCGCCGCGATGGTATATCCGTCCCGCGACCAGCAGGAGCGTCAGACTCACCGCGACCGACGCGGCAGCGCGCACATGCTGGCTCGGCCCTCCGTGCGACCAGCCGAGGATATCGTGGGGGCTGCTGCTGGAGAGCACGAAGAGCCCCGCCAGCGACAGGTAGATGAAGATCCACGCGACCGGCCGCCGAAGCGAGGCGGGCCAGCGACCCTGGACCACGCTGAAGTGGAGGAGGAGGGCGGGGAAGAATATCGCGTAGCTGGCGCCGGCGAACTGCCACGGGACGCGAAGCGCCGTGGCGAGTGCGTGATCGCCCGGAATTCCGCTCGGGAAGAAGCTGGGTGGCAGCAGGAGGAGCGCGGCTGCGAGGAGAAGCGCGCCCTTGCGCTGCCCGCGCCAGATGACGAGCGCGATCCCCACCAGCCAGGCCACCGCCGCGAGGAGCACAACGTAGCTGAGGAATCCGAGGTAGCTCGGCGAGTTGTCACTCACCGGGACACGTACGAGCCGCTGCTCCGTCCCCCGGCGGATGAGGAGATCCAGCGTATCGCCCGGCGCCGCCTTCTGTCGTGCGCCCGCTATCGCGGCCGAATCGGCTGTGGTGCCATCGATGCCGAGGAGTCGATCGCCTGGCCGAAGCCCGGCCGCCCTCGCGCGACGAAGCGTGCGAGTGACTATCTGCTCGTTGACGTCATCGGTGGCCGGCTTGGTCGACCAGCCGAACGACTTGTTCCCTCCTCCCAGCGATGGCACCGAGAAGGGAACGTTGAGGAGCGAGAGGAGGCCGAGCAGCAGCAGTGCGCCGCGCGCAATCGGCCGAGGGGGACGCTGGTCAGGCACAGGCGGGAGCGGTGACGCTCGGGTGAGGAGTCCAGAGTGCCAAGCCAACATAACGATCGCCCCTCGATTGGCAACAGTAGGAGAGGGCACGTCGGAGCGTGCATCGCGGAGCGTGCATCGCGGATGCTGCGCGCGGCGCATCCACGGAATTGCGGAAAGGCGCGCGGCCACGTCGCGACGGCGCGGGCGGCGCGCGCGGGAAGAGCGTGTAATTCTCGGCGGTTACGTGAGTTGGAAGAGCGGCAAACGGCGCGGAGGAGCGCGGCGGAGGGTGGCATGCAAGGTGCCTTCGGCGGCGCTCGCTAACGTACCGCACCGTACTGCGTCACGGAGGTCGCAATGCCCGAAGGAAAGTTCAGACGAGCGGCGAGAGTGATGATGCTTCCGCTTCTGCTCCCGCTACTCGTGGCGGCGAGCGCCGCGGGCGCCGCTGCCCAGGGGGGCACGATCAGCGGCACCATCATCGACGCCGCTACCAATCAGCCGCTCGTGGCTGCCCAGGTGTTCATTACCGGCACCACGCTCGGCTCCACCACCGGCGCGGATGGCAAGTACTCCATCAGCGGCGTGCAGCCGGGCACCGTGGAGGTGAACGTGCGGCGCATCGGCTACGCCTCCACCACGCGCCAGGTGCAGGTAGCGGAGGGCCAGACGGCCACGGCGGACTTTGCGCTCAACAGCGCGGCCGTCTCGCTCAGCGAGATCGTGGTGACGGCCACCGGCGAGCAGCGGAAGCGCGAGATCGGCAACGCGGTGAGTACCATCGACGCCGCGCAGCAGGCGGAGCTCAAGGCACCGACCAACGTGGCGACGCTCATCCAGGGGAACGCGACCGGCGTGGACATCACCAGCGCTAGCGGAACGGTGGGCAACGCGGTGAACATCAAGATTCGCGGCAACACCAGCATCAACCTGGACAACACGCCCATAGTGTACGTGGACGGCGCGCGTATCAACACCGACGCGCGCAGCCGCGGCGTGGGCGGCGCGATGTCCGACAGAATGCTGGACATCGATCCCGACAACATCGCATCCATCGAGATCGTGAAGGGTCCCGCCGCAGCGACGCTCTACGGTACCGAGGCCGCCGCAGGGGTGATCCGGATCACCACCAAGAATGGCGGCACCGGCAACACGGGCGCTCAGTTCTCCGCACACGGCGAGTACGGAATGGCGTGGGACCCGAACGAGTATCCCGTTCGCGCCTGGAATCCGTTCGTCGACATCGGTCCCACCTACAAGGACACTACGTACTACATCAACTCGCTCAAGGGCTCCGTGGACATGCCCGACGAGGGGCTCTACTACGACCCGTTCAGGAACGGGCCGCTGGGGAAAGTAGGCCTCTCGCTGCGCGGCGGAAGCGAGGCGCTCAAATACTACACCTCGTTCGAGTTCAGAGACCAGAAGGGGGTCTTCCAGACCAACAGCCAGCGCGCCTACAGCGCACGTGGCAACTTCACGCTCAAACCGCGGGAGAACGTGACGATCGCCGTCTCCAACGGGTACACCACCAGCTCCACCGCGTACAACTACAACGACGGCGAGAGTTGGGGATACATCGGCGCCGTGATGCTCGGGCAGCCGATGTGGGCGCCCATCCGCGCGGTAGACCCGAACAACGGCGGTGCCTCGATGGTGACCTGTCCGCGCGCTCTCGAGGAAGCACGCATCTCGGGTGCCGATCTGGCCGACGTCACCGCATCCACCTGCGACTACGACAGGACGTTCGTGGGGAACAACAACTTCGCGCGCCTCGAGACGATGGACAACCAGGTGAAGCTCGAGCGCTACACCGGTTCGGCCACCGTCACCCACACCGAGGGGAGCGTCTGGACCAACCGCTTCACGATCGGCTACGACGCGTACTCCGAGTACGGCTGGGACATGATTCCGAACGTCCCGCTCAAGGTGCTCGACAACGACCCTGAGCGCACAGTGACCGACGTGCAGAACCGCACGCTCACGCTCGAGGGGACCACCGCTCTGAACTTCGCGCTCCCGGGCAACTGGAACTCGCAGACGACGCTCGGCGGGCAGTACTACACGACCGTCCTGCGCGAGGCGATCGCCACCGGCTTCCGCTTCCCGCCGGGCGCACCCACGGTAGGCAACGGCGCCGCTACCGAAGCCGGTGAGCAGTTCAACGAGGTACGGACCATCGGCTTCTTCGTGCAGCAGCAGTTCAGCTACGCTGACCGGCTCTTCATTACCCCGGCCGTACGGTTCGATCGTAACAGTGCCTTCGGAAGCAACCTCGGGTCGGTGGCGTATCCCAAGATTGCTGCCTCGTGGGTGATCAGCGATGCGCCCTGGTTCCCGCAGCTCCCGGTCGACGAGTTGCGCCTCCGCGGCGCATGGGGTACGTCCGGGAAGCAGCCGGGGTCCTTCGACGCGACCACGCTTCTGCAGGTAACATCGGTCACCCTTCCCGATGGATCCGCCGCCTCCGGATTCAGCACGCTGCGGCAGGGGAACCCCAGGCTCAAGCCGGAGCGCGGGCAGGAGCTCGAGCTGGGCTTCGATGCTTCGCTCTTCGAGCACCGCCTCGGTCTCGAGTTCACCTACTTCGACAAGCTCACCAAGGATGCGCTGGTCGAGCGTCCGCTACCGCCGTCCAACGGCTTCACGTCGGTCTGGGACAACGTGGGCGGTGTGAAGAACAACGGCTTCGAGGCGGCGATCGACGCCACGCTCATCAACCGCGAGTCGCTGCGCTGGACCACGCGGCTGTCGGCTACGCACGTCAACAGCAAGATCACGAAGCTGGCGGCACCGATTGCCGTGGGCGGTCGCGGCCTGCAGGAGCACCGCGAGGGCTACGCCTACGGCGCCTATTTCATGAACCCCGTGAGTCTCGACTCGAACGGTGATATAGTGATCGGACCTGAGGCCATATACGTGGGCCAGCCGACGCCGACCTACACGGGGACACTGTCGTCCACGCTCACCCTGCTTAACGGTCACCTCACGCTCTACGGGCAGCTCGCGGCATCGGGCGGCAACAAGCAGGTGAACTACACCGAGGTGTATCAGTGCAGGCAGGCGTTCGGCACCTGCGCGGCGAAGTACGAGCGCGGTCCCGACGGTCAGCCTACACGCGAGGCGATCCTGAAGTCCGACCCGGACGCCAACTTCCAGCCGTACATGTTCATCTACGACGACAGCTACGTGAAGCTTCGTTCGCTGTCTGCGCAGTACGCGCTCCCTTCCTCGTGGGCGAGTCGGGTCGGCGCGAGCGGCGCCAGCGTGAGCATCACCGGCACCAATCTCGGGACCTGGACCGACTACCCCGGCACCGATCCGGAGATCAACAGCCAGGGGCGTCAGAACGCCTCGCAGCGCGACTTCTTCAGTGCCGGTCAGACGCGCTCGGTCGTGTTCGGCCTCTCCCTCAACTACTGAGCACCGAGATGACCATGACTTCATATTCCGGAGAGGCCGCGACTCACGGCACGGGTGCGAGATCGGCCTGGCCGTTCCGGCGCGCGGCGCGCCGCTGCTGCCGCTCACTGCTGGCCGCCGGTATGCTGCTGGCCGGAGCCGCGTGCAACGACATCCTTCGCGTGGATGATCCCGTCAACCTCACGCCGGACGATCTACAGGCCGGCTCCATCGCGCTCACGGTGAACGGGGTGCGCGGCTCGTTCCAGTCGATGTTCGACTACTATGTGCTGCACACTGCGCTGATCACCGACGAAATGGTGCTGGCGGGCACCTTCCCCTACCGCGCGGAGATGGATGCGCGGGCCATCGCCCCCAACAACGAGGGGCTGCTCGGCGATCTGTACACGCCGCTCTCCACCGCGCGATTCATGGCGGATACGGCGGTCGCGATCCTCGAGGCCGCGCAGGGAGGGACGGGCGTGGACGAGACGGAGCGGCTCGAGGGAGTCGCGCTGTCCAAGTACTACGGCGCGTACACCCGGATGCTCCTCGCCGAGGCGTTCTGCAAGAGCGCGATCAACGGCGGCCAGGGCCTGACCTCGGACGAGCGGATGCAGGATGCTCTTGCGGCGTTCCAGGATGCGGGTGCCGCCGCGCAGGCGGCGGGCCGCGCGGATCTCGTGGCGGCATCGAAGCTCGGCGAGGCGAGAGCGCAGCTCTGGCTTGGCGACTACCCAGCCGCGGCGTCAGCGGCGAGTGCGGTGCCGAACGACTTGCTGGTGCAGTCTTACTACTCCACGGGGAGCGTCGCGCAGAAGAACAAGGTAGCGCGCCTTACGTACGCGATCGACGAAGCTCGCCGTTTCACGGTCGGTGACGGCTCGCTGGCGTCGACCGGACACGAGGGGTGGCCGTACCTCGCCGAGTGGGAGTCACTCGGACTTCTGGAGGAGCGGCCGGACCTCATCTCCTTCAATCCCGCCGTACCGGTGGTGCTACAGCTCAAGTATCCGACGGGGGATGCGCCGATCGTGATTGCGTCGGGGAGCGAGGCGAGACTGATCGAAGCCGAGGTGAAGCTCCGCCAGAGCGATCCCGGTGGGGCTGCGGACATCGTGAACCAACTACGCGACTCACACTGGGACCTCGGGCCGATCTCGTTCAGCGGAGACCTCGCGACGGACCTCCCCGTGATGGCGCAGGAGCGCGCTCGCGAACTCTGGCTCACGGGTGAGCGGCTCCCGACGCTGCGTCGCTACCTGAAGGACGGCGTGGACCTCTTCCCCGGTGGGAAGCAGGGTGAAGACACCTGCTTCCCGGTGCCACAACGGGAGCTGGATACGAACCCGAACTTCTGAGATACGACCGGGCGACGGGGCCGGGTCTGGAATCGTAGAAGCGGGGTCGGGTCTGGAATCGTGAATCGCTACAGGCGGATTTTCCGCCTGTAGCGATTCACGATTC
>DASSNL010000272.1:0-37349 GCA_035688075.1 Gemmatimonadaceae bacterium
TATTGGAGGATCCAATGCGCAAGCCACGCCCGGCCACCTACAACCCGGCACAGGCACTCCAGCTCATCTCGCACGATCGCAATGGAATGCCGCTCAGCTGCCCGTCCTGCTCCGGTGACATTGTCCGCGACCCGGATTTCATGCCTCCCCTGCCACGCTCCCATGTGACGCTACGCTGCGCAAGCTGCGGGCGTGTGGCTCGCTACATCGCCGGCGCCGCCTGAGGAGCTCCCCGGCAGAAGACAATCGACAATGCGCGTTTGCTGAGGGGCGGGAGTGATCTCCCGCCCCTTGCGCTTTACGGCGTGGCCCGATTTGTGATGGAAGGCGCTTTACCGGTGCCGTAGCAATTTGCACCCTAACAGGTGCAGATTTAGGCACGTTCCAGGATCCAGTTGGACTGGTGTGGGAGCTCTGGAGCCCCGACCTATCGAGCAGGATCGAGCATCACCGTTTTATCCCCGCTGGGGAGAGGTAAGGTACCATGTCTCGCATTACGGGCACAGTAAAGTGGTTCAACGACGCGAAGGGCTACGGCTTCATCTCGCACGAGGGTGGCCCTGACGTCTTCGTCCACTTCAGTGCGATCCGAGGCAACGGCTTCAAGTCATTGGCCGAAGGCGATCAGGTGGAATTCGAGATCGTCCAAGGACAGAAAGGACCGCAGGCAGCGGAGGTGCAGCGGATCTGATCTCGCCCGGCTCGAAAGAAAAAGCTCCGGCAGGCGTACGCCTGCCGGAGCTTTTTCTTTCGCCGCGAATCCGCTCAGCGACCGTTCGGCACAACTCCCCCCCACCGAGCCACCTCACCGCGCGGACCAGCCGCACCCGTACGAGCCGCTGCCCATCCCCCCATCCACACTTCCCGCATCATCCGGCGGCATATCGCTTTCACACCCGGCTCCGCCTGGGCGCTGGAGCGAACCCCGCAGCCGCCTCGCGACGCGTGACACAGGTGCAAGCGACGTACCCGCGCGCCTGCGGAAGCGGGGGAAGTCGGCCGATGGGCACCGCTCTTGCCCAGCCTGTCAGTCGCATCCACCACTGACATGATAGAAGAACAGCTGCAGGAGATCGAGCAATCCGGCGGGGACGGGAGCGTGCGCGTCGCGCGTGGGAAGACGCTCGAGCTCTCGAACCTGGACAAGCCGTACTTCCCGGCCATCGGAGCCACGAAGGGCGAGCTCATGCGTTACTACGCCAGCGTGGCACCGCTCATCCTTCCCCTGATGGCCGACAGGCCGCTCGTGCTCAAGCGGTCGCCCGATGGGGTGGACGGTGAGATCTTCTTCCAGCAGAAGCCACCGGCGCGCGCTCCCGAGTTCGTGCGCATAGAATCGATCCCAGCCCCCCAGGTCGAAGGGAAGCGCGGGAGCGCCGAGCGCCGGATAGTGGGCGGTGACCTGGCGACTCTCCTCTATACGGTACAGCTCGGTTGCATCTCGGTGGACCCCTGGTTCTCGCGCGTGCAGAGCATAGAGCACCCCGACTACGCGATACTGGATCTCGATCCGGGTCCGAAAGCGGGCTTCAGGGGAGTGGTGCGTACCGCACGGCTGGTGCACGAAGAGCTCGAGCGGCTCGGCGTTCGCGCCGCGCTCAAGACCTCCGGCTCCCGGGGCCTGCACGTCGCGATCCCTCTCCCGCGCAAGACGCCTTACGACATGGCGTTACGTCTCGCCGAGGGGATAGCCAAACGCGTGGCGGCGCAGAATCCTTCGGTTGCGACCGTGGAGCGGACGTTGGGTGACCGCCCTCCGGCCGCGGTCTACGTGGACTACCTGCAGAACGCCCGCGGAAAAAGTGTTGCCGCTGCGTATTGCGCGAGGGCCAAGGCAGACGCTACTGTATCTACCCCTCTCCAATGGTCGGAGCTGGGGGACGCTCTGGATCCGGGGTCATTCACCATCAGGAGCGTACCTGCCAGGATCGCCAAGGTCGGCGACATCTGGGGCGACGCGATGCGGCGCGCCAATACTCGGAAGGTTCTGACGTCGGCGCTCTCCGAGGAGTGAAGCAGGACCGGCGTTCCAGCCGCGCTCCGTGCTGGAGATGCGGTTGAGTGCACAGTCCTGCTCCACCAGCACCTTACGAACGTCCATTCCCCCCCATTTTCTCCCCTGTCCCGTCGAACGGATGGACAGCTCAGAACTACTGTACAGTCGCGATCTCCCGGGAGGAGGGAGGGTCACGATCGAGGCGCTTTCGGGCGAGGAGGCGGATCCATCGCGCTGCCGGGCGCGGGTGGTGGTAGAGCGCCGTCGCGATCCTCAGCGGCGGGAGGGCCACACGCCGCCGGTGATAGTGGAAGCGGAAGCGCCCACGCGCGCTCGTGCATACGACGAGCTGGTAGTGATAGCCAGCGACAACGTCGCAGTGGCGCGTGGGCTCATCCAGTGGCAATCACGCAGCGGACGAAAGAAGTAGCTGGTTACGCACCTCCCCTGGCACCGCGCGGCCGGCGAGCGGGCGCGGGGTAGCGAAAGCGTCTCGCCGGACGCCGAATGATGGCGCGGAGTCGGCTCTCATCCACCGTGCGGAGATTCGTGGCGCGCAGGGTCGCGACCCGCACCGCCCGATAGGGGTGGGTGAGGCATTCGACGCGCACCACGATCCGCGCATCTCGTTCCCCTCTTCCCTTTCCCTCCGAGGCGAGGCGGGCGACGACCGTGACCAGCCAATCGACGCCCCCGCTGAGTGAGACGATGCGTGTTTCCACGTCACCCTCCGTTTATACCTTATATACAAATTGCAACTAATACGCCGAGGAGGCAAGGGGAGAGGGGGGAGCAGAAAGCAGAAAGCAGAAAGCAGTGAACTGCCTCGGAGGTGAGGAGAGGGAAAAGGAAACAGGAAACAGGAAACAGGAAACAGGTACCGGCTCCTGGAAGTAGGGCCCTCTACCCCGAGGCAGTTTCCTGTTTCCTGTTTCCCGTTTCCCTGCCGTTCCTGCTTTCTACTTTCTGCTTTCTGCTTTCTGCTTTCTCTACTCGATTCCCTCGAACCTCACCCCCCTCCTACTACTCCTCCTCTTCCTCGGGGCGTAGCGGAAGAGTTGGGCGGGGCGGCCGCGGCCTTCGGAGCGCCATTCGTCGGTGGGCTCGACCAGCCAGGCGGCGTGGAGGGCGCGGCGGAAGGAAGCTTTGTGGAGGCGGCGTCCGAGGAGGATCTCGTAGATCTCCTGCAGCTCGCTGAGAGTGAAGGTGGTGGGGAGAAGGCGGAAGGCGACTGGAGAATGCTCGAGCCGCGTGCGTACCGCGTGCAGAGCGCCGTCGAGCATCGCTTTCTGACGCGGCGCGAGCGGTGGGACGTCATCTATCGCGAACCACGCGGTGGCTCCGCCAACCGGGGCGGGCGCGCCCGCGGCGACGAGTGCGAGGAACGCTACCGAGAGCGGAGAGCCCGAAGGATGACGGCGGCCGTCGCCGTAGGCCGCTACCTGCTCCACGAGATTCGGCGCGCTCCCCAGTGCATCGCGCGCGATGCGAGCGGCGGTGTCTTCGATCGTCTCGTCGCCCCGCAGCGCTTCCCACGGGAGCGCCCAACGCTCCTTCGACTTCCCGCCTTCCACTCGTTGAAGGAGAACCGAGAGACGGCGACCCTGCGGCGTGAGCAGCACTACATCGACAGTCGGCGCGGTGCGCCGCGTCGAGGTTCGTCCCGCGGGAACCGAAGTGCGATTGGGCATCGGCGACGAATAAGTCACCAAATGCGACTAATGTCAACCCCCGATGATCGGAGCCGTCATACTGGTAGCCGGCCACCGATCGTAACGCTACGCGACTATATGATCGGAATGCTCTTCCGTCAAAGGGAACGCGAAGCGGTTACCTGCTCCCGCTCGCCGATGCATCGGCGAGCGTCTTCCCCGCGCCGAGCGGCACGAGCGGGGGAATCGCGATCGGAAGCTTACCCGTGATCGGCGCAATGCCGAGCAACGCGCGTGCCGCAGCACGCTGCGACACCGGGAAGCCGCCCCATGCGATGACGTACGAGCCCACGTCGGGGATCTGCTGCAGCAGATACGGATTGCCGAATGCCACCACGATCGGATGCGTTCCGCGGTTGCGCAGCTCGGCGAGGAAGTCCACGAAGTTCTGCGGCACCGACACGCTGGTGGCGCTCGAGCTGTGCGTCACGTACGAGCCCACGATCACCGCGTCGGCGGAGTCGGCTGCAGCGAGGAGGAGATCGAAGTTGGGAGCGGGGTCGTTCTCGTCCACGAACGCGCTGCGTACGGAGCGGAAGGTGTGGCGCAGCTCGGCGTCGAAGGTCACGCCGGCGCCCAGGTCGGAGCGGCGCGAGTAGGTGATCGAAAGTATCCGCGAGCTCGGCGAAAGCTTGTTCAACGGAAGCTGGCTCAGCGAATCCTTCACCAGCGTGATCGACTTCTCCGCGGCGAGCCGCGCGACCGCCTCGTGCGACGAGTCGCCCACGATTGCGCGCGCGCTGTCGAGATCCACGAGCCGCTTGTGCTCGAGGCCAAGCTCGTGCTTGGCTATGAGGATGCGGCGCGCCGACGCGTCGAGCCGCGCCTCATCGTAGCGCCCTGCCTTCAGCCCCTCCATGACTGCGTCGATCGCCCCTTTCACATCGTGCGGCATGAGCAGGATGTCGGCGCCCGCTTCCACCGCGCGGATGTCGGCCTCCTTCGAGCCGAACATGTCCACCACGCCCTTCATGTCCATCGCGTCGGTGAAAATCAGCCCGTCGAAGCCCAGCTCGTCACGCAGGAGACCGGTGAGCACCTTGTGCGAGAGCGTGCCCGGCACGCCCGAGCTGTCGAGCGCGGGCATGGAGCCGTGGAAGGTCATCATCGTGGCGAGACCCGCATCTATCGCCGCCTCGAACGGCACGAGCTCTACGCTGTCGAGTCGCGCCCGCGACGCCTTTACCACGGGGAGCGCGAGGTGCGAGTTCACCCCGGTGTCGCCGTGCCCCGGGAAGTGCTTCCCCGTGGCGAGCATCCCGTTGGCCTGCATCCCGTGGACAAACGCCACGCCGAAGCGCGCCACCGCGTGCGGGTCCTCACCGAACGACCGGGTGTTGATCACCGGGTTCGCGGGGTTGTTGTTCACGTCGAGCACCGGCGCGAACCCGATGTGAATCCCGAGCGCACGTCCCTCGAGCGCGGTGATCTTCCCCATCTCGTGCGCGAGCGTGGTGTCACCCGTGGCGCCGATCGCCATCTGCGGCGGGAAGACGGTGGACCCGCCGAGATAGATGGCGTTGGGGAGGAAGTAACCGCCCCTCGCGCGGAAGCCCGCGCCCGTCTCCAGGTCCGAGCTCACGAGGAGCGGCAGGTCGCTCATCTTCTGCAGCGCGTTGAGCTTCGCTGCGATCTCGAGCGGCGAGCCGACGGAGATGATCACCCCACCGACTTTCTCCTCGGTAATGAAGCGGCTCAGCCGCTCCCACTCCGGATCATCGGCCGCGATGTAGTTGCCGAAGAGCTGCGGCCACACCATCTGCGCCGCCTTCTCCCTCGGCGTCATGTGCTCCAACGCGCAATCGGCCCACTTCTCCGCGCTCTCTATCCCACTGCACGCCGCCGCGATCGACCCGCCGGCAGCCGTGTTTCCTGTTTTCACTCCCCCCGTTGCGCACGCCGAGAGGATGAGGGCGGAGGTGATGAGTGGGAGTGGGAGTAGGCGCATCATCTCGGGGAATGGGGGAATCGGGGGAGAAAGCAGAGCGCAGAAAGCAGAGCGCAGAAAGCAGGGACTGCTGAGGGTTCAGGGTTCAGGAACTGCCCGAAGGTCGAGATCTCCACTCCGAGGTAATACCTGAACCCTGAACCCTGTAGTTCTGAACCCTCAGGTTTTCACCGCTTTCTGCTCTCTGCTTTCTTTTCACCACTTACCAGTTGATGGTCCCTTGTCTCGAAGTATCCACCTGCTCTCCGCCTCCCGTCTTGAACAGGAACGCCTCCATGTTCTTGGTGAGGAAGGAGCGGGCCTGGGGGTCCATCAGGTTGAGGCCATAGTGGTTGATGAGCATGGTCTGCTGCTTCAACCATAGTCCCCAGCACTCGGCGCAGATCTCGGCCTGCGCTCTCTGGCCGATGGGACCGGGGAACGGGATCTTCTCGAGGCCCGCGCGCGTCTGGCCGCAGCGGGTGCACGTTATGTCCATTTGATACCTTCCGGCTGCTCGGTGGCGCTCAGCCGCGGGCGTACTTCACCTTCGCGAGCCCCACCATCTGGAGGAGGCGGATGTACATCCAGCCGATGTCGAACTCGTACCACTTGGCCTTGAATTTAGCCGAGTGCGGGTCGGCGTGGTGGTTGTTGTGCAGCTCCTCGCCCCCCAGCCAGATCGCGATGGGTGAGATGTTCCGGCTCTCGTCTTTCACGTTGAAGTTGCGGTAGCCGAGCGCGTGGCCAACGCCGTTGATGATGCCGGCGGCCCAGAAGGGGATCCAGAGCATCTGCACGCCCCAGACGAGGGGGCCGATGTAGAAGCCGAAGAGGTAGATGTCGATCCCCAGCATGATGATGATACCGAGCCAGGGAAGGCGTCCGAGCACGTACCGCTCGAGCCAATCGTTCGGAGTGCCCTTGCCGTACTTCTCGAGGACCCCGGGCTGCTTCACCGCCTTTCGATAGTAGAAGGCGCCCTTGAGGATGATCTCGCGGAGCCCTTCAATGAGCGGGCTGTGGGGGTCGCCCTCGCGATCGGCAAAGGCGTGGTGCTTCCGGTGACAGGCCACCCACTCCTTGGTGACTATGGAAGTCGAGAGCCAGAGCCAGATTCGCATCGGGATCTCGGCAACCTTGCTGAAGGTGACGCCGCGATGGGTCTGATTGCGGTGGAGGAAGAGCGTCACGCAAACGTTGGTGATATGGCCGGCGACGATCACGAAGACCACGGCCTGCCACCAATGCGAGGCCAAGAAGGCGAACCCTGGCATTATTTGCTTGTGCTCCTCTGACTGGGGTGACCTGCGCCGCGGAGAGCGACGATCGGACTAGCGAACCACCCGCCCCCGGGCTTTCCGATCCGGGAGCGGGTGCGATCGATCGTCCAACAAAATGTAAGCCGTCGGTCCCGGCCTGCCAACATTGCTTCTCACTTCACCTGCCTTCACTGATCGGACTGGCGAGCCCGCCCGTGGTAACCGGTGGGACGGGGCCGGCAGCGGGGGCATCGCCCCACACGTCGTTCTCCGAGTCCCAATCGGGTACGGTGGGCACCGGCCAGAGCCGCGCTCCGGTCACGCGCGCGCGGACCGGGATGGCCGCGGTGTAGCGGTCGCCCTGCGTCCAGATCTGCACCGGGAGTCGCGCGTCCTGCGTGCTCCCATCGGCGAGCTTGAAGCGCAGCTCTACCGGGAAAGGGATCGAGGTGCGCTTCACGAGCGTCACGATTGCCGTCGTCCCGCCGTTCGACTGGGTCGTGGCGACCGAGTCGATCGCGATGTCCAGCACATCGGTGGTGTAGAAGAAGCCGCGCCAGAACCAGGAGAGGTCGTTGCCGGTGAAGTTCTCTATCGTGCGGAAGAAATCCCCTGGCGTGGGGTGCTTGAACGACCACCTGCGCGCGTACTCGCGGAAGGCGCGGTCGAAGCTTTCGGCGCCCACCACGTGGTTGCGGAGCGTGAGAAGCACCGCGGCCGGCTTGCGGTAGCCGATCGCGCCGAGCGCGCCCGCGTTGATCCGGTCGGGCGGCGTCATGAGCGGTGACTGTGTGCCGTTCTCCACCACCGTCCGCCAGTTGCTCATGTACGTCGGCCAGAGACTGGTACCCGGATCGCGTCGCTCGTTGGAGAAAGTGTTGATGTAAGTGTTGAAGCCTTCGTCCATCCATGCATAGCGCCGCTCGTTGGAGCCCACCACCATCGGGAACCACTCGTGGCCGTGCTCGTGGTCTATCGTGCCGAAGGCGCCGTCGGGCTGGTCGGCGTAGTGGACGAAGACGAACATCGGGTACTCCATCCCGCCCACCGGGCCCGCGATGGAGGTGGCCTGCGGATACGGGTACGGCTGCACGAGCTCGGAGTAGAGGCGGACCGTCCACTGCGTGTTCTCGGCGCCGCTCTCCCAGCCGACGCCCGCCTTGGGCCACTGGTAGAGCGCCTGCGTGACGATGCCATTGTAGCTCGTGGCATCCCAGCGGAAGTCGGGCGCGCCCGCCCAGGCCACGTCGCGAACGTTCTTCGCGCTGAAGCGCCAGGTCTTCGTTCCGCTGGTGGGCCTGGCAACCGCCTCGCCCTTTGTGATGATCGCGATGACCGAATCCGATTTCGCGGCGCGTGCGAGGCGCTGGCGCTGGCTGGCGGTGAGGACGTCGCGCGGATTCTGGAGCGTGCCGCTGCCGGCAATCACGTAGCCCGCTGGCGCCGTGATGGAGTAGTCGATGTCGCCGTACTCGAGGTAGAACTCGCCCTGCCCTATGTACGGATCCGTGTTCCAGCCGCGCACATCATCGTAGACGTACATGCGCGGGTACCACTGGGCGATCTCGTAGAGCGTGCCGTCGCGTCCCATCCTGTCGGAGCCGTGCTCCGGGACGCTGAAGCGGAAGTCCATCGAGAGGGTGGTCTTCCCACCGCGCGGCGCGAGCGGCTGCGGGAGATCGACGCGCAGCTCCGTGTCGTTCACGTGCGAGTGCGCCTGCTTCCCATTCACCGTGAGATTCTCGAGGTCGTAGCCGCCGCGGAAGCCGCGCACGCCCCAGCGCGAGTCCTCGGGGAAGAGCGCCGAGCCCGTGCTGTTCGGCCTGTAGAGATTCTGATCGAGCTGCAGCCAGACGAAGCGGAGCGTGTCTGGCGAGTTGTTGGTGTAGGTGATGGTCACCTTGCCGCTCACGCTTTTCTGTGCGGTATCCAGCGTGGCGGAGATGTCGTAGTCAGCGCGCTGCTGCCAGTACTCCGGACCCGGCGAGCCGTCGGCCGCGCGGTACTGGTTGGGTCCCGGCCAGTCCATCGGGTCGAGCCGGGCGAACTCCGGGAGATTCCCCGCGACGCTCGATGGCGTGGTGATCTCCTTAGTCGCCGGCGCCATCATGATGACCGTGGGGAGCGAGTCCACCCGCACCGGTACCCCAGCCTGGGTGGGGGCGGGAGCGGGGACCGGCTGCACCTTGGTGGACTTGGCGCACGCGGCGAGCGTAAGCGCGAGAATCGGAGCAACTGTCGAAAACTTCACGTCGAATTCCCTCTCTCGAGGCCCTTGTTTGTTTCCTGTTTTCCTGCCGTTCCTGCTCTCTGGTAGTACCTGAATCCTGAACCCTGCCTCCTGAACCCTGTCGCGCTCTCTCTCCTCCTTGCTTCTCCCAATTCCGGCCACTAGCGTCAGCGTGTGACCAGCAAGTCAACTGCTCGGCCGCGTGCGTCGCCCGCGCGCATCCCGGGACACGCCACGGCCGAGGGGACCGCCAGATTCGAGGCGCGCTTCGTCGAGCGTTACGCCGACGATTTCTACCGCGCGCTTGGAAGGGATGGCGTGCGCGTGTCGTCGGTGGGACTCGGAAGCTATCTGGGCGAGTGCGACGATGCGGATGACAGGGGATACACCGACACGGCCCGCGCCGCGCTCGAACGTGGTATAAATCTACTCGACACCGCGATCAACTACAGATGCCAGCGTTCGGAGCGAGCGCTGGGACGCGCGATTGCACAGGCGGTCAGCGATGGCTCGGTGGAGCGCGACGAGGTAGTGGTGTGCACGAAAGGCGGCTACGTCCCGCTCGACGGAAGCGCGCCCACCACGCGCGAGGAGTACCAGGAATACGTTGCGCGCGAGTACTTCGAGCGCGGGATCATGGAGCCGGGCGACGTGGTGGGCGGAGGTCACTGCCTCGCGCCCGGCTATCTCGCATCTCAGCTCGAGCGGAGCCGCGCGAATCTGGGGCTCGACTCGATAGACGTGTACTACGTCCACAACCCCGAGCAGCAGCTCGATGCGATCTCGCTCGATGACCTGTTCGCGCGTCTGGGGAAGGCGTTCGAGCTCCTCGAGGAGCGCTGCGAGCGAGGGGAGATCGGCGTGTACGGCTGCGCAACGTGGAACGGCTTCCGCTCAGCGCCAGACACGCGCGGCCATCTGGAGCTCGCAGACCTGGTGGAGCTCGCGCACGAGGTAGCTGGCGACGCGCACCACTTCAGGGTGGTGCAGCTCCCGGTGAATCTCGCGTTCACCGAGGCCGTACGCGCGCCCACTCAGAGTCTGAAGAACCGCTCGGTGACGCTTCTCGAAGCTGCCGCCGCGCTCGGCGTGAGCGTGGTCGCCAGCGCTTCGCTGCTTCAGGGGAAACTCGCTACGAATCTGCCCGCGCAGCTGCACGATGCGATCCCGGGCCACGCCACCGACGCCCAGCGCGCGATCGCGTTCGTACGGTCGCTTCCGGTCATCTCGGCGGGGCTGGTCGGGATGAAGCAGGTGGAGCATCTCGAGGAGAATCTCGGGGCGGCTGCGGGTTAGGGTTTGGGGGTGGATGGTCGGGCTCATCTCCGGGCTTGGTTCATCTCGCTGACCTGCGCACGCGGAGGTCGCGGAGGGAACTGAGAGAGCGCGGAGAACGTCCTGCGGCCGCTGGCACCGCGAAACTTCTCTAAAACTCCGCAGGTGGGATGGCTCCGAGTGATCAGGGGGAACTGCTCCCGCACTTGGAGCCCTGCCCGAGCGGGCAGAACCAGAGACGGGGGAGCAGTTCCCCCAAAACTCGCTTTACTCTCACTCGCAGTGATTCACGAACGGTGAGCGGAGGCCCGCCTGTAAGGCAGTTCTCCGCGTCCTCTCAGTCCCCCCCGCGACCTCCGCGTGCGCAGTTATGTGCCCGCGCGATGAACCAAGCCCGCTAGATCAACTCGACTTCCTGCACCTCACCATCCCGGTACCCGACCCGGAGCACCCGATGTGCATTGGTGTCGGCGACGTACGCGGCGTCTTTGCCGCAGGCGACGCCGCTTGGTTCGTGGAGGTCTCGTATCCACGTGGTGGCGGCGCGGGTGGCGGGGTCTACCCATTTGAGGGAGTCGTTGTAGGAGTCGGCCACGAGGAGGCGGCCGTCGGGGTGGCGGGAGATGCCCTGGGCGTGCTGCATCAGTACTCCGTCGCCCACGCCGTCGCGGTCGCCGAAGTCGAAGAGGCCGGTGCCGGTGATGGTGCCCACTCGGCCGGCGGGGTCGACGTCCGACCAGCGCACGGCGCTCGTCTCGGCATCCACGAAGTAGAGCTTCTCGGCGTCCGAAGTGATTCCCATCGGTTGCGCGAGTGCGGCCCGCGCGTGGGGGCCGTCTTCGATATCCTCGCGGATGGTGCCGGCGTTCACGCTCGTTGCACGCGTGGCGAGGTCGAGAGTCCAGAGTTGGTGGATACCGGCCATCGCTACGAACAGCGTGCGATTCACGAGAGTCACATCCCACGGTGAGGACATCGCTCCTTCGCGCTGATCTTCGCGCGTGCGGAGCTGGCGGCCGGTGCCCGCTACGGTGCTTATCTCGCCAGTGCCGAGGCTCACCGCGCGGATCGAGTGGTTCCCGGCGTCGGCCACGTAGACCGTGTCGCCGTCGAAGGCCAGCCCCTGCGGATAATCGAAGCCGCCGTCGACACCGTCGGCGAAGGCTGGCGTGCCGCTACCCGCCACGCGCTCGATCGTGGCTCGGGTGCCGTCGTCGGAGAGTCGCGCGAGGATTACTCGATGGTTGCCGCTGTCGGCGATCGCGAGCCGGTCGCCATCCACCGCCACCTTCCCCGGGTAGCGGAGCGTCTTCGGCACGACGTTCGGCTCGTCGGGGCGGAAGTGGTGCTCGTCTGTGCGCAGCGTACCATCGGCGGTGTACGCCGCGATCAGCTCCTCGATGTACGGTGAGAATTGCTCCACCGTGAACTCGCCCGCGCGCATGCCGAGCACGCGTCCCTCGGTGTTGACCACGGCCAGCGTGGGCCAGGCATTCACCGCGTAGCCGCGCCAGACACGGAACTGCCGGTCGTTGATCATCGGATGCGTGTTGCCGAGCCGCAGAGCCGCGTCGCGAATTCGTTCCGTCTCACGCTCGGCGCGGAACTTCCCGCTGTGCACCCCCACGATCGCCAGCGCTTCGGGGTACTTCTTCTCGAGATCCCGCAACTGCGGGATTACGTGGATGCAGTTGATTCAGCCGTAGGTCCAGAAGTCGAGGACGGCGATCTTCCCGCGCAGATTCTCGAGCGAGAGCTGTTGGCCGCCAGTATTCAGCCAGTCGAGGTTCGTTGGAAAGGCGGGGGCGCGGATGCTGGATTGCGTGGGGTTCGACATGACGGTTCACTCCGCTGGTTCGACACCAGAATGCTCTCTCGTCAGGAATCATAACACCGAAGGTCGACGCGACAGGGCTGGGAGCGCCCATGCGCCAGATCGCTGGTACACCATGGTGGAACCCCGCCGCCCGTACGGCAAACCGTTCGGCCTCGTCGGGTGTCTACCTGTCACTCGCGACAGCGCTGGTGTGGCAGCAAACCTGGTGAGGTGACCGATGTCGATTGTGACGCGGGTGTGCGCTCTCTGGCGGAGCGTGACCAACGAACGAATGGTCGAGCACAGGCTCGATGAGGGACAGGTACGCCATGGGCCAAGGGGCGCGCTGCTCGACACGATAGTGCAGGATGTCAGGTACGGCGCGCGCACGCTCGCTCGCACCCCCGTATTCACGACGGCCGCGGTCCTCGCCCTTGCGCTCGGCATAGGAGCCAACGCCGCGATCTTCAGCGTCGTCGATGCCGTAATCCTCCGACCCCTCCCGTACGAGAATTCCGAGCGGCTCGCAGTCATCCTGCACGACGGTGACGGTCCCGTCTCGCCCGCCAACTTGGCGGATTGGCGGGCCCAGAGCCGTTCGTTCGAGAGTTTGGGTGCCGCCGAGTACTGGACTCCGAACATGACAGGCGCGGATGACCCGGAGAAGCTCTGGGCTCTGCATGTGACCCCGAGCATCTTCCCGATGCTGGGCGTTGCGCCTCTCGTCGGGCGCACCTTCCTGGCGGAAGAGGGCGAGCGCGGTGCGGAGCATGAGGTGGTCCTCGGCTACTCGCTATGGCAGCGACGCTTCGGCGGCGACCCTCGCGTCGTTGGTGAGTCGATCACGCTCGATGGCGCACAGTACACCGTCGTCGGCGTGATGCCCCGGGACTTCAAGTTCGCTCCATTCTGGGCGACGAAGGCCGAGCTGTGGGCACCGCTGGTAGTGGATGCCGCGAAAGGTCGCGAAGCGAACAGCCTCCGCGTCTTCGCGCGGCTCGCTCCCGGCGTAAGCTTGCGGCAGGCACAGGCCGAGATGGCCACCATCACCGCTCGTCTGGAGCGGGAATATCCGGGAACGAATCGCGGCATTACCGTCCAGGCGTTGAAGGACAAAGTAGTGGGCGACATCCGGCCGGTGCTTCTCGTGGAGCTCGGCGCGGTGAGCTTCGTTCTTCTCATCGCGTGTGCGAACGTAGCGCACATGCTGCTGGCCCGCGCGGCCGCACGGCGGAAGGAGCTCGCGCTGCGAACCGCGCTGGGGGCGAGCCGATCGCGCGTGATGCGGCAGCTTCTCATCGAAAGCCTGTTGCTGGCGTTGCTCGGCGGCGGTGCGGGATCGCTCCTCGCACTCGGTGGGATACGCGCCCTCGTGGCGCTGGCGCCCGCCGGGATCCCGCGAATCGAAACCATCGGCCTCGATGCGAGAGCGCTGCTATTCCTGCTGGTCATCTCGCTCCTCACGGGATTGGGCTTCGGCCTGGTGCCGGCGCTGCGGGCATCGGCTACAGAGCTGACCGACGCGCTCAAGGAGGGCGGGCGTGGATCCGGGGAGGGAATCAGGCGCAATCGCTTCCGCAGCGTGCTGATGGCGTCCGAGTTCGCGCTGGCGCTGGTGCTGCTCGTCGGCGCTGGGCTCATGATTCGCAGCTTCATCGCGCTGCGCGCGATAGATCCCGGATTCGATCCGCACAACCTGCTGACGATGGTGGTCCCCGTGGCAGGATCGAGAGAGGCCGTGCCGGATAGGCGGGCGATCTTCTACGAGGAGCTGCTCCAGCGAGTACGTGCGATTCCTGGCGTGGTCTCCGCGAGCGCGATCAATCATCTCCCGCTAGCGGGAGATGAGTGGGGCCGCACCTTTCGGGTGGAGGGGCATCCGCTGGAACACCGGGGCGACGCGCCGGCAGCCACGTATCGAGTCGTCTTCCCCGGCTACTTCGGGACGATGGATATTCCGCTTCTGCGCGGACGGGATATCGGCGAGAGCGACAACCTGGGCGCTCCCGCAGTGGTGGTGGTCAACGAGTTCCTGGCGAGCCGGTACTGGCCCGGCGAGGATCCGATAGGCAAACGCATCACACTGGATGACCCAGAGCTGGATTCCGTCAGCTGGGTAACCGTGGTGGGGGTGGTGAAGAACGCCGTTCGGGGCGATTGGGCGGCAAAGGAGCACGAGGAGATCTACCTGCCTTTCCTGCAGGACCGCTCCTACCTCGAGGGCTCGGGTGCGCACGTGGCGTATCAGACGCTGGTCGTACGGACGAGTGGAGAAGCGGCTGCGCTCGCGCCGGCGGTCCGCAACGCGGTCTGGTCGCTGGACAGCAACCTGCCGGTGTCCGAGGTACAGACCATGGAGGCCGTCGTCGCCCGTTCCACGGCGTCCCCGCGCTTCAACCTCTTCCTGCTCGCAACCTTCGCCGCGGTTGCGCTGGTGCTCGCCGCTGTGGGGATCTACGGAGTCGTGAGCTACTCCGTATCGCGGCGCACGCACGAGATCGGACTTCGCATGGCACTCGGCGCCCAGCCAGGTGACGTGCTCAGGATCGTGGTCGGGCAAGCCATGGCGCTCGCGGCCATCGGTGCATGCGTGGGGCTCGTTGGAGCACTGGCCCTGGGTCGTTTCATGTCGAGCCTTCTCTACGGCGTACAGCCGTCGGATCCGGTTACGTTCCTGGCCATGTCGGCCATCCTCGGTGCCGTGGCACTGGCGGCCAGCTACATCCCCGCGCGACGCGCAACCCGGGTCGATCCACTACTCGCGCTGCGACACGAGTAGACGGCGAGGCGAAGTCGTTCGCGACAGGGCGGCGAAGTCGTCGCCGCCCCACGCAGTGCGTTCGCCGTGCTCGCTGCGACACCGTCATTGGCGTCTCAAGGACGAGCGCTCTCGCGTGGGGAGGAGGTATCGACCTTGGCGCTGCCCTCCGGCCGCGCCTCGGGGACGAGCTCGCGCGCGAGACGGTTCAGTATCTTCACTATCCGCTCGTGCTTTTCCGGTCCCCACTCCGCAAATAGCTCGGCGAGCTGCTCGCGACGCGCGGCCACGAGACGCTCGAGCACCTCGCTACCAGCTGGTGTGAGCACGCGTGGAACCGTTGTCGTACGGCCAGCTCCCGCCGGCGCCGTCCCATCCACGCGGGCCGATGCGCCGACGGCTACCGGCTCCGGCTGCTCCGCCACGAGCCCGCGCTCAGCGAGCTGCATGAGCCCGAGGCGCAGCCGCTCCTCGCTCACGTCGTACTTTCTGGCGAGCGCCGCAGGGTCGGCGCACGGGTCCTTGCTCACGCGCACGAGCATCCACGCGGCCGCCGCGGAGAGATCTACGCCCGCACGCTCCACGATCCGCTCGATGTACTGCCTCCGCACATCGCGGTCGGCCAGGATGCTGATCCCGCGCAGGAGCTTGGGGAGCGAGTCGTCACTGGTGGGCATAGGGAAGGTCTCGCCCACGTCGCCGCCCACGTTCGCGCTCGCGGCGGCCACGGTCTCCCGGAGCGGCTGCTCGGGGAGGAGCCAGGTGAGGAGGAAGCCCAGGAGCGAGATCCCCGCCGCCACGATGAACATCGTGGAGAGCGATTCGGTGAACCCCTGCACGTAGAGCGAGCGCGTCGCAGCGGGGATGGTGGCCAGCGTCTCGGGATTCAGCGCGCGCGTGGCATCAGCCACCGCGCCTGTGCCGCCAGGGAGGAGATGCGCGAGGTTGGCGCTCAACTGCGAAGCGAAGATCGCTCCGAGAACCGCGGTGCCGAGCGAGCCGCCCACCAGGCGGAAGAGCGTGGCGCCCGATGTCGCGACGCCGAGGTCGCGATAGTCCACCGCGTTCTGCACGGCGATCACGAGCACCTGCATCACCATGCCGAGCCCGAGGCCCAACACGAGCATCGCGAACGACGCGCCGAGCAGGCTGGTCTCGGGTGTCATGCGCGAGAAGAGGACGAGCCCCAAGGTTGCCGCCGCGGTACCGATGATCGGGAAGACCTTGTAGCGCCCCCACCGGCTGATGAGCAATCCGGAGAGGATGGACGTGACGAGCATACCGCCCATCATCGGTGTCATCTGCAGCCCGGATGCGGTGGGACTCGATCCCATGGAGAGCTGCAGGAAGACGGGGAGATACGTCACCGACCCGAAGAGCGCGAAGCCCACGATGAGGCCGATCGCCGACGTCACCGAGAACGACCGGTTCCTGAAGAGCCGCAACGGGAGCACGGGCTCGGCCGCGCGATGCTCGGCGAACAGGAATCCCGCCAGCGCGACGATGGCGATGATCACCATCGCGATCATCGCTGGTGAGTCCCAGGAGAGCTTCGACCCTCCGATGTCCGCGACGATGACGACGGCACTGAGCAGAACGGCGAGGAGCGCGGAACCGAGGTAGTCGATGGAGCGCTCGACCCGCTCGCTGCTCGGCGGGAGCGTGGCGGCGAGGACGACCATGGCGGCGATACCGAGCGGGAGGTTGATGTAGAAGATCCAGCGCCAGCTCAGGTGCGTGGTGAAGTAGCCGCCGAGCAACGGGCCGGCGATGCTCGCCACGCCGAAGACCGCGCCGAACAGTCCCTGGTAGCGGCCGCGCTCGCGCGGCGAGACAATATCTCCCACTACCGCTTGCGTCGTGACGACGAGTCCTCCGCCGCCCAGCCCCTGCACCGCGCGGAAAGCGATGAGCTGCCAGATATTGCGGCTCTGCCCGCAGAGCGCGGAGCCGGCGAGGAACAGCACGATCGCGCCCTGCAGGATTCCCTTGCGCCCGTAGAGGTCGCCGAGCTTTCCGTACAGCGGAGTGACCACGGTCTGCGCGAGTAGATACGCCGTGACTACCCAGGAAAGCTGCGCGACCCCGCCGAGCTCGCCGACAATTGTGGGAAGCGCGGTCGCTACGATGGTGGAATCGAGCGCGGCCAGGAGGAGCACCAGCAGGAGGCCGCTGAATGCCACGAGCACGCGCTTGTGATCCAGGGGCGCTGGTACGTCGGTCGGTGCGTTAGCTGCGGTCGCCATGTCGGTGTCGTATGCACGGTCAGCTCCTGCATCGTTCGCAAGAGTCATCCCCGCGAAAGCCGTCGTCCCCGCGAAGGCGGAGACCCATTTTCGATCGCGCAACATGGATTCCCGCTTCCGCGGGAATGACGGCGATTGTTTTCGCGGGGATGACGGATACTTCATGCAAGACCTGACCCCGTCGTTCCCGTCGTTCACCGCATCGCGAGCTCACCCGGCTGTACCACCACGTCCTCGCTGGTGCTTCCGTAGCGGTCCACTTCGTTCACCACCAGGACGTCCGGCACGGGAGCGCCGGCGCGGCTCACCGTGAACACGCGCTGTTCGCTCGGCAGGATGGTGGTGGTCCATCTATCGCCTACCCGCGCGCGCACCGCCCAGAGCCAGACCCGGTGCGCCGTGGCAGGAGCCACATGCAGCTGCGTATTCCCCGTGATGGAATCCACCGCAATCCAGGCGCGCGGCTTGGCGGGAGCGCTGTCGCTCAGCCATGGGGACGCGGGTACGAGCGCCGGTGTGGAGTACAACCCGCTCTCCAGCGAGTCCACGAGCCCGCCGCGATCGTCCATGAGCGCCTTCATGCTGAAGTGGACGTTCCCAGTCGCACCGGCCTGCGCGCGCGTCACGCGGATCTGCTCGAGCAGCTCGCTCGCGGACCAGCTGTTGGGGCCACCGCTCGCGCCCTTGTCGCTAACGCGGCTGGTGAAGTTCCCCGGCCAGATGTGCCGGCCGTGCGTGTTCTGCGATACCCACCACTTCAGCAGCGCCGGGTAGCTCTGCTGCGGCGCCGAGACCTTCCAGTAGAGCTGTGGAGTGAGGTAGTCGAGCCAACCTTCGTTCAGCCACTTGCGCGAGTCGGCGTAGAGCTGCTGGTACGCGTCGAAGCCCTGGACCTCGGGCGGATTCCCCGGCCGCCAGATGCCGAAGGGGCTGATCCCCACCTTCACCCACGGCTTCGCGGCCTTCACGTGCTCGTACAGGTCCTCGATGAAGGTGTCAATGTTGTGGCGCCGCCAGTCGTCGCGCGAGAGCTTCCCGCCGTTGCCGCGATAGAGCCGCCAGCTCGGACCATCGGGGAAGTCGATGATCCGGCCGCGTGAGTCCCGCTCCTTGTAGGGATAGAAGTAGTCGTCGAGGTGGATGCCATCTATGTCGTAGTGCCAGACGATGTCCATCACGACATTGAGCGAATGCTGCCGCGCGGACTTGCTCCCCGGATCGAGCCAGAGATAGTCGCCGTACTTGCGCACCATGTGCGCGTCGCTCTTGCTCACATGGTTCGAGGAGATCGCCGAGCTGTCCGTGGGATGATGCGCGCGGAACGGGTTGAACCAGGCGTGCAGCTCGAGGCCGCGCTTGTGCGCCTCGCGCACCGCGAAGGCGAGCGGGTCGTAGCTCGGCTCCGGCGCGGCGCCCATCTGTCCGGTGAGATAGGTGGACCACGGCTCGCGGTTCGAGCGATAGAGCGCATCGGCCGCGGGGCGCACCTGCAGGATCACCGCGTTGAGCTTGAGCTCCACGGCGCGGTTGAGGATCTCGATGAGCTCCGCCTGCTGCTGCCAGGTATTGAGGCCGGGGCGCGAGGGCCAATCGATGTTGGCAACGGTGGCTACCCACGCGGCGCGGAACTCGCGATTTATCGGGGGCGCGTCGACGTGCACGGGAGCCGACGCTTTGTCGGACGTGGCGCTCGAGGTTGGCTGGGCGCGCGCGACGCCTGCGGCGAAGACGAGAGCGAGGAAAGTTGCGGCGGAGGCGGAAGCCGGGCGGCGAGGAAGGCGTGTCATGGCGAGATGCGTCGTGGGGAAAGTGGAAGGGCCCGGCCGGCTGGCCAGGCCCCTCCACCTTCACACGAGTCGCGAGGTGAGTGGTAACTGTGTGTGCTCCCACGAAGGATCCCGGGAGCGTGGGAAGCCGATCGTGCTCAAGGGCAGCGCGGCAACGCGATCGGGCACGCTTCCTCGTCGGGCTCCGGCGCGCTGCTCTCGCCGCCTGGACCACCGAAGGTGTAGAGCGGAAGCTGCAGGGTCGCGAGCTCGCGGCCCGGCACCGGCAGCTCGAGGAAGGTGTTGGCGGGCAGCGTCTGCCAGCCGCGCGCATCCATGAACGCGGTGATTCCACTCACTCCTGCTCCCTCGATGCGCTTCTCGTAGCGGAGCGCGTCCCAGAGGCTGCCGCAGTCACCGTTCATCTTGCGCGGTACGCACCCCTGTTCATCGGGTGGACCATCGATCGTGACCGGCGGCAGCCCGCCGTTGGCAACGCGTGTCTTGTTGATGAGCGGCACCGCCTCGTCCGCGCGGCCGAGCCGGATCAGCGCCTCGGCCTTCAGCAGATCCATCTCCGCGACGGTCAGCGCCGGCTCCTTCTCCGTCTGCCAACTGTCGCCCGTGCCGAAGCGGTGATAGTAGTACCACGAGTAACGCCAGGTACCGCGGGCGGCGGAGCCGATGTTGGCCTGGTAGAAGCCCATGTACTTACCGGGTGCGTCCGGATCTCCCGTTGCCTGGATTCGCTGATCGGTCGTCTCGAGCTGGAACGCGTGACGGTCCGCCAGCGGAGTGGCGAGCCAGTTCACGTAACCATCGGTGGAGTCGGCGGGGCCGATGAGCCAGTAGCTGGGCCGGCCGAAGTCACTCGGCGGGCCGCTGCGCACTCGAGCGATGAGTCGCTTCCAATCATCCCAGAGGATGTCGGGTTGCGCGAGAGGAGCGAAGTCGCTGGTGATACCAGCATCGATGCGACGGATTACCTCCTCCCAATCCACCGCCGCCCGCTCCTCGCGCGTGCGTGGTGTGTAGGCGAGGATCCGCGCGGCGAAGGAGTTCGCCAGGCGCGCGAGACCATCCTGGTCCATGCCCTCGAAGAGCCAGGAATCCTCGGGGAGATTGAAGTCGTTCCGCTCCGCGATCGCGATCGCAGAATCGAGCTCCTCGAGCGCCGTTGCCTCGACTTCGGCATGAGGGTGGAAGACGGGCGTGGTGATCGTGTCCACCGCCAGATGCTCATCGGCAATGAACGCCTGGTCGAAGTACATGGCGAGATATCCATGGGATATCCCCTGGATGAACTTTGCCACGGCGCGTGTACGAGCCGTGCGATCCTCGTCGCCGATGACGAGGCCGGAGTCTATCGCGATCAGTGCATCGTTGACCGGAGAGAGCGCGCCATAGAGGCCGTACCACGGCGTCTCGCTCACGTTGTTGCGAGCGTTCACCGGCGAGTTGTTCCACGCCGAGCGCGGCTCGGCCGAGGTCTCGAACTGGCCGAAGTCGGCGAAGCTCGAGGTGATCTCGTGGGCCATCGTGGAGAAGGCCCACGACGGATAGTCGTTATGGCCAGCCACCTCCCACCACGTGCGGAAGGCGCTGCTGACGAACGATTCCACGGACGTCGCTTCCTTGGTAGCGCGCCCGCGATCGGGCTCGTTCGGGTTGGTCACCGCCAGTTCCTGGCAGGCCGCAGTGAGCAGCACCAGAAGCGGGATCAGTTTCTTCATCGTAGTCCTCTGATGGTCGGTGCGCGATCGGAACACAGGCCGATCGACGTCATCGACATTCATTGAGTTAGAAGTTGATCTCGATGCTGCCCGTTATCGTGCGGTAGCGCGGATACTCGAAGCTGTCGAGGCGGACGATCGTTCCACCCACCTCCGGGTCATAGCCGCTGTAGGGCGTGGAGGTGAACAGGTTGCGTCCGATCAACGAAAGCGACGCTCCCTTGACGCCCAGCCCGGCCACCTTGTTGATGATCCCTTCGCCGAGGTGATAGCGCACGGACAGCTCCCGTAGCTTCACGAAGCTGGCGTCCTCCACGAAGTAGTCGGTGGGGTCGTTGGCGGAGTAGAGAGCCTGGTAGTACTCCACCGGCTTCTTGAGCTCATCCGGCTTCCCGACCTGGTCCACGTCGGCGCTGCGGCCGTACTGGTACATCCGCTGGTTGGTCTGGTTGTAGACCTGGCCGCCGACGTCGGCGTCGACGAGCGCGTAGAAATCGAAGTTGCGCCAGCTGACCTGGTTCGAGATCCCCCAGTGGAAGTCGGGGTTGCCATCACCGATCCTCACTACCGCCGGATTCCCCTCCGAGTCGAGCTGCCTGATGGGCATCCCCCAGCTGTAGTTGGTGCCGCCGATGGTGGTATCGGTGCCCCAGAGCTGCTTCGACGCGCCATCCGTGTAGGCGTTGCCATCGCCGACCCACACGAGAAGTCCCTCGTCGTTGCGCTGGAACTGCGAGGCCACCGCCTGTGCATCGGCGGGGAGCTCGCCGGTGCCGTTGATGAAGTGGAAGCCGTACATCGCGCCGAGCGTCTCGCCGGCGCAGCGGAACGCGATGGTGTTGGTCGTGAAGCACGAGCGATCGAACTCGGTGATCTTGTTACGCGAGCGATCGAAGACGAGCCCCACGCGCCAGCTCAGGTTCGGACGGCGAAGTACCTGGGCCTGGAGGGTAGCCTCCCACGTGTTGCCCTCCACCGTACCCGCGTTCTGCCACTGCGAGGTGTAACCGAAGACGGCGGCGAGCGGGACCTCGACTAGCTGGTCCTCCACCCTGGTGCTGGCGTGGGTGATCTGGAGCGAGTAGCGGTCCTTCACGATCAGATCGAGACCCACTTCGGTCTCGGTAGCCAGCTCCGGCTTCAGGAACTTGTTTCCGAGCGTCTCCTTGACCAGGGCACCGCCGGGATCGAAGGAGAAGGTCTCGAACTGGTCCTCGAAGTCCGGGCGTCCACCCGCCGTACCGCGTGAGAAGCGCGGCTTGAACTCGGTGATCGCGTCGAAGGGCCACCACGACTCCTCCGCCATGCGCCACGACGCGCTGGCGCGGTAGTACGTGTTCCACCGCTCCTCGGGTCCGAAGAGCGAGCTGCCGTCGCGGCGTACGAGTCCGTCGAAGATGTACTTGCCGAGATAGTCCGCTCCCAGCGTGACGAAGTATCCGGTGGAGCGGATCGTCTCGAAATTCGACGAGAGCTGGCGCTCGGTGGCGTTGTCGAGGCTGCGCACGCCGGGCGCCGCGAGCTCCGTCCCTTCGGCTTCGGTCACGTGGTTGTTCTCGCGCTCGATCAGGGCGCGCAGCGTGCTGCGGACCGTGAACGGGCCGGCCACGCCGATGAGATTCGCGCTCGCGGATGCGTTGAGGGCGTCGGTCGTGGCGGCGGTCTCCGAGATCTCGCCGGGGCCGCCACCGGGGCCGCCGAAGCCCTCCGTCTTGAGCCCTTGATCCAGGAAGAAGTTCACGCGCCGATTGGAGCGATCGTAGCTGACATCGGTATCGAAGGTCAGCCACTTCAGCGGAGTATAGTGCGCGGCGAGGCTCCCCTGCGTGCGCGTGCGGTTACGCTCGTTGTCCTCGGTGGCGAGCACGTAGAGCGGATTCTCCTCGCGCCCGTTCGGGTCGCCCTGGAAGATGTAGGGCGTGCCATCGGGGTCGGGCACGAGCAGGTCCACGTCGGGCGCCTGGTTGATCAGGTCGAAGAAGGTGTCGCCGTACAGCTCCTGCCGCTTGGAGATGTTGTGATATCCGCTGACCGAGATGCGCAGATCGTCTCGAGGACGTGTATCGAGGTTGAGCCGGAAGTTGGTCTGGTGATAGGCCCCGCTGTTGAGCACCACTCCATCTTCCTTGGTGTCGGCGAGAGCCATCAGCCAGTTCGTCTTACCCGAATTCTGGGCGACCGTTACGGAGTTCTTGAAGAACTGCCCCGGATCGAAGAAGCGATCCACCTGGTCATAGATCGGGTCGGGGTACGGGTTGTCCTGGAAGCGCTTGTAGACCGGCTCCTCCACGCGGTCGGAGCGATCGACCACCGCGCTGTCCTCGTCGATATACTGGCCGGCTTCATTGATCATGTAGTCGTTGTAGCGCGCCCAGTGGATCTTTCCGCCCAGCGAATTGTCACCGTACTCCGAACGGATGGTGACCCGCGGAGGGCCTTCCGGGAGCGCCGAACCGCGCTTCGTCTTGATCGAGATGACTCCCGCCGAAGCGCGCGAGCCGTAGAGCGACGCGGCCGCCGCGCCCTTCACGACCTCCACACTCTCGATGTCCAGCGACTCGAGATCCGCAGTCGAGCCGGTGAACGACTGGCTCTGGATGACTCCGTCGACGATGATGAGCGGCGTGTTCGACTTGTTGATGCTCGTCGGGGAACGCAGGAGAATGTTCGTGCCGCTTCCGGGCTGGCCACTCGGCACCACCGTCACGCCGGCGACCTTTCCCTGAATCGTCTCCACGGCGTTGGTGGCGGGCACCGGTGCGTCGGCTGCATCCACGTGTCCCACCGTGAACGGAACGCGCGTGCCGCTCGTGGGGTCCACGACGCCCGTGGTGACCACCGCCTCGAGCGTCAGCGCGCTGGCCATCAGCGCGATGTTCACGGTGACGGCGGAGCCAGCGGTGACGCTCACACCTGGAATGTTCCTCGGCGAGTAGCCGATCCGCCGCGTCTGCAGGGTGAGTGTGCCCGCGGGTACGCGATCGATCGTGTACCGACCTTGCGCGTCGGTGAGATCGCCGAGACGTGTGCCGGCGACGGAGACCGACACGGAACTGAGCGGCTGTCCGGTCGTCGAATCCGAAACCACGCCGGTGATCTGGCCTGTGGCCGGCTCCTGTGCGCCCGCTGTGGTGGTGAACGAGATCACCGCCAGCAGCGCAATGAGGAGCGCCAGCAGGATTCCAGGACGGTGTGACCGGGCACCGCGCGCGGTGCCGCAGGCGCTAGCGACTGCAGGATGCAACATCGTGCCTCCGAGATGCTCGAGGGGCCTGGGGGGAGTTGCTTCTGGGAGTGGAAGTGGACGAGCTGAGGTGGGGACTTCGAGCCAGTCGGCAGCCCGGTCACCGGGCAGCGCTGCATCGAGGATGCGGCTCGAATACGGACGAGTGCGGCAATAACAATCCTATGTGATGCGCGCTCAGCCGCAAGTGGTCGGCGGAAAAATGCAACCCTGTACCGAAATCTGACGACCACCCGTGGCGGCGACCTCGCGCAATCGTGTGCGACACGCGGATGCCTCTCGCCTCGCACCGCCGCGCCGGGGTTCACCGGTGGGTTTCGTTCCGCCCCGCACCAGGCTAACCTCCCGCAGTGGATCGCCGACGTTTCACCAACCCCTGGCCCGGAGCACAGCCGCCTCACGGCTGGCGCGACATCCTGCGCTGGAGCCGCGAGCGCGGGTGGATGCCGCGAAGATCGCGCGTCGAGCTACCCGAATTCGAGCGAGCCACGCCGGCCTTCCACGCACCTCGCGCGCCTCGCGACACGCTCACCGCGACGTGGATCGGTCATTCGACGGTGCTCGTGCAGATGGCTGGGCTCAACATCGTCACGGATCCCATGTGGAGTGAGCGCGCCTCTCCGTTCCGCGCGCTGGGTCCGCGCCGCACGGTGCCGCCCGGGGCCACGCTCGAGTCGCTCCCGCCGCTCGACCTCGTGCTCCTCTCGCACAACCACTACGACCATCTCGACTCGCGCACCGTGCGGCGGCTCGCGCGGCTCCATCCGGACGCGCACTGGATGGTTCCGCTCGGCCTCGCGCGGCTCCTCCATCGCTTCGGCGTCAGGAAGATCACGGAGCTCGGGTGGTGGGAGGAGGCGAGCGTCGGTGATGCGCGCATCGCGTGTACCCCGGCACGCCACTTCAGCGCGCGTGGATTCACCGATCGGATGCGCACACTCTGGTGCGGGTGGGTCGTGCGCGCTGCCGGCCACGCGCTCTACTTCGCTGGCGATACCGCCTACCATCCGGAGTTCGCGGGGATAGGCGAGCGCTACGGACCGTTCGACATCGTACTGATCCCCATCGGTGCCTACGACCCGCGCTGGTTCATGGAGCGTGTGCACCTGGATCCGGAGGAAGCGGTGCGCGCGTATCTCGAGGTGAGCGGTGGGAGCCTGGATGCTCAGGGATCATCGCGGCCGCCTCGCATCGCGCTCGGCATCCACTGGGGCACCTTCGACCTCACCGATGAACCGATGGACGAGCCCCCCAAGCGGGCGCGTGCCGCCTGGAGGGCTGCCGGTCTTCCGGAGGAAGAGCTATGGATCCTGCATCACGGTGAGACGCGCGAGATAGAGCTCAGTGCGCAGGATTCCTAGTGTGGGGATGCTTCCCCAGCTGATGCCAGTCCGACTCTTCCACGTTCAGGCCGTAGTGCTCGGCCGCTTTCTTTATGTTCGAGAACGCCAGCTCCCGATCTTCGTCCGACACGCCCTCGACCTGATCGAAGCGCGCTAGCGCGTTCTGGACGTGTCTGGCATCGGTCAGCGGTTCCTTACGCTGCTTCGGAAAAGCGAACACATCATCGGGAAGCTTCTCGCGCTCCTTGCTGTCCAGCTCCCCATGCTCCGTATGCGCCTTCCAGGTAGCCTTTCGAGCCATCGTCTTCTCCTGCTGAAATCCGGGGTAAGGGGATGCAGGGGATGTGCCGGGGGGAAGGGGTGAAAAGAAAGCAGAAAGCAGAGAGCAGTGAGAACCTGAGGGTTCAGAACTACAGGGTTCAGGGTTCAGTGACTGCCTCGGGCGGAAAGATCTCTACTCCGAGGTGGTACCTGAACCCTGCCTCCTGAACCCTTGCAGTCACTGCTTTCTGCTCTCTGCTTTCTGCTTTCTTCCCCTCACTCCCCCCGTCCAACGTACTTTCCGAACAACACCTCCAGCTCCCGCTCCGGATCGGCGGCGAGGCCGCTGTGGATGGGGGAGGGCTGGATCACGTCGGAGCGGGGGGCGGTGAGCCAGTGGAAGCGCTCGGAGGGCGGCGCGAGGGCGAGGGGGCCGGCGCTGGGGTCGCCTTCGGCGATCGACCGGCAGGAGCGGAGGTAGCGCTCGAGGAGCTCGCTGTCCACGGCGGGCGCGATGGCGCGGAGTGCGGCGCGATCGGTGAGGACGCGAAGGCCGAGGAAGCCGGCGGTGCGGGCGTGGAGGACGACTCCCACCGGTGTGAATGCGCCGAGGTGGACGTGCGGGACGACGCGGAGCACGGCGAAGTCGTAGGCGACCCAGTCTTTCGTGCTCATCGTCGGGCGGAGAGGGGGCGTGGCGGCTCGCTGAGGAGCTGCTCGCGAGCCGACGTAGCGGTAGCCACGAAGTCCCGCGGAGCCTTGAGGCGCGTGAGCAGGTACGAGCGGTAGCGCTCGCGCGCGGCGTCGGGGGATGGCGTGTGGGTATCGAGGGGCGGCGCGACGAGGAGCGCATCGGGAACGGCAGCGAGCACGTCGTCTATCACGGCGCTCGACAGCTGCTTCGACATCGAGGCATCGGCCGCCTCGAGGTCGCCGCTCTGCGCCAGGAGCACATGCTGCTTTATGAGCGAGAACGGGCTCCTGGTACGCGCTTCGTCCACCGAGCTCCAGTCGTGGTGCGCGTAGAGCGCGGCGCCGTGGTCGATGAGCCAGGGCTTCCGCTCCCAGACGAGGACGTTCGGGTTGCGGTGCGTGCGATCGGGGTTGGTGAGGAGAGCGTCGAACCAGACGATGCGCGCGGCCAGATCCACGCTCACCAGATCGCCCGCCGCCCCCGGATCGAAGTTGAAAGCGCCGTCCAGGTAGCGAACACCCACGTTCACGCCGTGGCTCGCGCGGAGGAGATCCTGGATCTCGGGATCCGGCTCGCTGCGGCCGAAGGGCGGCGGCACTTCGACGATCGCGAGCTCGGGCGTCGGCAGACCGAGCGCGCGAGCGAGGAGGCCCGCGATCAGCTCCGCGACGAGCGCCTTCGCTCCCTGCCCCGCACCGCGGAACTTCACCACGAAGAGATCGCCGCTCGACATCTCCACCACCGCCGGGAGCGAGCCGCCCTCGCGCAGCGGCTGGACGTAACGGGTGGCGGTGAAGACGGGGAGCTCGGTCATGGCGTGCTGGTGCGGTGGTGGCGACGCTCGCCGGATTCTCTCCGGCGAGCGTCCACCAGGCTACTTCGAGATCGTGACCGGCTGCACGTCGAGGTGCAGGTTGTGATTGATGCGGAGGCCGGCAATCCCCTCGGACGGAACGTCCTTCTTCGGTACCGCCGCCACGAGCTTCCCGTTCACCAGGAAGTGCGCGGTGTCGGGCGCGAAGTGGACCTTGATCTCGTAGCTCGCCTTTCCGGTGGAATCCTCCTTCGGCACGTTCTCACTCGCCGTCCACGCGACGACGGTCGTGGTGCTGTCGCCCTGGCGCGTCTTGATGAGGTACTCGCCCGTGCCGCGCACGATGAAGTAGCCGTAGCGCTGCGCTGAACGGTCGTCGAGATGATGCCCGCCGAAGAAGATGCCGTACGCCTCGGGGTGGCGCGGCTTCTCGAGCTGCTGGATGGTGGTGCTCACCGCGTATACGCCGCTCGCGCTGTCCTTGGGCGCGTAGACGATGTGCGCGGGCCCCGTCTTCACCTCCCAGTCCGAACCGGAGGCGGTGTAACTGACGCCGGACATCTGCGCATCGGGCTTGTCGGTGAGCGCGACGTACCCCTGCGGCACACCGGCCCCATTCTGCGCCACATCCGGGTCTCGCTCCGCCGCGGCCATCGCGTTGCCCGAATCGGAAGCTGCATTGGCTCCGTCGTTCCCGGCGCACGCTGTCACGAGCAGCGCCAGCGCGGCCAGCTTCAAGGTCGTCGTACGCACCTGAGTTACCTCGCGTTCAAGGGGTGAGTGAGGAGGGGGGAATATAAGGGGGAAAGCAGAGAGCAGAAAGCAGAAAGCAGTGAAAGCCTGAGGGTTCAGGAGGCAGGGTTCAGGGTTCAGTGACTGCCCGGGCGGATGGATTTCGATCGCTACGTAGTTCCTGAACCCTGAACCCTGTGGTTGCTGAACCCTGTAGTTCAGTTCCGCTCGCCCGAAACTTGCCATGCACGGTCAAGTTGCGCCGGTTCCACCTACTCACACGGAGTGCATGTATGGCTACGACCAGGAAGTCGGCTCGCGGAAAGTCCAGGGCGAAGTCGGCAGGGCGGAAGTCCACCAGTCGCAGGGGAACGAGCAGCCGGAGCACGAGTCGCAAGCGCGCGAGCAGCACACGCTCGGCATCGGAGAGTGGTTCCTCGCCGAGGAAGCGCTCCACGCGCACGAGGAAGCGGAGCACCGCGGCGAAGAAGAGCACGAGCGGACGGGCGCGCGGCGGCAGCTCGCGGAAGCGCACGGCCACGGCTCGGAAGAAAGGTGCGACGACCAGGAAGAGCACCGCGAGGAAGAGCGCGTCGAAGAAGAGCGCCTCCAGAAAGAGCTCGACCAGAAAGAGCTCGACCAGGAAGAGCTCCGCCAGGAAGCGCACATCGAGAGCAAAGAGCGCCGCGACCCGCGCCCGGAAGACTCTCGCGAAGCCGGCAAGGCGAGTGAAGGTCGTCGCTACCGAGGTGATAGTCCAGGCGCGGGACGTCGGTCGCGCCGCGATGGATGAGGCGAAGTCGCTCGGCGAGCGTGTCAGCGAAGCGACGAGCGGCCTGGTAGAGCGCGTGACCTGACGTCGGCGCGCTCGATCTTCGCTTCCATCCAGGTGGTAACCAGCTCGGCTACTCGCTCCTTGCAGTAGTCGGCGGTGATGACGTGGCCGCAGCCAGCGAGCCAGTCGAGTCGCTTCTCTTCCGCACCCAGCGCCTCGAAGGAACGCTCGGCTGCGGCCACGGGGATGCGGTAGTCCTCGCGCGACTGGACGTAGAGCGTGGGCACCCGCACCAGAGGTAGTCGCGAGCGCGCACGGTCGGTCAGCCGCACCAGTTGCGCGATGGAGCGCGGCGAGACGGCGCGGTAAGCGAGAGCCGCGGCGTGCGCGGCGGGGTCGTAAATGGAGCGCGGGTCGCCGCCGCGCATGTACGGCACGAGCCACCCCGCAACGGGCGCCGCGGCACCCATGGCGCGCACGGAGCGGGGCGGCTCGAGGTAGGGAGCCAGCAGCACGAGCGCGCGCAGGTCGCTCGCCTCCGAGGCGAGGAGCACGGCGAGAGCGCCGCCCATCGAGAGTCCCACTATTCCCACGCGCTCATCGCGCTCGCGTAGCCGAGCGAGCGCGCGTCTGGCTTCCGCCATCCACTCCGCTTCCCCGGATGCATGGAAATCGCGGAGCGTGCGTCCGTGTCCCGGAAGGAGCGGTGCGTACACCGCGAAGCCGCGCTCGTACAGAGGCCTCGCCAGAGATGCGAGACTCTGCGGCGAGTCACCGAAACCGTGGAGCAGGAGAACCGCGCCCGAGGGCGCGGATGGATAGAGCTCGATCGGCTCGGTACCCGCTACGATTCCGTCGGAGCCCGCGGGAAGACGCGCGCCGACGGTGCGCTCGACGTGGGAGATCCATGCAGCGCGCCACACGAACAGGGCCACGAGCACGGCGGCCAGCATGAGCAGCATCATACGCTGAATCGTGTGATGCTGCTCGCGTCCGCACAAGCGGCTCGGCGGTCAGGCGTCTACGGCGCCCTGCTTCTGATTCTCTCCGCGCTCGTCGTACACCACGATCCCGCCGCGTTGTCCGGGCTGCGCGAGACGCGATGCGAGGCGGTCCACGTCCGTGATCACGAGGCCGTTGCCGTCGCGCTGAACGAGACCTTCCGATGAGAGGCGGCCCAGGACGAGCGAGATGGACTCGCGCGTCGCACCAACCAGCTCGCCCAGCAGACGACGCGGAACCACGGTGGCGACGCCGTTCCCCGAGGCATCTTCATCGCTCTTGCTCTGCGCCATGCGGATGAGCGCAGCGATGAGCCGCTGCTCCACGGTGAGTGTGGCGTACTGGCCGAACTTCTCGAGGAGCGCGGTACGCTCGGCCATCATCTGCCTTATCAGCGCCAGCGCGTGCGATGCCTGCTCGCGAAGAAGAGCGCTGAAGCGCGAACCGCTGAGGTGCAGCGTCTCGCTCTCCTCCTCCGCGCGCGCATTGCTCGCGTAACGCGCACCGACCTCCAGTCCCTCGCCACCGAAAGTCTCTCCCGGCGTGGCTACCCACGGGACGAAGCTCCGGCCCGCGCTGACCTGATTGCGCAGTACCACCTGCCCACGAAGGACCACGAACACGCCATCGGCGGGAGCACCCTGCTCGTATATGGTAAAACCCGCCGGCCACGACGTGGTCGCGCCGTAGGCGCTGATCGACTCCCGTTGCTCACGGGGCAATCGTGTGATTTCTTTCATTCGAACTGCAAGCACTGCTCATCCCTGCGGTAGTGCGTTCGTCGACTATCGCGCACCGAGCGATGCTCATCGCCCGGTACCCCCGCCGCACCTACCCGCAATGTACGGGCCGTGCTGGACAGCAGGCTGATCGGCAATGCATCTTGAGGTGTCCCCATCTCGCTCCACGCTCCCACCATGCCGCTCGGTTCGACCCCGGATTCCCGCCCCTCGCTGGTCGTAGTGCTGGGTGCCGATGCGGTGCTCGCGGCGCTCCCCGCGACACCGGTGCAGCTCGCGCACGCCTGCCGTGCACTGGGCTACGACGTGGCCTTTCCGGCGAGCTGGGGCGACGAGGTAGTGGCCGGCACCTGCCTCGATCGGCTGCACGAATTCGGCGACGGGCCCGCGATTCTCTGCAGCTGTCCGCTGGTCATGGAGCGACTCACGCGCTCGGGCGAGGAGCTGGCGCCCTTCATGATGAACCTCGTGTCGCCACCCGTCGCGGCTGCGCGGTATCTGCGCGCACTCTACGGCGAGCGACCGGTGCGCATCACCTACGCCGGAAGCTGCCCGTCCGCTTCGGACCCGTCGATCGATGCGCGCATCTCGCCGGCGGAGCTGCTCCTCGCCTTCGAGGAGCGCGGGATCGTGCCGGCCGCCCAGCCGGAATACTTCGAATCCGTACTACCTCCCGACCGCCGTCGCTATGAATCGATTCCGGGCGGAGCGCCCTACCCGGAACGACTCGACGAAGTGGATGCTGGCCGCACTCTCACGGAGCTGAGCTGCGAGGACGACGAGATCGCGCTCGAGATCGCGCAGCGGCTCGTCGCCCACGAGCACGAGCTGATAGACCTGGCGCCGCGCGTGGGGTGCGTTTGCAGCGGCGCGCTCGCGGTGGGCACGCCGTCGGCGGCGCGCGCGAGGTTGACGGCGCTGGAGCCGCCGCGCGCGCACGCACCGGTGCTCGACCCATCCATCCACGTGGACGCCGTACTGCCATCGCATGCGGAACCCGCGGGCTCGCCGCGCTACGGAGCGACCAGCTCCAGGCACGCGACATCGCGAAGCGGCGCCGACCTCGTCGGGGCACGCGCGCAGGCGCCCGCGCGGCACGACACATCCAGCAGTGAGCCCGCCGCCCCGGGCGCCTCGCCCACCACCCCTGTGCGCCGACGCAGGACGGCCACTATCCGTCGGAGCGCGGGACAGGGGCCCGCGATCGCGCGCGACGACGGCGCGATCGTCCCGCGTGCGTTCGCCGCACGCATGCGCAGGGTCGGGCACGCCAAGCCTTCGGCAACGCGCAGCGATCCCGGCAACCGTCCCTCCACCGGCACCACCGCCGACGGAGCCAGGCGCTCCAGGCGCGTCACCCGGCCTGTCGTCATCCCGCTCTCGAGCGAAGTGCCGCGGGTGCTGCCGCCGCCGCCCGCCAGACCGCGTCCCGGAAACGACGATCCGGAGATCGGCGCGGTAGCGGGCGATCTGTGAAACGAGGGCCGCGCGATGATCGCGCGGCCCTCGTTTCACATCGAACTACATCACATCACGGTCACTTCGTGCGAGAGGTGTCCGGAGGCACCGGTCTCGCCCGGAGCGAATCGCTCGGCGGGCGATAGTTACTGTCGGTCACCGCACCCTTCGGCGGACGGTTCTTCGTCGTGCTGGTACCGCCAGCGGCGCCCGCGCCGCCCACGATTGCCGGGCCACCGAGCGCGCCAGTGGCGTCCTCGATCGCCTTGGCGGCCGCCTGGAAGCGCGACGCCAGATCGGCGATCTCGCGCTCGGCTAGTGCGCGGTCGCCCGAGCGGATCGCTTCGTTCACCGACGGGAAGACCATGTTCGCGTAGCCGTTGTTCTCATCAGCGGCGTATATGAGGTTGCGGAACCAGGGGCGCGTGCGCAGCCCTTCCGGCCGCGTGAGCGCGCGCTCCACGCGGAGAAGCGCTGCGTTGGTGTTGCTACGCACGCTCTTCGATGGCGCGCCACGCGCGAGCACGGCGTCGCGAGTGGCGTTGAATTCGGTGGCTGCCCGCTCCATCTGGTCTATCGCGGTCGCCAGGGGAGCGGCGCTCGTGCTCCACCCCTTCTCGCCGATGGCCTTGGTGACTCTCGGGATGTAGCCCTTCATCGTGCGGGCGTACTCCACGTAGTTGTACGGGAGTATGTCGGCGTTGGCGAGGCGAAGAACCATCGCCGCACCGATCTTCGCGGCCGTAGCGTGGTAGGCGAAGCCGGGATCCCCGAACTTCGACATCCAGTGGAAGTCGTCGTAGAAGGAGTGATACACGCCGCCCGAGCCACCGAAGCCCCACTCGGCGATCGGAATGCCGAGGTGATTGTAGAATCCGGCGAAGTCGCTGCCGCCGCCCGGGTCGCCCATGCGCGGCTCGACGCTGTCCGGGATGGACGCGCGCTCGCGCCATACCTGGTACACGGAGCCCTTCCCCGAGGGATCCTTCACGTTCTTCGCGATGTCGCGCAGCGTGGAACGAAGCGACGGTGATCCGCCGCCGCCGAAGGCCGGGCCCTGTGCGGCCACGTCCTGATTGAGGTATGCAACGCCGCCGCGCTTCAGTCGGAGCGAATCGTCTTCCACGTATTCGGTGGAGCCGAGCAGTCCCCACTCTTCGGCGTCCCAGGTGGCGAAGATGATCGTGCGCTTGGGGCGGTGTCCCGCCTTCACCGCGTCGGCCACCGCGTGCGCGGCCTCCATCACGCTTACCGTCCCGCTGACATTGTCGGCTGCGCCCGGTCCCCATGCATCTCGGTGACCGCCGATGATCACCACCTGATCGGGGAACTCGCTCCCGCGAACGATACCGAAGGTATCCCAGATCTGCTTGATCGCCGCGGTCGCGGTGTCCGACTCTACGAGCAGGTGCGCCACCACCGGGCCCGGGCCCGCATGGTAGTGGAATGGAAGCCCGCCCTGCCACTCGCGCGGGACATCCGATCCGCGCAGTCCGCGCAGAAGCTCGGCGGCGTTACCGTACGACATCGGAACGACCGGGATGTGCGATACCTCGAGCTCCGAGGTCGGCACGCGCTTCGTTCCCTGCTTGCTCGGATAGCCCGGCGTGCTCGGATCGCCGTCGCCGTTCATGATGCTCCCGCGCTGCACACCCTGCTTCGGCCGCATCGGGCCCTCCGGGTAGACGTCGCCGCGCACGAAGCCATCATCCTCAGGGTCGCTGTAGATGACGAGCCCCACCGCGCCCCGCTTCTCCGCCTCGCGCGCCTTGATCCCGCGATACGAGCGGCCGTAGCGGGCCACGGCGATCTTCCCCTTCACCGATACACCCATCGAGTCGAGCTGCGCGTAGTCCTCGATGAGCCCGTAGTTCACGTAGACCACGGGAGCGGTGACGCTGCCGGTGCCGCTGTAACCGTTGGAGATCACCGCTTCCTGCGCGGTCCACGAGGTGGAATCTTCCGCCACCGGCCCCTCGGCCAGGTGCAGCATCAGCGTGTCGGGTGCCACGCGCCACGCCTGGACGTTGGTGGTGTGCGGCATCCAGACGTCGTAGGTACGAACTTCGGTCTCGAGCCCCCACCTCTTCATGGCGGCTATCACGAAGTCGCGAGTGCGCGCCTGCGCGGGCGTTCCGGATATATGCACGTCGCTCGAGAGGAAGCGCGAGTAGGCGCGCGCGCTATCGGCGCTGGGACGCGCGATGACGCGACTTTCGAGTGCCTTCTGCTGCTCCGACGCCGAGCGCGAGTAACCGGGGAGCGTCTCCCCCTGCGCGTGGAGCGGAAGAGTGGCGAGAAGAGTGGACGCCGCCAGAGCGACGGAGCAGAGGATTCTGTCAGTTGTCATCGTAGATTGGCGATGTGAATTCGGGATGCCGTTTCAGGACTCGAGCTCGTCGACGTCGGACCCGTTGTCGGGGTCGCGGCGGTCGCCGCCCTTGCGCCGGTCCTCCTCGCGCTGATCGCGGCGCTCGAGCCCTCGGCCGCGCAATGTGTCCAGCTCGCGCTGGTAGTAGCCGCGGAGCGTGTAGCCGATGGCGTCGTCAATCAGGACATCGATCCGCCGGGTCGCTTCTTCGGCGAGCGGACCGACGAAGCCGTTGCGCGTGAGCACCCGCTGACACGCCTGCTTGAGCGCTTCCCACTCCTCGGCGAGCTGCTCGACTGGAACCACATCCTCGCGGCGAGCGAAGCCATGATCCACAGCGATGCGCTGTTTCAGCTCGTCGTTGATCTCCGCCGCCCCCGATCGCGCCAGGGTTAGCAGCCGGGGGAGTATCTCGGGGAGCGAGTCCAGAAGCCGCGCGGGCGCGATGCGCCCCCCGAGCTCCGGTTCGACGATGGAGCGCCACTCCGTGAGCACCTGGTCGAGCTCCGCGAGGAGGATGTCGTATGCATTGTCCGACAGCTCTGCCATGGCGGTCTCGTGGAGTTCGGGCATGAAATTCCGCGCGGGAGATTGCCCGTGCTTCTCGGCAATCTGGCAAGTCTATCATCCGCACGATGCCCGCGACAGGTGCGCACAACCGCTCAACGGTCGTCGTATTCGGCCAGCAGCATCGCCAGCGCGGCCCTGAGCCGCTCCTCGCGGTCGGAGCAGTCGGGTATCGAGCGGATGGCGCACGAGAGCTGATCGAGCATCTCGCGCTGTACGAACGGCTCCGGATCGCGGATACCCAGCTCTTCCAGCGCGCGCAACGAGACCTTCCGGAGCAGATCGCGAGTCTGCGGCGAGAGCTCCATCAGTGAATCGGGATCGCTCGCACGCGGAGGGATCGGGTCGCGCCTCCTGCGCGGCGCATCACGCAGTGCGGAGAGCGGTGCGAGCATCACGGCGAAAGAGCCTTCCGTGTGCTGCGCCACTTCCTTGACCACCCCTCCCCTCCTCAGTCGCGAGAGAAGGCGACGCACCTCCTCGCGAACCACCGACACCCCACCCTCGCTGTTGTTGCCGCGCCCCGTGATCACGAGCACTTCCCTGGTCCCACTCGCCTGCTTCTCCCTCAGCCACGCCTCCGTACGCGCCACCGCCTGCACTCCGCTCGGCAGCTGCTCGTGCAGATCGAGTATCCGGTCCGGCCCGAATCGTATCTCGTCGAAAGCGTGGGAGAGGGGCATGAAAGACAGGGTTCAGGGTTCAGGGACTGCCAACTGCAGGAGACAGGAAACAGGAGACAGGGAACAGGTAACTGCCTCGGAGTAGAGGGCTCTCTCCGCACGAGCCGGTACCTGTTCCCTGTTTCCTGTCCCCTGTTTCCTTGTACCTGTAGTACCTGAACTCTGAACCCTGCCTCCTGAACCCTTCATCTCACCGCTTCCCACAACACCTCACCATCCAACTTCTCCGTCGGCTTCGTGGCGGTGACCCAGGCGAGGGTGGGGGCGAGGTCGGCTACGCGGGCGAAGCGGGTGTAGCGGCCGGGGATGAAGGGAGGGCCGTAGAAGAGGACGGGGACGTTGGCGTCGGAGTCGTAGGGGGAGCCGTGGATGCCGGTGGCGTTGCCGCTGCCGACGCTGTGCTCCTCGAGCGTCACGACCAGCTCCACCGGGAGATCGGGTGGGATCTGGTGGTACCAGCGGCGAGCGATTGGGTCATCGAGCGAATCGCTGGCGATCTCGGGGTAGCGGTCGGCGCGGAGGACGCCGGGGATCTTCTTTACTTCCGTCGCGAACGCATCCACGAGCGAGTCGGGGTCGAAGCCGGCGCGCACGAGCGCGGGGCGATCCACCATGAGCATCCCTTCGGCGTAGCTGAAGACGTCGGGATCCACGCCGCGCGCGGAAAGCGCTTCAGTGAAAGGCTTTATCGCATTCGAGGTACGGACGCGGCGCGTGGTGACTCCGGTGCGCGCGGAGTAGACCTCCGGTGTGGGAGTCACGCCGTGGTCGCCGGTGAGCGCGATAACGATCTTGGCCGAGTCGCGGACGGAGAAGAGAGTGTCGAGGAAAGCGCCGAGCGAGCGATCGAGTCGCAGGATCTGATCGTGGAGCTCGCGCGAGTCGGAGCCGAAACGGTGGCCCACTGCGTCGGTCGTGGAGAGTGAGACGGCGAGAAGATCAGTCTGCGGGCCGCGCCCGAGGTCGAGGGTGCGGAGTCCGGTAAGCGCCATCTGCAACGTCACCTCATCCATCCACGGGAAGTCGGGGAGGGAGCGCACCGCCTCCGCGGTGTCCGATGAGATGACGTGCGGGAAGGTGAAGTTCTCTCCGTGGTTTTCCACGGACTGGCTGTCGGGCTCGGGGTAGCCGGAATCGAGGAGCGTGTTCCAGCTCTTCCCCGCGTAGCTCTGCGGCACGCGGCGCGCGTTGAAGTCGCGCACCCACTCGGGGAGCGTGTCGGCGTAGTAGGTGCTGGTGGAGAAGCGTCCGCTGGTGGGATCGTACCAGTAGACGCTCTGGTGCGCTCGCCCGAGCGGGAGGATGGCGGCGCGGTCCTTCCGCGATACCGAGAGCGCGCGACTGCGCGGGTCCTTGATGCGGATCCAGTCTATCAGAGTCCCGCCGCGAAAGCGGAAGGGCGAGGCGTTCAGCGACGGTGAGCCGATCACGGGCGACTGCGGGTCCTGCACACCAGCGCTGTTGACCACGATTCCCGTGTGGCGAGGGAAGCGACCGGAGAGCGTGGTGGCATGGCCGGGCGCTGTCTCGGTGATGGCGTGATCCTGAAATGCGTTGGTGAAGAGCGCGCCACCGCGTGCGAGCCGCGCGAGTCCGCCGGTGAGCTGGCTCGCGAAGCGATCGAAGTAGTCGGCGCGCATCTGGTCTATCGTGATGAAGACCACGAGCGTGGGGACGCTGTCATCGGGTGGCATCGCGCGCTCGGGGCGCGAAGCAGTCGCCACGGACGCGGTCGCAGGGCGCTCCGGCGCGCCGCTGGAGGTAGATGTGCACGCGAGGAGTAGCGGGGCGAAGCTGAAGACAGTGGTGCGGAAGAATCGACGCATGCTCGAAGTCGCGTGGAGGGTAACGGACTTCATCTAATATGCCTCTCGGGATGCGACGGGGTCAGGTCTGGAATCGTGAACCGGTACGAGCGCTTTGCCGCTCGTACCGGTTCACGAT
>DASSNL010000274.1:0-21182 GCA_035688075.1 Gemmatimonadaceae bacterium
CTCGCTCGTGCCGAGAGTCGCAATGGCGCAGGGCGAGCCAAACCCTCCGTCAGCGGCGGAGCGCAGCCCGGGGGTGCAGCTCGGACAGAACTACCCCAACCCCTTCAACCCGGCAACGACGATCCCCTTCACGATCGGGGATCCGCCAGGTTGTACAGCCGATGGCGGTCGACAACACAAGGTTACGCTGCGCATCTACAACGTTCTCGCGCAGCTCGTGGCCATCCCGGTGTTGAAGTCCGGAGGGGGAGGAGAGGGTCAGCCCGTGGTGAACGTCACTCTGTCGTGTGGCACGTACACCGCGTACTGGGACGGCAAGCAGATGAACACCTCTCAGCAGGTGCCATCTGGAGTCTACATCTACCTCCTGGAGGTAGATGGACGCTCGATAGGAAAGAAGATGATAGTGATGCGATGACGACTCGCGTCGTCACTCGCGCGAGCGCGGCGCGACCCGATCGGGTCGCGCCGCGCTCGTCGTTTCAACGGGGCCTATCGCTCGCCTCGGCTTCCCCGGAGCGACGCGTCGTATCGTGCACCGCGAGCCGCTCGATCTCGCGCCAGTCCTCGAGCGCCCGCTTCGGGTCCTGCGCCAGCTCCCGCGCCATCGCCTCGAGCTCATCGGCGCTCACGCCGTGCTTGCGGAGCGTGGCCTCGCGCGCGGAGTCGCGCGCCGCGCTGTCCAGCGCCGGATCGGTCCTGATCCTGCGGAGATCCGCCATGGTGTTGACGAACAGAGAATCGTCTGCGGCGGTGGGTTCCGCCGAGCTTTTGCACCCCGCCAGCGCGAGGAGTGCGAGCAGGACGAGTATCGAGCGCTCTGGTCCGGACATGGTGGGCAAGGGTAGAGCCTCGTCGTGATCGAGTCAACCAGGTGGAAGCGTGCGGCCTCATCTGGCAAGCCGGCAGCATTCGCCCGGGCGTGGAAGCGGTCGCGGCCAGTGCGGCAGCCATCTCTGACTCGCTGGCAGTAAAGGCGGGCATCGAACTTGCTTTGACACATAGACATATCGCTGTAGCATAAGACGTTACGAGCACGTTACTAAGGTACTTTATCAGGTTCTGAACCGCGATGATCAACCCCGATAGACTCACCGTGAAGGCCGCCGAGGCGCTGAACGAGGCCACGTCGATCGCTCGGCGCAACGGCAACCCGTTGGTCTACGACGGCCACCTCCTCCTAGCTCTCCTCGCTCAACAGGAAGGGATCGTCATCCCGCTGCTCCACAAGGTGGGCGCCAACGTCTCGGACATCAGCGCCCGTGTGGAACGGGAGATCGAGCGCTATCCCCGCCAGTCCGGCGGGGCGCAACCCTCGCTCTCGCGCGAGCTCAACCAGGTTCTCGACTCCGCCGAAGCGGAGGCGCGCAAGCTCAAGGACGAGTACGTGTCCACCGAACATCTCCTCATGGGGCTCGCGTCCGTGCGCGGCACCGAGACCCGGGAGATCCTCGACTCCGTGGGCGCCACCAGCCAGGCACTGACTGAAGCGCTTCGTTCCGTCCGCGGCGCGCACCGGGTTACCGACCAGAATCCCGAGACGCAGTACCAGGCGCTCGAGCGCTTCACGCGTGATCTCACCGAGGCCGCGCGCTCGGGGAAGCTCGACCCGGTGATCGGTCGCGATGAAGAGATCAGGCGGGTGGTGCAGGTGCTCTCCCGCCGCACCAAGAACAACCCGGTGCTGATAGGGGAGCCGGGCGTGGGGAAGACGGCCATCGTCGAGGGGCTCGCGCAGCGGATAGTGAACGGCGACGTCCCGGAGAGCCTCAAGAACAAGAGCCTCGTGGCGCTCGACCTGGGCGCGCTCATCGCCGGCGCCAAGTTCCGCGGCGAGTTCGAGGAGCGACTGAAGGCGGTACTCAAGGAGATAACCTCCGCCGAGGGGCGCTTCGTGGTGTTCATAGACGAGTTGCACACCATCGTGGGTGCCGGTGCCGCGGAGGGCGCGATGGACGCCGGCAACATGCTCAAGCCGATGCTCGCGCGCGGCGAGCTGCGCGTGGTGGGCGCCACCACTCTCGACGAATACCGGAAGCATATCGAGAAGGACGCCGCGCTCGAGCGCCGCTTCCAGCCCGTGTACGTGGGCGAGCCCACGGTAGACGACACGATCGCCATCCTGCGCGGCCTCAAGGAGAAGTACGAGGCGCACCACGGTGTGCGAATCACCGACGGCGCGGTGGTGGCAGCGGCGACGCTCTCCAACCGCTACATCGGCGACCGCTTCCTCCCCGACAAGGCCATCGATCTCGTGGACGAAGCCGCATCGCGGATCCGCATCGAGATCGACTCGATGCCGCAGGAGATAGACGAAGTGGAGCGCCGCATCACCCAGTTGGAGATCGAGCGGCGCGCGCTCGAGAAAGAGAAGGACCCAGCATCCATCGACCGCCGCGAAGCCCTCGAGCGCGAGCTCGCCGAGCTGCGCGAGCGCGCCTCTGGGATGAAGGCGCAGTGGCAGCTCGAGAAGGAGACGCTCACACGCGTCGCCGAGATCACCCAGCAGATCGAGCAGGCGCGCGTGGAGGCGGAGCAGGCGCAGCGCGCCGGTGACCTCGGCAAGGCCGCCGAGATAGCGTACGGCAGGATCCCTAAGCTGGAGGAAGAGCGTCGCGCCGCGGAAGCCGAGATGGCGAGCCGGGAGCTGAGCGGCGCGCAGTTCCTCAAGGAGGAGGTGGACGCCGACGACATCGCCGAGATCGTTGCGCGGTGGACGGGAATTCCCGTCTCCCGCATGATGGAGAGCGAGCGCGAGCGGCTCACGCGCCTCGAGGACGTACTTGCCACGCGCGTCATAGGCCAGGAGCAGGCGGTGACGGCGGTTGCCAACGCCGTACGCCGGTCGCGTGCGGGCCTGCAGGATCCCAACCGGCCCATCGGCTCCTTCATCTTCCTCGGTCCCACCGGGGTGGGGAAGACCGAGACCGCGAGAGCGCTGGCGGAGTTCCTCTTCGACTCCGAGCAGGCGATGGTGCGCATCGACATGTCCGAGTACATGGAGAAGCACGCCGTGGCTCGGCTCATCGGCGCGCCTCCCGGCTATGTCGGCTTCGAGGAGGGGGGCCAGCTCACCGAGGCGATCCGCCGTCGCCCGTATTCGGTGGTGCTCTTCGACGAGATCGAGAAGGCGCACCCGGATGTGTTCAACATCCTCCTGCAGATCCTCGATGACGGACGTCTCACCGACTCGCAGGGGCGGACGGTGGATTTCCGGAACACGGTGATCATCATGACGTCCAACATCGGCGGCCAGTACATCCTGGAGTACGGAACCGCCGACTGGACGCGCGCGGAACAGCGAGTGATGGAGGCGCTGCGGCAGGCGTTCAAGCCGGAGTTCCTCAACCGCGTGGACGACATCATCATCTTCAACCCGCTGGCGATCGAGCAGATCGGCCGGATAGTCGACATCCAGCTTCAGCGGATGGAGCGTCTGCTGGCAGATCGAAACCTCACGCTCGAGGTCACGCCGGAGGCGAAGATGGTACTCGCGCAGGAGGGTTTCGATCCCGTGTATGGAGCGCGGCCGCTGAAGCGGGCGATCCAGAAGCACATCCAGAATCCGCTCGCAATGGCGGTTCTGGAGGGACGCTTCCACGACGGCGACCACATCGTGGTCACACGCGCCGCCGAGGGGGGCCTCCGGTTCGAGAAGGCGGAGTCCACCGAGGGTGCCGCGGCGGGGGCATCGTGACGACGAATCGAGCGGCGCGCGACGAGCGTGTCTGTTGTGACAGGCGAGGCCCCACTGTCTGAGTCTCGCGAAGCGGAAGACGAACGGTGGATGCGTCGCGCACTGGAGGAGGCGCGCGGCGCCATCGCGCGTGGTGACGTGCCCGTGGGGGCAGTGGTAGTCCGGGGCGGAGAGCTGCTGGCGACGGCTGCAAACCGCACCGTCATCGATCGAGATGCCACCGCGCACGCCGAGCTCCTCGCGATCCGTGACGCATCGCGCGTGCGCGGCGAGTGGCGCCTGGACGATTGCACGCTGTACGTGACGCTCGAGCCGTGCGCAATGTGCGCGGGCGCGCTCGTGCTCTCACGCATGGAGCGCGTGGTGTTCGGTGCATGGGATGAGAAGGCGGGGATGTCGGGGTCGGTGGAGGACCTGCTGCGCCACCCACGCCTCAACCACCGCCCGCAGGTTCGGGGCGGCGTTCTCGAGTCGGAGTGCGGTGCGTTGCTGAGCGAATTCTTCAGCGTACGGCGCGCAAAATCCGTTGACACCCCACCAGTGGCGGGGTAACTTTCGCGGCTGAAGTTGGACGGGTGGCCGAGTGGTTGAAGGCACCGGTCTCGAAAACCGGCATACCGGCAACGGTATCGTGAGTTCGAATCTCACCCCGTCCGTGAGATGCCGGACGGCGGGGGCCGCGAAAGGTTTCCTCGGCGTAACGGTGCTCTCGGTAACTTGCGGAGCGTTCCAAGATCGAAGGATAGTCGAAGGCGGGCAAACGCCCGCCTTCGTCATTTGGATGGGTGGCCGAGTGGCTTAAGGCGCACGCCTGGAAAGCGTGTGGGGTGTAACAGCCCTCGCGGGTTCGAATCCCGCCCCATCCGTCGGCAATGCGCACGTGCCGCGGCGCGGCCATTGCATGCGGTACAATCGCAACCAGTGGCACCGGCACCGGCGCTGTTCTTTGGTGCTCCGGGTGGCAGGCAGCCACGCCACTTTCAGTCGTTGGTTCGCGAATGACCCAGCCTGTACCTCACGAGTCACAGTCGGCCGAGCTCCTGGGGAGCGTGAGCTTTTCCGGGCACGGCTCCATGTCCGGAGCCGTGCCCGCTACTCCCGTCGCTGCCCCGGCGGACGCCGCAGGGCACCACGGCCACGTGGTCCAGTTTTACGACGACGACGGCGTCCTCCTGAGCGACATCGCCGATTTCTTCGAGGCGGGGCTCGCCGAAGGACTGCCACTCATCGCGATCGTCGACGGCCACCGGCGCGAGGCGCTGGCTCGCGAGCTGGCGCGGCGAGAGGTGGACGCCTCGCTGGTGACGAGCGGAAGGATCCTGCTTGTCGATGCGCGCGAGACGCTCGCCGCGTTCATGGACGGCGGCATGCCCGACGGCGGGCGGTTCGAGGCCCTGGTGGGCGGTATGATCGACGCCAGCCTCGCCGCGTCGCGCCAGACCTCGGTTCGCCTCTACGGCGAGATGGTGGATCTGCTCTGGAAGGACGGCAATCCGGAAGCCGCCATCCAACTAGAGGAGCTCTGGAACGGGCTCGCTGAATCGCGTTCGTTCTCGCTTCTCTGCGCATACGAGATGTCGAACTTCCGTCGCGAGACGGACAGCGAGGCGTTCCGGCGCATCTGCGGTCAGCACGAGCGCGTGGTCCCCACGGAGAGCTACACAGAAGTAGACGATGCTGCGCGCATGCGGGAGATCAGTCTTCTCCAGCAGCGCGCCCGCGCGCTGGAGAACGAGATCGAGCAGCGCAAGGAGCTCGAGCGGCAGCTGCGCCGCGCCCTCGCAGAGCGCGGCGACGCGGAAGAGAAGGCGAGAGCGGCCAGCCTCGCCAAGAGCGAGTTCCTCGCAGTCATGAGTCACGAGCTTCGAACCCCGCTCAACGCGATCGGTGGCCATCTCCAGCTCATCGAGATGGAGCTGCACGGACCGGTAACCCAGGCGCAGCGCAATGCGCTCGCCCGTGCACAGGCCAATCAGCGCCACCTTTTGGCGTTGATCAACGACGTGCTCAACCTCGTGCGAATCGAAACCGGTCGACTCGAGTATGTGCTGGAATCGATCGAGCTGCGGCCGTTGCTGAACCAGTTGGTCGCGATGATAGAGCCTCTGCTCCAGCACAAGAGACTAGTCTGTGAGATCACATCGCCGTCTGAAGCCAGTGGTGCGGCGCCCGTGATCTACGCCGATCGCGAGAAGTTTCAGCAGATCATGCTGAATCTCCTCACGAACGCCATCAAGTTCACTCCCGCGGCTGGGCGCATCGACATCGTCGTCGGCGAGTGTCGGGACTCCGACCAGGTGCGCGTCGATGTGCGCGACACCGGAATTGGAATTCCCTCGGCGAAGCTGGCGCATGTGTTTGAGCCGTTCGTCCAGGCCGCACCGCGGCCCAGCGGGCAGAACGACGGAGTCGGTCTCGGACTGGCCATCAGCCGCGATCTGGCGCGAGGGATGGGGGGCGACCTCTCGGCCGAGAGCGTGGTGGGTGAGGGTACGTGCATGACCCTCACCCTGCCAGCCGGCGTGTAGCTGGAGCGCCCGTAGCATGTGAAAAGGGCCGCGTCGTACTAGCGATACGACGCGGCCCTTTTCACATCAGTTTCCTTCGCTCATGGCTTGCGCGGCTTGGCCGTGCGACCGGTACTCTGCCCACCGCCCGAGCTGGGCGACGAAGTCGCGGTCGATCCGCCGCGCGACGAGCTGCCGCTGGTCGAGGGCCAGTCGTTGCGCGAGCGGCGCGGGACGCTGCCGCGTGCGCTGCCGTCGCTGCCAGACTGCCCACCGCGTACGTAGCCGCGGCCGTTCACTACCCGTCCGTGGCCTGGCGCGTTCACGTTCGGGTTCCTGATGATCACCACCGGCCCAGCGCCGGGATACCAGCCGTAGCCGAAGCCGTAAGGCGAGTAGCCGAAGGGGGAGTAGTAGTAGTCGAAGGGCGAGAAGCCGAAGCCGTAGAAGCCGTAGCCGTACGGGTACATCATCGTCGAGTAGATTGTCCGGCCGCTCGACTCCTCGGATTCGAGCGCGACCTCACCCGAGCGCATCCCTATGTCGCTCGAGCCGGCGATCGCGAAGACCTTCGGGTAGGAGAGGGCCACCATCGCGTCTATCACTCGCGCCGGGACACCGGCGTCGGCGAGCTGCACGAGCTGCTTGGAGTCGACCGAGAAGTTCTGGCGCCGCTCGATGAGCCACGCTTCCACCACTCCCGGATCGACCGCGCGCGAGGCGTTGACTACATCCTCCACGCTCACGCTCCCCGCGGCCGCGGTGCGCGCGGTGCTCAGCGCGAGCTCACGCTCCGCGGTGACGCGCGCCAGCTCATCGCGCAGCACGTCGGGTGCGCTCGCCGAGCGGTAATGGATCACGCGTACGCCGCCGCCCTCATTCGCGGAAACGCCCTGCACGTCGAGCCACACTCCGCCGGGTGCCATGGCGAAGATCCCGCTGGATGTGCGATGGAGTCCGCCGCCGCAGTCGAAATCCGACTTCAGGTAGAGCTGCTCGCCGTCAGGCGACCACTGCGCGCTCTTCCAGCCAGTGCACCCGCTCTGGTCGCTCTTCATCCGCTCGCCGTTCGCCACCAGGCGCTCGCGAGCGATCACGCGGCCGCTGTCCACGGTGGCCAGCTCCACGGCGGAGGAGCCCTCGACCGGAAGTACGCAGAGCATGTGGCTGTTAAGCCCCTCCGCGAGTCCAGCCGGTTCCCAGCACCCGAGCCACGGCTGCCAGCGCGCATCAGCCTGATTCGACTGAGCGCTCACGCCGTTCATCACCGCGCTGCCCGCCATCAGGACGAAAGCCGCCAGCGCTGCGCTGGCCGCTGCGGCGGCACGGTCTCTCCACGCTCTCGTTTGCATCATGCCCCCCTCAGAATCTGATCGCGAGACCAGCCGTGATGGCGAATCCGGAGAGGTCGATCTTGTCGAAGTCGATGAAGTCCTCGTCCATCTTCGCCTTTGCATATGTGTAGCGCCCCTCACCCGTGAGCACGAAGCGCGGCGTCAGCGATACGTCTACGCCCGCCATCGCGTGCCCTTCTGGTGTCCAGCCCTCCGACTTGACCGTGTCGTGAAAGACGTCCATCGACGGTTGGTCGATGAAGTCCCCCTTCTGCTCGAAGCTGTACCACATCGCCCCGCCGCCCGCGCCGATGTACGGCGCAACTTTCGTGGGAATCCAGGCGAAGTGGCCGATCGAGCGCCCGCGAGGCGTGACGTAGAACTTGAGCGATGCCGTCAGCGGCATGCGGCGGAACTTGGTAGTCTGCTCGATCGGGAGATCGTCTTGATCCACGAAGTCGCGATACTCCGACGGCGTGCTGCGTCCCTCGTACCAGATGCCGAGTCCTAGCGTCAGCCGCGAGGCCAGCCGGAAGTCGAGGTCGGAGCCAATGTTGACGCCGCTGAAATCGCTCTTCTCCAGAGTGAGCTGTCGCGACGTGAACGAAAAGATGTCGCTGCCCGCATTCGCGACGCCGTAGCCGGCGCGCACGGACCATGTGGCAACGGGCTCCCGAAAGAAGAATCCGTCTCCCATGTCCTGCGCCACGGCCGCGGCGGGCGCGAGCAGGATGGCTAGTGTGAGGGCGTGCACGGATCGCATATATTCATTATACGCACGAGACGAGCCCTTCGTTCCGCCCGCGGCCAAAAAACGGGCACTCGCCGAAGTATCGAGCGGCTTGGCGCGGCACTCGCCGTCGCTTGCCACCCTCACTGCACCAGTGCTGCGCGCGCTACCTGGACACCGAACTGGGTAACCGCATTCAGCGGAAGCGCCTCGTTCATGAGCACCACCACGCCCGCTCCCGCCTCCGGCACGAAGCCCACGAAGCTCCTCGCGCCACCGGTACCCCCGTTGTGCCAATAGAGACTGCTGCGATCGGGAAGCTGCACCACATGCCACCCGAGCGCCAGAGCGAGCTGCGGCGAGGCGTGGAAGCGGATCTTCTGCGAGAGCTCTATCGCCTTCGCCATGCTCGTGCGCTCGGGGTGCAGCTCCGCGCCGATCAGCCGGAGGAGGTCCCTGGTCGACGACCTGACCGCTCCCGCTCCCTCGAGCGAACCGAAATGCCAGAAGGGAACCGGCTTCCCCTCGGCGTGCCCCTGAGCGAGGCGCGTGTCGGTGCTCTCACCCAGCTCCGCGACGTAGCTGCCGCTCATCCCGAGTGGCTGGAAGATTCTCTCCTTCAGCAATTCTGCGAACGGCTTGCCAGCGTGGCGTGAGAGGAGGAAGCCCAGCAGTCCGGCGCCGAGGTTGGAATACTCGTAGGTGGAATCCGGCGCCCGCGGCAGCTCGTACGAATCCAGGAAGTGGTAGAGCTTTTCTGCTGAGTAGCCCGCGTACGGGTCCGACATGTTCGCCGGCGCGATGTTGGTCGGAAGCCGCGGCAGACCGGATGAGTGCGTGGCCAGCTCTCGCAGGGTGATCTGTTGCCCCCTGTAATCGGGCGCCTGCACCGAGTCCGGCAGGTAGCGTGCGATCGGATCGTCGAGCCGCACACCGCCGTTCTCGACCATCCGCGCGAGGAGGAGCGAGGTGAAGATCTTGGTCACCGATCCTACCTCGAAGCGGGTGTCGCCGGTGACCGGCGTGCTGCCGTCGCCCGCGATGCCGTAAGGCAGAATGCGCTCGCCCGTGGAATTCACCACTCCGACTACGAGCGCAGGCGTGGAATGCTGCGCCCGGAACGCGCGTGCGAGGGAGTCGACCTTGACGCCCGTTTGCTGCGCGCCGGCGGCAGCGGTAGCGGCGGAGAAGAGTAGCGAGAGTGTGAGCGCGCCTGCGGCGGCGCACCGGAGTCGTAGTAGCTTCGGATGCATGATTACCAGAGTTTGTTTGTGATTCGTCGTACGACCCCGGCATGGCGGAGTCGTTGCTTTCGGCGACGGCCGATTTCCGTCTAGCCCTTCAGCTCATGGATGAGCCGTTCGATCTCCGAGCGTCTGGGGCGCAGCTCGCGCCGCACGGCGTGCTGGTTCAAGCGATAGACCCACACCGAGATCACCAGAGCGAAGAGCGCGTAGCCGAAGGTGAACCAGCTCGGCCCCTCGAGGCCGATCACTATCAGCATCGCGCCTACGGCGGGAGGGATGATGTACCAGGAGACGACGCTCTCGAGCAGGCGAATCTGACCGTTCAACTTTGCTCGCTCTCTCTCGAGCAGCTCCGCCAGAGAGAGGTCCACCCGATCGCTCGCTTCCAGTCGCCGCGCCGCGCCCAGCTTCGTGAAGATCAGAGCGAACGCACCGAGCACTACCAGCACGCCCGCGCGCGTGAGCCATGGCCCCGTGGCCAGCAGCGGGAGAAACACCAGCATCACCACGGCCGCGGCGATCGTCTCGCGGCGATCGCGACGCGCGATCGTACGGTCGAAGGCGCTGGATCTGCGCTTCACGATTTCGAGCATCTCACTCTCTGACATCCTCGCTTCCTCGAGTGTCATCTGCGACTGCCATTCGTGCCGAGCGTCGTCGAGATTCATGCCGCTTCCTCCGCCAGCCATGCAGCCATCGATTTCTTGATCCTGTGGAGCTTCACGCCCACGTAGCTCTCCGTGATTCCCAGCACCTCGGCGATCTCGCGATGGCTTTTCTCGTCGAGGTACATCATCACGACCGCTTTGTCCACGTCGTCGAGCCGCGCGATGGCGGCGTAAAGCCGCTCGAGGCGCTGCTTCGATTCCAGCGATTCGTCGGGCGCCGGAATGGGGTTTCGCCAGATCGGGTTCGACTCGTCGATCGTCGTGCACTCACGCGCCGTGCGCTGGCGCTTCTGCGCGAGCGCGGTGTTGAGCGCGACTCGGTAAAGCCAGGTGCCCGGCTGCGACGAGCCCTCGAACGACGGGAGCGCGCGCCAGAGCTGCACCAGGATGTCCTGATACAGATCCTTCTCGGCGTCGGCGTCGGTGGCGTAGACTCGGCAGATCTTTCGCAGCCGCGCCTCGTTCTCGCGCACGAGCTTCAGGAAGGATTCGTCGGCGTCGCGCATCACTCGCATGGTTGCGTGTCGATTCCTCCGCTGTGGGTGATCGTCGTGGCCGTGTGGTCGATTTTGCGGGCCTCATTGCCCGACTTTCACAACGATTAGTCGCGCGAGGACGGAATTCCTTACAACCTCGCGCGCCTGCTCTCAGCGGCGCGTCGTTCTCGCCTTCGAAGCGACCACGAGCAGCAGCGGGAGAGAGGCCAGCTGCGCCGCCATGGAGAACACGACCAGCGCTGGGATGGAGCGATCGTAGAGGATCCCCATGAGCGCGCTGCCGAGGAACCAGAAGACACCGAAGCCGGTGTCGAAAACGCCGTACGCGCCGGCTCTCCGGTCGGACGGAACTAGGTCCGCCACCGCCGCACGCACGATCGATTCCTGCACGCCCATCCCCACGCCCCAGAGCGCCATCCCCGCTACCGCGAGTGCCGTACCGCCGAGGAACACCAGCGGCGCGAACAGCGCGGCCACCAACACCGACGCGGCGATCACCGCTACACCCACGCGATCGAAGAGCCATCCGGCTGTCGGTGCCGCCACCGCCGATACGCCCATCGCCAGAGAGTAGATGAGCGGGATCCATGCCGCCGGCATCGCGTCGCTTTTCGCGAAGTGGAAGGCGATCAGAGGGAAGTCCGCGTAGCCGGCGGCTACCAGCGCGGATGCCCCGAGATAGATCCAGTAGCTGTGCGATGTGCCGGTGGCCTCGAGCTCGATCTTCTTCACCTCGAGATCGCTCGGTCGCGGATATTCACGACGTGCGGCGAGGAGCACCGCGAAGGAGAGGAGGGCGGGGATGAGCAGCAGCGCGAAGCCGAGCCGGTAGCTGCCGTGTGTGGCGAAGAGGACCGCGGCCATCACGAGCGGGCCGAGGAGCGCACCGGTCTGGTCCATCGCCTTGTGGAGACCGAAGCCCCAGCCGCGTCCCATCTCCGACGTGGCGTGCGAGAGCATCGCGTCGCGCGCGGGCTTGCGTATCGCCTTGCCCGTGCGCTCGAGCATCATGAGCGCCACGGCCGCCTCCCAACTCCCCGCGAGCGCGAGCGCGGGGATCGCGAGGAGGTTGATCAGGTAGCCCACGATCGCCACCCGCCAGTAGTTGCCGCCGCGATCGCTGAAGTAGCCGGAGACGATGCGCAGCCCGTAGCCGAGGAGCTCTCCGAAGCCGGCGAAGACGCCGACCACCGTGGCGCTCGCCCCGAGCTGCGCGAGGAAGGGGCCGGTGATGCTCCGCCCTCCCTGGTAGGTCATGTCGGCGAGCAGGCTCACCACGCCCAGGAAAACGACGAACCTGAGCGCCGCGCCGGGCGCGAGGCTGCCGGCGCGAGTGGAGGGCGCGGCGCCTTCGGCGCGCGCCCCCTGGATCCTCACGGCGCCACTTCGTGGAAGGTCAACGTCGGCTCGTGCTCGGTGGCCCAGCGGAGATTCCACAAATCGTCGAAGAGGATGAGCGGATTTCCCTTCGTGTCGTAGAGTCTCATCCTCCCGCTCCCGCCGGCCGCGCGTTCGATGTCCGCCTTCGGCCCGACGACCCAGCGCGGGTAGCGGTAGGGAATTCGCTCGAGGCGGCAGGGAACGCCGTACTCGTGCTCCAGCCTGTGGAGCATGACGTCGAACTGGAGCAGCCCCACGGCGCCAACTATCGGCGCGGGGCCCGCATCGCTGTCCGCGTAGAACACCTGCGCGGCGCCTTCCTCGGTGAGCTGGCGCAGCCCGGTGTCGAGGTGCTTCCGGCGCAGCGGGTCGGCCACGACGATGCGCGCGAAGTGCTCGGGCGCGAATCGAGGTATCCCGCTGAACTCGAGATCTCCGTTGGCCGAGAGCGTGTCGCCTATGCGCAGCGTCCCCTTGTCGACGAGGCCCACCACGTCGCCGGGCCACGCCTCTTCCACCGTGCTGCGGTCGCGTGCGAGGAACTGCTGCGGCGAAGAAAGGCGCAGCTTCTTCCCCGAACGCACGTGCTTCACCTCCATCCCCGCCTCGAAGCGCCCGGAACAGATGCGCACGAACGCGACGCGGTCGCGGTGGCGCGGATCCATGTTCGCCTGGATCTTGAAGACGAAACCGGTGAACCCGTCGTGCGTGGGGGCCACCGTGCCGGCGCTCGACTCGCGACCGAGTGGGGGCGGCGCGAGCTCGAGGAAGTCAGCGAGAAAGGGCTCCACGCCGAAGTTGGTGAGCGCGCTCCCGAAGAACATCGGCGAGAGCGTGCCGGCGAGGAACGCTTCATGGCTGAAGGAATGTCCCGCCTCCTCCAGCAGCTCCATGTCGGCCACGAGCCGCTCGTGCGCCGCCGCGCCGATCACCTCGCGCAGCGATGGATCGGCGATATCGCCCACGCGCACTACCGCGCGACTCGCGCCGTGGTCGCCGCCCCGGTCGAAGAGATGGATCTGTCCCTTCGCCCGATCGTAGACTCCCACGAAAGATCCGTCGCGGTGGATCGGCCAGGTCATCGCGTAGCAGGCGATCCCCAGGTCTGCCTCCACGTCGCTCAGGAGCTTGAGCGGATCCTCGCCCGCGCGGTCGCACTTGTTGACGAAGGTGAAGATCGGCATGCGCCGCCGCTCGCACACGCGGAAGAGCTGCCGCGTGCGCTCCTCCACACCCTTCCGGTTGTCGAGCAGCATCACGGCGCTGTCGGCCGCCACGAGCGTGCGGTACGTGTCCTCGGAGAAGTCCTGGTGGCCGGGGGTGTCGAGGAGGTTGATCTGACACCCCTCGTACTCGAACTGCATCACGCTCGACGTCACCGAGATGCCGCGCTGGCGCTCCAGCTCCATCCAGTCCGACGTGGCATGGCGCTCCGCGCGGCGCGCCTTCACCGAGCCCGCCAGGTGGATCGCGCCACCGTAGAGGAGGAGCTTCTCGGTGAGCGTCGTCTTACCGGCGTCCGGGTGGCTTATGATCGCGAAAGTGCGCCGCCGGCGCACCTCATCTTCCAGTGTTCTCAATTCGACCCCATGAGGTAACCATTGAATCTAAATGATCTGGGTAGTGATGGGAGAAAGCAGAGAGCAGAAAGCAGAAAGCAGTGAACGGCCGAGGGGGTGAGGGGGGAGGAAGAAAGCAGGAAGCAGGAAGCAGGAAGCAGGTACCGGCTCTTGGCGAGAGGGCTCTCACTCCCGAGGCCGTTCACTGCTTCCTGCTTTCTGCTTCCTGCTTCCTTGCCGCTCCTGTTTCCTGTTCCCTGTTTCCTGTCTCCTCGCCGTTCCTGCTTTCTGCTCTCTGCTTTCTCCCCCCGGGGCTTCAATCCCGCGCACACCGCCGACATATTCCACCCCGATGCCAAACGCCACCACCACCATCCTCGACGCGCGCGCCATGGGCCGGACACTGCGCCGCATGGCCGAGGAGATCGTGGAGCTCAACGATGGCACGGACAACCTGATCATCGTGGGAATCCAGCGCCGCGGAGTGCAGCTCGCCGATCGGATCGTGAAGACCATCGAGGAGCGCGACGGCGTGGAGATCCCGCGCGGCGCGCTCGACATCACTCTCTACCGCGATGACCTCCAGACCGTAGGGCCGCGCCCGGTGGTCGGACCCACCGATCTCACCTGGAACCTCGAGGGGAAGAGGGTGGTGATCGTGGACGACGTGCTCTACACCGGGCGCACCGTGCGCGCCGCGCTCGACGAGCTGGCCGACTTCGGTCGCCCCGCGCGGATAGCGCTCGCGGTGCTGGTGGACCGCGGCGGGCGCGAGCTCCCGATCCGCGCGGACATCGTTGGGAAGACGATCACCGTGGCGCCCGAGGATCGCGTGGATGTGCTGGTGAGCGAGCTCGATGGCCGCGACGCGGTGGTGGTGGTGCGGCGCGAACCGGCGGAGGCGGCTCGATGACCAGCGCGCTCGGGAAGGACCTTCTCGCGCTCGAGCCTCTCACCCCCGAACAGATCCGCCTCATCCTCGACACCGCCGAACCGTTCAAGGAGATCAGCGAGAGAGCGATCAAGAAGGTGCCGGCGCTCCGCGGGAAGACGATCGTCAATCTCTTCTTCGAATCGTCCACGCGAACGCGGATCTCCTTCGAGTTCGCCGAGAAGCGTCTCTCGGCGGACACCGTGAACGTGGCGTCGGTCGGCTCGAGCGTGCAGAAGGGCGAGACGCTGGTGGACACCGCGCGCAATCTCGAGGCGATGCGGATCGACATGGTCGTGATACGACACGGTGCGTCGGGCGCGGCGAAGTTCCTGGCCGATCGCATCGAGAGCAACGTGATCAACGCGGGCGATGGGACGCACGAGCATCCCACGCAGGGGCTCCTCGACATCCTCACCCTGCGCGACCAGTTCGGCGAGCTGCGCGGCCGGCGTGTGTGCATCGTGGGCGACGTGCTCCACTCGCGAGTGGCTCGCTCCAACATCTGGGGACTTAAGAAGCTCGGCGCCGAGGTGGCCGTCTGCGGCCCTAAATCACTCCTCCCCTGGGGAGTCGACGAGTTCGGCGTAACGGTCTTCAAGCGAGTCGAGGAGGCGATAGAGTGGGCGGAGGCGCTCAACGTGCTTCGCCTCCAGCTCGAGCGGATGCAGGCGGGCTACATTCCGTCGCTCCGCGAGTACAATCGTGTCTTCGGCATCACGCGCGAGCGGCTCGAGCGAGCGCCGCGCGACATTCTCATCCTGCACCCCGGGCCCATGAATCGCGGCGTGGAGATCGACTCCGACGTCGCCGACGGCCCTCACAGCGTGATACTGGATCAGGTGACCAACGGAGTAGCGGTTCGGATGGCGGTGCTCTACCTGCTCGCGGGCGGACGTCCGGAGCTGGCGGAATCGGCGAAGGCATCGGCACCGGGAGCGGAGAGGTGACGGCGGGTCGCGACATCCTCCTCAGCGGCGGCCGGGTGATAGATCCGTCGGTGGAGCGCGACGAGACGGTGGATGTGCTCCTGCGCGGCGGAAAGGTGGAGGCGATAGGGCGCTCGCTCGGCACGCCCGATGGCGCGGAGGTGATCGACTGCTCCGGTCTCTTCGTGTCGCCTGGCTTCATAGACGTCCACTGCCACCTGCGCGAGCCGGGTCGCGAGGACGTGGAGACGGTGGCCACCGGCGCACGCGCGGCGGCAGCGGGCGGCTTCACCGCCGTGTGCGCCATGCCCAACACGGAGCCCGTTACCGACAACCAGGCAGCCGTGGGCTTCATCATCCGCCAGGGGCTCCGCGCCGCGGCGGCGCGAGTCTACCCGATAGGTGCCATATCGTTGGGCCAGCACGGTGAAGCGCTGGCCGAGTTCGGCGAGATGGTCGGCGCGGGCGCGGTCGCGGTGAGCGACGATGGAAAGCCGGTGGTCAGCGCGCACCTCATGCGCACCGCGCTCGAGTACGCGCAGGCGTTCGACATCCCCGTCATCGACCACTGCGAGGAGCCCACGCTCGCGAAGGGCGGCTCGATGAACGAGGGGATGATGAGCGCGCGGCTCGGTCTTCGCGGAATCCCCGCGGAGGCGGAGGAGATCATGGTGATTCGCGACATCCTCCTCTCGCGCCGCACCGGCGGGCACGTACACCTCGCGCACATGAGCACCGCGGGAAGCGTGGAGCTGATCCGCTGGGGGAAGGAGCGCGGGATCAACGTCACGGCCGAGGTGACGCCACACCATCTCACGCTCACCGAGGCGGCAGTTGGCGACTACGACACGAGCGCCAAGATGAACCCGCCGCTCCGAACCGAGGCGGACGTGGAGGCGCTGTGTGAAGCGCTGAGGGACGGGACGATCGATCTCGTGGCTACCGACCACGCGCCGCACCACTACGACGCCAAGGAGCGCGAATTCGCCGACGCGCCCTTCGGCATTGTCGGCCTCGAGACCGCGCTCGCGCTCGTGGTGACGGAGCTGGTAGGGAAGGGGATCATCGACTTCCCCGCGCTCGTGGATCGAATGTCCACGCGGCCGGCGAAGCTCTTCCACCTGGAAGGCGGTTCGCTCGCCCAGGGCTCGGTCGCGGACGTCACGGTGTTCGATCCCGAGCGCGAATGGGTGGTGGATCCCTCGAAGTTTCTCTCGAAGGGGCGGAACACTCCGTACGCGGGCGATCGGCTGCGGGGGCGCGCGGTGTACACGATCGTTGGCGGCCAGGTGGTCTTTCGCCTGGAGGAGTGAGGCGGCTGGTGGATGACCGCGCGCTGCGCGAGGAGATCGTAGTAGTATGCCGGCGGCTCTACGAGCGCGGATTGATCGCCGGCCCCGATGGGAATGTGTCCGTTCGCCTCGGCGACGACATGGTGCTGGTGACGCCCGCGGGTATGTCGAAAGTGGACGTCCGACCCGAAGATCTGGTGGTGGTCGGGACGGACGGACGACGCGTGATCGGTTACCGCGAACCCTCGTCGGAAGTCTCTTTACACGTTAGAATCTATTCACGAAGGCCTGATGTCGGCGCTGTGGTGCACGCGCATCCTCCGGTGGCGACGGGGTTCGCGGTGGCCGGGGAAGGGTTCGAGCGCTACGTTCTGCCGGAACTGATCGTGCAGCTCGGGGTGGTGCCCCTGGTGCCCTACGCGACGCCGGGGACTACGGCGTTGCCCGACGAATGCGAACCCTACATGAGCGCGCACGACGCGTTCCTGCTGGCCAACCATGGAGCGGTCACCATCGGCCCGACGCTCCTGGTGGCGCACCAGCGGATGGAAAGTCTGGAGCATGCGGCGCGCATCACGCTCGTGGCGCGCCAACTGGGTCGGGTGAACGAGTTGACGCCCGCGCAAGTCGCCGCGCTTTCGCCGGCGCGCTCGCGCCCGGCCGTACAAGGAGCCGACAGCGAGAGCGCGGCTCGCGAGAGCAAGCGGGGAGAGTCATGACGGAGACAGCAGTCGACACCGAGCAGGTGAGCGCGCTTTTCGAGGAGCGCGAGCGCTACCGCGCGTGGATCGCATCGCTCGAGGCGAAGCGCGCGACGACGCCGGAGCACATCTACAACCGGGTGCACGCGGATTACACGGCACGTCTGCAGCGGGTCGTCGAGCAGTTCGCATCACACGCCACAGCGCTGCAGGAGCACGAGAAGACGCTCATGGAGCGTCTGGGCGCGATCGAGATCGAGGAGGCGAAGCACCGCGACGAGGCGGCCGAGACGGAGCTGCGCGCCACGGTGGGTGAGCTCAGCACCGACACCCAGCACGAGGTGCGCGAGCGCACCAACGCGGCGCTTGACGCCCTTAATGGTCAGCGCGAGCAGGTGAACCAGGAGCTCGGCCGGCTCCGCACCCTGCTCGAGGCCGGCGGGATCCCGTCTGCCGCGCCGCAGCCCAAGTCGCCGCCCGTCTCCGCTCCCATCGCCCCGCCGCCCTCTCCCGTCACGCGCACGCCGCGCGACCAGCCCGCCATTGCGGAGAGCGCGGCCGGCAACGGGCGTACCGACGACTGGCAGCTCGCCTTCGAGAAGACCCCCGAGCCGCCGCGCCGCCCAACTCCCGCCGCGCCGCCAGCTCAGAGCTCCGAGCCGGAGATCACCGTGGAGCGCTCACCCGAGCTCGGGCCCTTCGATGACCTTGAATTCCTGCGCACCATGACCGACTCCCGCTCCAGCGGTGAGAACGCGGCCGTGGGGAGTGGCGCAGGGGGAAAGGCGTCGGGAGCCGCGGGTGGCTCGGCTTCCGGGAGCGCGCACGGTCACGCCGCGCCCGATCCGGGCGTGGTTCACGCCTCGGGCGATGCAGTGAGTCCCAAGGAATCCATGGCGGCCGAGCAGGTGAAGACGCTCAAGTGCCAGGAGTGCGGGACGCTGAATTATCCAACGGAGTGGTACTGCGAGCGCTGCGGCGCGGAGCTCGCTGCGCTGTAGCGCGCTCCCTGAGCGGAGCGCGCGGCTGAAGCAGGTGGGGAGGCGGGCAGTCGGCCGGGAGCGGCCGTTACTTGCCCGCCTTTGCGTTACTTGCCCGCCTTGGCCAGGCGGCTCTTGCGGCGAGCCGCGGCGTTCCTGTGGATCAACCCCTTGCGCGCGGCGCGGTCGAGGAGGGTCACCGCGTTGCGGCGCTGCTCATCGGTGGCGTCGGCGGCGCTGGCGCGCTTGAGCGCGGTGCGGAGCGCGGAACGCTGCGCACGATTGCGCACGGTCGCGACGCGGGATCTCCGCATGTCCTTCTTGGCGGACTTGATATTCGGCAAGACTGTCTCCGGTACGGTTTTCTCACTGGCGCGGAGCGACGTCTGGGAGCCCCCGCGGCACACCGCCCGCAGAGCAGGCCTCAGGCCGCGTCTCGCGGGCGATGCAAGCGCGGAAAGCTAGGTACACCCATGGTGGATGTCAAGGCGCCACATGACTTTGACACCGCTACAGCACCGCACTAGCTTTCGCGCCGTTGACGCCTGAGTGCGTGCGACCGCGCGCCCTGCCGCGCGGCGTGCCGAGCCCTTCCCGGGCAATTCCCACCTCCGCCCCATCGCATTGGACAAGGTAGGCACTTTCCTGCTGCTCGCGCCCGTGCTGCTCTTCTCGATCATCGCGCACGAGTACGCTCACGGTTACGCCGCGCTCAAGCAGGGCGACGCGACGGCCTATCAGCTCGGCCGGCTCACGTGGAATCCGATCAAGCACATCGACCCGTTCATGTCGATCCTGCTGCCGATTTTGACGTACTATATCGGCGGTTTCATGTTCGGCGGGGCCAAGCCCGTTCCGGTGAACCCGCGAAATTACCGCAACTTCAAGAGGGGTGACATCATCGTCTCTCTCGCGGGGGTGGCGGTCAACTTCGTAATCGCTCTCGTCTGTATCGCGCTCGTGGTAATCATCGGCATGGTGGGGCAACGCACCCAGCAACCGGTGCCGGAACTGGTCCTCCTTCAGACCATGATGCTCTACGGCGTGATGATCAACATCATCCTCGCGATCTTCAACCTCGTACCGATCCCGCCCCTCGATGGGTCGCACGTACTGAAGTATCTCCTTCCTCCCGCGTGGGCGCTGCAGTATCAACGCGCCGGGCGGTACGGGATCATCATCGTCTTCGCGGTCCTGCTGTTCGCCCCCGGCCTCGTGTTCGCCCCCATCGGGCTCGTGTCGAGGGTGGCGCTCGGCAGCTGGGTGCAGCCCTTCATCCTCCACGGCGGCTTCTGACAGCTGTGACGGTTTCCTCCCTCGAGGCGCCCGGGTCGTTTTCCCCGACAGACTACGCGCCCGAATCGTCGTTCATCGTAGAGCTCGACGAATTCTCCGGACCACTCGACCTCCTCCTCACGCTCATCCGCGAGGAGCAGGTGGAGATCACCGACATCCCTATCGCGCGCATCTGCGAGCAGTTCCTTCTGCGCATCCACTCGCTCGGGTTGGGTGAAGCCGCCGAGTATCTCGAGATGGCCGCGCGGCTCCTGCGCATCAAGGTGCAGATGCTCCTGCCGCGACACGGCGACGAGGAGAGCTGGGACGATCCGCGTGCGGAGCTCGTTCGCCGGCTCCTCGAGTATCAGCAGATGCGCGAGGTCGTGGATGTCCTCGAGCGCCTCGGTGACGACCGGCGCAATCGCTTCGCCCGTGGCTACTGCCCCGGCGATCCGGTTCCGCCGCCGCGAGGTCCGCTCGCACTGGCGCTCCCCGAGCTCTTCGCCGCAGTGGACCGCGTACTGCGCATCTCGCGCGAGCCGGTGGTGCACGAGGTGGTGGCGCGCGCGCTCGACGTCGACGGTGCAATGACCACGATCCTGACCGTGCTGGCGAGCCGCTCCAGCGTCCGCTGGAGAGATGTGGTGATGGCGGACGCCGCGCCCTGGCAGGTGCTCTCGGCGCTCCTCGCTCTCCTGGAGCTCGCGCGACGCGGCGATGTGCGCGTCTTCCAGCCCAACCCGTTCGCCTCGATGGAGATCAGCCGTGACGCCGCTAGCGAAGCTGCTTGAGGCCGCGCTCTTCGCGAGCGGTCGACCGATTCCGGTCGAGGAGCTCGCGGCGCTCGATCCCGACGCTACGCCGGCCGCCATCGCGATGGCGCTGGACGAGATCCGAGAGCACTACGACCAGGAGGGGCACGGCGTGGAGCTGGTGGAGGTAGCCGGCGGCTGGCAGATCCTCACTCGCCCGGAGTACACGGAGACCATCGAGCGGGCGCAGCTCGCCGCGCGGCCGCAGCGTCTCTCGGGCGCGGCGCTCGAAACTCTCGCCATAGTCGCCTACCGGCAGCCGATCGGCCGCGCCGAGATCGAGGAGATTCGTGGGGTGTCCGCGGGGAGTCTCCTGCGCACGCTCCTGGAGCGCGGTCTGGTGGAGGTAGTCGGCCGCGCGGAGGGGCTCGGTCGCCCGCTCCTCTACGGCACCACCTCGCAGTTCCTCGAGCAGTTCGCGCTGCGACACCTCGGAGAGCTGCCGCGCGCAGACGAGCTCGCGGTGGCGTTGCGCGCGGAGCCCAGAGCGCTCTGAGCCCCATGTCGATGCGCATTCAGCGCGCGCTCGCGCGCGCCGGAGTGGCATCGCGACGGAAGTCCGAGGAGCTCATCGCGGCCGGGCGCGTGAGCGTGAACGGCCAGGTCGCACAGATCGGGCAGGTGGTGGAGCCGGATCGCG
>DASSNL010000281.1:0-2937 GCA_035688075.1 Gemmatimonadaceae bacterium
GCCGCCTGATGCACGATGCAAGACCTGACCCCGTCGCCCGTCACCGCTTCACGCGCACTCCGTGGTCCTCTTCCTCGAAAATCCACACCGCCATGCGCGGCGGCTCGATAGGGGCGTCCGCGTCGACCGCGGTCCAGCGCGCGCTCGACCCCGTGGAAGTATCCTTCGGCATCGCCGCCATCGTAGCGGCGCGACGGATCCATTGCTCCATGTTCGAAGGCCGGAGATCCACCCAGCCGCGCTGGGCCGTATCCGCTCCGCGAGCGTCTGGCATCACCACCACCGTCTCACCGCGGAGCACGGAGCTGCCGTCGCCGAGGAGGATCGGAAGTCCAACGGAGAGGATCTGCCGGCGCAGTGCCGGCTCGCGCTCGCGTAGCAGCGCCTCCGCGCCGCGCGAAAGCGCCGTCGCTTCTGCCTCCGAGAGGGCGCGCACAGAGGGGAAGAGCTGCCCGAGGATGTGCGCCTCGTAGAGCAGCTTGGTGAGCCGCGGCGGCCCGAGCATCTCGAACGCCACGGACCGCACGCCGTGCTCCGCTTCCAGCTTCTCCAGTCCCGCGATCGCTACGGCGCGCAGATATCCGGCGCGGTAGGTGGGGCCCATGGTCGCGCCATCCAGCGCGCCCACTATGTCGTGCCCGGTGGGGCGACCCGTCACCTCCATCACTACCGTCTCCGCGATCTCCTCCGGCGTCACCAGCTCCATCTGCCCGAGCGAGCTGACTGTTTCGAACTCGTCGCGCGCGAAAAGACCGTTTTCACCCACATTGATGAACACGTTCTCGAGCGGGCTCCCCGTGTTAACCCAGCCACATGCATCGGGAGCGAAGGCTTCCGCGAGCGGAATCGGACGCTCGCAGTCCACCACCTCGACCACCTTCCCGCGTCGGCGGATCGGACCGTAGGCGATCTCCTTCCACGCGATAGCCGCCGTGGGCTTGATCTCGATGGTGGCAGGAGCGTCGGCGGTACGGCCGAGGAGGAAGAGGAAGAGACTCTGCGCACCCGCCACCGCGGACTTCGACATGAGCGTGCGCGATGGCTTCTGCTCGCTGTGCGTGTATGGGATGTCGAGTCCCATCCCGCCGGTGCCGCTCGTGCCGATCTTCACGTACGCCTGGGTGCCCGCGCGGCGCATTCCGCCGTAGAGCACTTCCATGTGGCGGATGAGCTGAGGGAGCGGAAGCGTGAGCAGGTGCCGCTCGACTGTCTCGCGGTCCACAGCGTTCGAGTCGGCCGCTGCGAGGAGGTGCAGCGCGCTGGCATGGCCGTCCTGATAGGCGACCGCCGTAGCGGTATTGACGCAGTCCACCACGAGGTCCGGCTCGAACTGTACGAGCCAGCGATACAGCTGGTTGTGTTCGATCGGTACGCTGCCGAACGGCCCGAGGTAATCGTCGACCACGCGCCGCCGCGCCGCGGGATCGGAGAGGATGCTCTCGCGCGAGCGCTGGGCGAGGTCTTCCGGAACGAACATGTTTCCCCACACGCCCTCTATGGCCGTGCCGCCCGCGTGCGATCCCAGCTCATCAAGGGCGCCAGATACCTCATCGCGCGTGAGTCCCGCGATAACGATCCGTGCCGGCTCGAAGGCAAGGAGTCGCCGCGCGACTGCCATCCCCACCAACCCGGAACCACCCAGCAACAGCGCAGTCGAGTTACGCAGCTCCATGATCCTCTATCCCTCCCGGTCTCCCGGCACTCACCAATGACCGTATGCTTTCGTGCTCGTTTCTGGTGAGAGTGCGAGTCTCACCGGTGGGAAGACGCCCGAGGGTAACTGGTCCGTAACGCACCCTCACCAGGCGCTCCACGAAAAGTCCAAGCTCCTTGCAGAGTCGCCGCACCTCGCGATTGCGGCCCTCCGCGAGCGTGACCGACAGCTCCCAGCGACCACGCCCGTGCGCCAGCGGCTCCGCTGAAATATCGCGCGGGACCGCGAGTCCGTCGCTCAGTTCCACCCCCCTGCGGGCGCGCCGCACGGCGGCAGGAGCGTCGCCTGTGACGGTTGCGATGTACTCGCGCTCCACCTCGTGCCTCGGATGCATCAGCACGTGGGCCGCGGCGCCGTCGGTGGTGAAGAGGAGGACGCCCTCGGTGAGGTAGTCGAGCCGCCCCACGTACGTGAGGCCCGGGATGTCGGGGACCAGCTCGAACACGGTCTTGCGGCCGCGCGTGTCGGAGCGCGTGCAGATCACTCCGGATGGCTTGTTGAGCACCACCCACCGCTCGGCGGCCGGCGCCGCGATGCGCCTCCCGTCCACCAGGATGGTATCGCTCTGCGGCTCGACCACCTGGCCGAGAGTGGCCACTGCGCCGTTCACGCTCACGCGTCCAGCCGCGACGAGCTCCTCAGCTTTGCGCCTCGATGCCACCCCCGCGCGCGCGAGCGCACGCTGAATGCGCATCGACATGGTGCTCAGAGCGCTCTCGGCTCCGCGCGCAGCGCCACCGCGAGCTCGTCGGCGCGCGGGAGCTCTCCCAGGTGTCGCAGGGCGAACTGCTCCAGGAACTGCGATGTGGTGCCGTAGAGGAGCGGGCGTCCGAGCCCCTCGGCGCGACCCACCACTTCCACCAGCCCACGCTCGAGGAGCGTGCGCAGAAGCCCACCAGCCGACACGCCGCGGATCTCCTCGATCTCGGCGCGGCCCACGGGCTGCCGGTAGGAAATGATCGCCAGCGTCTCGAGCGCGGCACCGGTGAGCCGGGGCGTACGCACCGTGAACTGCGCCCGCTCGATCGCCTCGGCGAGTGCCGGGCGCGTCAGGATCTGCCATCCCCCGGCCATCTCCAGCAACTCGACGCCATGCTGCCCGAAATCGAGCAGCTCCTTGAGCTCATCCAGCGCCGTGCGCACGTCGGCCAGCGTGGCATCCGCGTCGAGCGTGGCCAGCTCCTCGACCGTGAGGGGACGCGGTGCGCTGAACAGCGCCGCTT
>DASSNL010000283.1:0-11423 GCA_035688075.1 Gemmatimonadaceae bacterium
CGGTCAACATGGATTCCCGCTTTCGCGGGAATGACGATAGTGGATACGGCCGGCGCGCCGGCCGTATCGATTCACGGTTTCAGACCTGACCCCGCTGTTCGATACACTCATCCTCGAGGCGCTGGCCCCGTTCGCCGCAGCAGGCTCCACAGGGTAGCGCAGCCCAGCAGGGCCAGCAGCGCGAGGATGGTGATTAGCGGCCAGTGCGGGACTCGGCCGTGATCCACGATCTCGTGCACCACCGGGCTGTGCATGCCGATGAGGAACCATGCTGCCGCGCAGATCACTACGGTGAGGCGGTACTGACCGGTGGACATTGCGCCCTCCATGGGTCGCAGCTTCTCGACCTGGTTGATCGTGCAGAGCCGCTGGATAGCCGGGCAGCAATGTAGGAAGAGGTGGTGTGGGGTGCAACGAAGCGAAGTGGAGAACGAAACGAAAGAGAGCTCTTGCGACCGCATAGCGCTCACCTGGCTCGCGTCCCGTCATCACTCGCCAGCAGCTTCCTCCAGACCTGGGTACTCCCCTCGACCTCCGACAGGTGGAAGCCCAGCCTCCGCGGCACCGCGGCACTCGGCTCGTTGGCGACGTCGCAGCGGATCTCCGCGTGCGTCATCCAGGGGAGTGTCGCCGCGACGGCCAGGAGCGCGCTGGTAGCCTCGGTTGCAAGTCCCCGCCCGGTCGCAGCGGCGTCGAGCCAGTATCCGAGCTCGACCCGATCGGCGGCCTGGAGCGCGACGCGGCCGACCGCCGCGCGCGGGAAGAGATCCGCCTCGCCGCACAGCCGCGTACCATCCGAGGTCAGGAGCGCGTAGCGATACGAGCGGTCGGCCGCGAAGTCCTCGGCGAAGCCAGCCAGCCGTTCGGCGAGCTCTCGCAACGGTACCGGAGTGAAGACATGAGCCGGGATCCAGGGACCGAGGTGCGCGACGTTGGCCACGAGCAGCGGGTGGAGCATCTCCGCGTCCGCCGGGGACCAGGGGCGCAGGAGGAGTCGCGGCGTATGCACCGTCGTGGGAATGCGCGGGGACATGGGTGAGACGGTTGAAAATGAATCGTGTGCGGCGGTCGGATCGGTCTGAGCCACGTGAGAAGCGGAGATAATCTCGGCCAGGAGAGGACTCTTCACTCGCCGCGCTATTCGCCGAGTCGCTCCAGATGCAAGCGGCCCCATACCCTAACGCTCTCGATCAGCGGGAGGAGCGAGCGGCCATATGGTGTGAGCGAGTACACCACTGGCTCTGCCACGCGCGCGGCCGCCCGGCGATCCACGATCTTGTCGGCCTGCAACTCACGGAGTTGCTGCGTGAGGACCTTCTGGGAGATGCCGGACATCTTCCGTCGCAGCCCAGCAAAGTGTGTGGGCTCTTCGGCGAGCCAGTAGATGATGATCATCTTCCACTTCCCTCCGATCGCGGCCAGTGCGGCAGTGAGCGGGCAGCCCGTCACGGAGTTGGGGCGACGGCGGGGCGTGGAGTTACCCCGGGGTACCTTCTTGTCAGGCATTGGAGCATCGGCTACGAGTAGGGGATGCCGAGTGGGACATCGGGAATGCTGATCTAACGCCATGGGCAAGGAAACAGTGATGAGCGCACGTATGCATTGTCTGACCTACCTTCTGTTGTGCACCATGAGCGTTGCCGCGCCTATCCAGGGGTTCGCGCAGTCGAAGCCAGATACGCCTACGACGAGCGCTCGACAGCCGCGCGTGGAACGAGACGGGCAACACGATTTCGACTTCGAGATCGGTACCTGGAAGACTCACCTCCGTCGCCGCCTGCGTCCACTGACTGGATCCAATGAATGGGTCGAGTACGAGGGGACCACCGTCGTTCGGAAGGTGTGGAATGGCGGCGCCAACCTGGTGGAGCTCGTGGCCGATGGACCTGCGGGTCATTTCGAGGGACTGAGCCTTCGGCTCTACAATCCTGATTCTCGCCAGTGGAGCCTCAATTTCTCCAACAGACGCTCCGGGACGCTGACTCCACCAGTGATTGGGGAATTCAGAGATGGGCGCGGCGAGTTCTACGGTCAGGACATGCTGGACGGCCGAGCCATCCTGGTCCGGTTCGTCATCTCGGAGATCGGGCCGGACTCGTGTCGCTTCGAGCAGTCATTCTCGAACGATGGTGGAAAGACGTGGGAAGTGAACTGGGTCGTGGTGGATACTCGCGTGGCTGACAGCGAGCAATAAGCGGCAGATGATCATCGAGATGCGCACCTACAAGACGAAACCGGGGATGCGAAGCCGTTTCCTCGAGATCTTCAGCGAGAGGACGGTTCCAGCGCACAGGGAGATCGGGATGACCATCTCGGGGCCGTTCCTCTCCGTAGAAGACCCCGACACCTTCTTCTTCATGCGTGGCTTTCCCGACCTCGCGTCGCGAGAACCGATGAAGGCACAGTTCTACGAGGGAGCGCTCTGGAAGGAGGAGTTGGAGGGCGTCCTGATGCCGATGCTGGAGAAGTACGACGTGGTCGTCGTGGAGGGTGAGGGGGAGATCGTGCTGCGGTAAGAGAGAAATCGCGGCTTCGCCGGCCCAGGCGATCCGATGGCGATCCGATGGCGATCCGATGGCGATCCGATTGCGATGCGTCGTGCGGCTAGTGCTCAGCGAATCAACCGCCGGCCTTCGCCAGAGCCTCCGCCACTGCCGTCATTCCGTTGACGGTCGCGATCGTAACGAGCGGCTTGCCGTAGGCGAGGCTGTTTACCGGGGCACCGCGAGCCGCCAGGTACTCGATGATCTCCACGCGTCCGTTGAGCATTGCGACGACGAGCGCCTCCAGCAGAAGCTCCTCGTCATCCGCGTCCGGGAGTTGCGGCATGAACCCCGGCGGTCCGACCGCTACGAAGTCCGGGCGGAGACGGCGTGCGGCGCGCGTCGGCTTCCCCTGGGAGTCGAGGTAGCGGCGGACGCCTTCGATGTCGCCGAGCCCCGCGGAAATCCAGAGCGCCTTTCGTGGCGTGGCGCGCGCAGCCAGTGCGTCCACGGCCCCACCATTCCAGTAGCGCACCAGCGCGTGCTCCAACACCGGGACACCGTTGTCAGCCACCCAGTCCGGGTCGGCGCCGAGGTCGAGGAGATTGCGAACCTCCTCCGGCGTCATGCCAATGTGACCACGCAGTCGGAGATCGAGCTCGCGCTGACGGTCGAGCCCCCGTGCCGCGAGCCAGTCCATGATCGGCCGCATCGCCTCGGCGCCGCGCCTGCGCTCCTGGCCGAGCGCAGCCCACATCAACGTGCTTCCGCTCGACGGGTCGTACACGGACGGCTGCAGCAGATCCGGGTGCGTGGTGACGACGCGCTGCAGCGCATCCAGATCGCCGGCCGCCATCGCGGCGATGGCGTCTCGAATGGGAGCGCCCGGGCCGGCCATCGGCGGCGTTCGCGGCGTTGCATCGACGCGCTCCATCAGCACCTTCCAGCTCGGAGCACCGTGCATGCGCGCCACCGCGAGACGCGCGTCGGCCTCATCGATCGTACTGGCGAAGACTGCGTCGAGAGGGAGGCCGTAGAATCGGGGGACGTACGCCGCGAGTGCGCGGCCGGCGAGCGTGCCGCGCTCGCGGTGCCCAGCGACGATCTGGCGGGCGCGCGCCTCGTAGCTGCTACGGTCACCATCGAGCCGGAAGCGCGCGTGGAGCTGGCGCTCCACATCGCCGAACCAGCGCACGAGGCGAGGCCAGCTCCTGAACCCGTACTCGCGCGCGATGATGAGCTGCGCATCGGCGAGCCGGATGCGCTCCGGGTGCGAGGCGTCGATGGTTGGGTGCAGCGCGCGGGCGCCCACCAGGGCGTTGGGGTCGCCGGCGCGCAGGCGGCGGAGGAGCGCCCTGGATTCCTTGCGCTCGTACTCGAGGTTCGGCCTCGGTGGCAGCTGGCGCGGCGTGTGCGACGCGGATGGCGCGGACATGACTCCTCCTTTCGTGGTGGCCCGCGTCCGCGTAGTGGGCCGAAAAGAGGTGTCGTCGCAGAGCACTCACGATGCTGCAGTCGGATGGGACCGTCCCTTTCCGCGGACCGGGTGCGCTCCGACGACGCGGTCATACCTTTGCATCGCCGGCGGGCGGCGTCAAGTAGGGGCGTGCTGTTCTGGACGATCAGCGTGGAGAACGTGGTGCGAGCACGGGGCTCAGAGTCGTTGCCGTGTATTCGGGCGCAGCGAGTCCGCAATCTGCGCGAGGGAGTCTAAGCTTTTCCTTCGCCGCGCCGCCACGACCGAGTCGAGACGCTGCCGCACGCGTGAGAGGCGCTTCGCCGTGACTGCGTTGACGGCGCTGTCACGTTGTCGCTGCTCTCGTGACGGCCCACCGAATGGCAGCGGTACCGCGATGCTGCTGCCAGAGAGCATGCCGCGCGAAATCGGCACCCCGGCGGCTTTCGCGGCGATCGCAGCGAGCGCTTTGGCTCGGAGCTGCTCATCGAGTTGGGCTTGTTTGCTCGCTGGGGTATCGAAAGCGCCTGTACTCAGACCAGTAGCAAGATTGTCGTGCACGGCGTGCAGCGCCGAATCGAAGCGGACCGGCTCTGAGCGCGCACGTGGGAACCCTACTGCGCCGCCAGTAGACAGCGTACTTGCGCTCGCGCTCGACGAGTAGCTCGGGCTCGTCGTCTCGAGGGCCGACGACGAGCCCGACGCGCGGAAGCGGAAGAGCGCGCGACGTACCCAGGGGTTCTCGGTATCCGGGGGTGTATGGTCGGTTCCCGTTGTGGGGGAGGCCGCCGAGGCGGAGTCCGCGCCAAAGTCATACTGTATCGTCACCTGCTCGGGCCTCGCCGACGATGTTCGCTGCTCGGGTTCGGGCCGTGAGCCCTGAATGGTCGTCGTGGGTGCGGGCGCGGGCGTCAGCTCCGTGGAACGGGGGACGATGTACGTCAGCTGCTCCAGAGGAGACGCGCTCGCGTGCGGCAGCGCTGACGAGAACATCGGCACCAAGTGTGAACGCGACGCTGCAAATATCGACAGCGTGGTACCCACGGTGATGCCGGTAGCCACCGCCTTACTCGCGATGCGTTCCGTGAGGGAAATCTGCTCCGAGCGAAAGCGCATGGCCGGATGCTGTTCGGAACTGCAGACCGTGACGGGCTGCGGGGACAACGCGATGCTTGCCGCTGCACTGGCAGCTGGGCCTGGAGTGCCCCAGTTAGGACACGGGAAGGCTCACCCTCGTAGTCTGCGGTGTCGTAGCTCCGATGGCAATGCGGGACCGAAGGGATCTCGCTGCATTTGCACGGAGCGGCGCAGCCGCGCGCCATGTCACGCTGACCTGTTGGGAAGCAGCAACTCCTCCATGCTCCGCCTCACAGTCGGAACAGGTAGCTCACCTTGGCGAAGAAACTGTCGCTCTGCCGCTCGAGGCCGCGGAGGCGAAAGGCATCGGGCTCCATCATCTTGCGACCGTAGCCCGCGAATACCACGGTGCCCGGCGTCGGGGTGAAGGCGAGCAGCACGTCGGTATGAAAGGTGTTTCGCGAAAACGCGGCAGCGCGGACGAAGCCCCCGCTGCCATCGCCGAAGTAGATGGGCAGCTCGGTACGGGAATTGTCGCGAAGACTATCCTGGGTGCTCGACGCGTACTCGCCCACCACGCGAACGAAGATTGGCCGGCCGAGCTGGTATTCGGCCTTGAGCCGGGGAATGCGATTGATCAGTACCGTGCTGCCGTCGGTGAGGCGGTTCACCTGTTGATGATCGTATGTGAACGTGAGGCGCAACTGGTCGGTGGGACGCGCATTCAGGCCTCCCTGGATGATGAGGAGATCGGCCGAGGCCCACTCGGGGAAGTTTTCGTCGTGGCCGTACACGGCGAATATGGCCGCGTCGAAGGTCTTGAAGGTGGGAGTGTTGACGCTGACGTAGAAATCGTGGTTGATGATCTGATCCTGGCCGACGTAGGGCGTGTACGACAGCCCGCCGGTACCGTCGGGGACGCCGAGGTAGTAGTTGGTGAAGAGCGTCTGATCGTAGCCGAACGATTCGAGAAAATAGCCGGCGCCGGCGGTCCAGCCGCCGCGCAGGACGGCGTTCAGGTCGAAGTGGAGCTTGCGATCCTGGATGCCGCCGTCGTGGATGAACTTCTGATACTGCCAGGTTCCATCGACCGTCACCGCCGTGGTGATCCGCTGGATGAGCGAGCCGGAAGCCGGATAGAAGGAATAGTTCGGGGCGATGTTGGCACGGACGATCCCCGTTCGGGAGATGAATCCACTCCGGGTCACGAACTGGTCGCCCACGCCCGTGAAGCTGCTGCGCCAGCCGAAGCGCTGGCCGTTCCGGTCGAACCTGAAGCTCCAGAGTGGATCGGTTACAGTGACGCCGCTGGTGCGAGTGCGGCTCGCCGCGAGCTGGGCGATCATCGCGTACACGCCGCCGAACACGATTCGACCATCCAGGTCGGCCACCCGGTTGTAGTCGTTCCCGTCGATCTGATCGGTGTACGCAATCCCGATCCGCGAGCCGCCACCGATCCCCTTCTGGACGCGCAGGATGTTGAACACCGGGTTGCTGCCGCTGGCGGAAGCGGCGGGATCATCCACCGCCGAGAGCAGCGCGACGTCGGCGCCGGCAGTCTTGCCGGTGAGCTTCGTGGCGAAGACCGGCTGCAGGATGCGGCGCGTGTAGATCAGTCTGTTCGGCGTGTCGAACTGCTCGATGCCGTCGAGAAAGAACGGTCGCTTCTCGTCGAAGAAGAGCGCCTGGCGCGGGTCGAAATTGATCTGGCCAGCATCGCTCTCCACCTGGCTGAAATCGGGATTGGCGGCGGCGTTGAGCGTCAGGTTGTTGGTCACGCCCCAGCGCAGGCTGCCTCCGATGTCGGGCTTCACGTCTCCGTACGCGTAGGCGCCATCGGGCGTGCGTGCGCCCGAGTACACCGCGGTGATCTCTGGATTGAGATCCAGCACCAGTCCTCGACGAAGGCCTTCCAGCTTCTCGAGATGACCCGACTGTCCCACGAACGACGCGCTCGCGCGCCGGGCGGGTGCCCAGACGTCTTCGAAGCCGGAGTGCTGAACATGGCGCACAACCTGAAATGACCAGGCCTGCGAAGCCTTCGGCTGGAATCGGAGACTCTTGAAGGGAATCTCGACTTCGATCTGATATCCGCCCGGCACCAGCTCGCCGCGTGAGCTCCACGTATAGTCGGGGCTCAGGTCCGCGCGATCTCGCGAGGCGCCCGCGGAGCCGAACTGCACGTTGTTCTGGCCGGTCTCCACGAGCGCACCGTCGGCTTGAACGCCGAACGGGTTGACGCCGAACATCGTGGCCGTGCGACCGTCGTCGAAGGTACCGATCAGAAACTCGACCCAATCGTCCGAGCTGATGCGATCGCGGTCGGCGAGCGTGGCCTGAGGCTGGCCGTGCGCCTCCCACGCGCGCACTCCGATGTGGAGTGCCGTGGGCGAATACCACACCAGCACCGTCGTGGAATCGACCGCGGGTACGCCATCCGTCGGAAGGAACTGCGAGAAGCTTCGCAGCACGGCCGCCTGCGACCACGCCGGCTCATCCAGCCGGCCATCCATCGTGACCGTCGCTTCGATTCGAGGTGGTATGACGGCGACGCCGCCGGTTCTCCCGGCGAAGGTCGCTGGCCCGACGGCTCCCGCGACGGCGACTGGTGTGGCTACACTCTGCAGGAGGAGCAGGAGGGACGGAAGCATGAAAACTCATGGGGGGAAGTGACGGCCGCTCTTGGCAGAACATGGATCCCCGCAAGTCGCGGGGATGACTGCAGGCGGTCATGGGATGACTGCAGGCGGTCACAGACCGGTCAGGGAGATGCCCGCTCGGCGGTTGGTTCGCCAACGACCGAACTCGGGTCCGCGCGACTCAATACCGCCAGCTCTTCGTGTCCGCTCCGGGCGGCGCGCTCTTTTCCATGTGCGCCTCCATCTTCTGCAGAAGTGCCGGCAGCGGCGGTCCCCAGCAGTGCGGAGCCCCCGGCTGGAAAACGATCTCGCCAGTCCAGCGAGGCGACGTCGTCTTGCGCAGGAAATCGTCGAGCAGGTGCACCGCGTCGTTCAGGTAGTACGAGTCGGCGTCACCCACGTACACGTTGATCTTGTCGTACAGCCTGGGGCCGAGTGTCGACCAATTGCGCTCCAGCCGCTCGCGGAGATCGAAGTGCTCCTTCCAGTACTCGGCAGTCTCGTGATCGATGATGCCGGTTTCCTTGTTCCAGATGCGCTTGGGGTAGCCATTGGGGCCCACCGGACCGTAAGCCGCCTCCCAGATGTCCCACTGCCCGCCGGAGCGCGAGCTGTCGCCCACCGTGAGCTCAAACCAGTTCTCGTCCTTCATCATCGTCGCGATGTTGCCGTCGGGACGACGTACATCGGGGCGCTCCACCTTCATCCAGCCGTGATCCATCCAGTAGGCGTTGGTGTCGCTGTAGATGTTCACGATCTGGTGATAGCGGAAGTCCACCGCATCGGGACAGAGCGACCAGGTGCCGCCGTAAAAGTCGGGGTGGAAGATCTGCTGCGCGAGCGATATCCACCCGCCTGTCGATCCGCCCGTGAGCAGTCGCGCCCACGGCTTGCCGATCACGCGGAAGCGGCGCTCCACCTCGGGGATCAACTCCTTGTTGATGGCGTCGTCGTACGGTCCCTCGTTGGCCGAGTTCACGGCGTACGAGTCGTCGTAGAAGGGCGATGGATGCTGCAAAGTGACGAGGATGACGCGCGGCGTCGAGTCGCTGAGCCACTCCGCGGTCGCGCCGCGGCCCGGCTCGCGCAGGGAGAAATGCCCGTGATCGTAGATGACGGGGTATCTCACGTCGGGATGCGAGTCGTAGCCCTTGGGAAGGAGCACCGTCGCGCCGAGGTAGATCGGCTGTCCCCACCACTTCGTCAGGATCGCGCTCTGGATCCTGAAGCGCTTCACGTACTTCGTGTCCGGCGGGATCACCACCGGAGGTATCACCTTGTCAGCCACGAGCCGGATCGGCGTCGACGACTTCGGATCGAAGGTGATCTTCACCGGCGTGCCGTAAAGGTTGCCGGGCGAGCGCTTCCAGTTCTGACCTTCCCACTGATCCATGTGCAGCCACACCGTGTGACCATCTGCGCGGTGGAATTCGGTGTAGACGTTCACGAACGGCTGGGCCCAGTAGGTGCCGGCTGGGATGTCGTCGAGGTGCTTCACCGGATAGCCGGCCGCGGACGCGTCGATCGCCACCGGCTGGCCGGGGGCCAGTCGCGACACATTGAGCGCGAAGAGCGGTACGCCATTCTCGCCGGTCTGATCGATGGGAGTGCGCCGGCCGTCGTAAGTGCGTGACAGCGCGACGTACACCCGGCCGGTGATCGGTGCGTCGTGCGCCGATGCCGGAAAGGAGATCTCGAAGCTCGGCGACGACCGCGTCGTGCTCTGAGCAGCGCCGAGCTTCGGGAGAAGCAGCGCGACAATGACGAGCGGGATGACCGATCTGGTGATACGCATCACGGGGCAGCTCCTCGAGTGAGCGAGTAATGTTCCGCCCCGGCGGGCTCTGCGCCAGGGAGTGGGCGCGCCGACCCGCAGATCGGGCTCGCCCGGCGCTTCGGTCTGGCACTCATCTGGCATTATGGCGTATTCGCCGGGAGTCGCACCGCGTGATGCTGCGTTCAAAAAAAGTCCGCACGGAGAGCTCCGCCCATGTTCAAACGATCATTCGTACTCGTTCCGCTGCTGCTCGCCGGATGCGCTACCAACCCGGTGACCGGCAAGTCCGAGATCTCGCTGGTCTCCGAACAGCAGGAAATCCAGATGGGCCAGCAGGGCGCGGAAGCGGCGAAGGCCACCTATGGGCTGGTGGACGACCCCGCGCTGCAGAAGTACGTGAGCTCCATCGGCCTCGAGATCGCCAAAAAGACCGAGCGGCCCAATCTCCCGTGGGCGTTCTATGTGATCGACGACGCGTCAGTGAACGCGTTCGCCCTGCCGGGTGGGCCGGTGTTCATCACCCGCGGAATCCTTGGCGCCATGAACAGCGAAGGAGAGCTGGCATCCGTGCTGGGTCACGAGATCGGCCACATCACGGCCCGGCACTCGGCGCAGCAGATGAGCCAGCAGCAACTCGCGGCACTGGGCCTCGGCCTGGGGAGCATCCTCTCGCCCAAGGTTGCGGAGCTCAGTGGAGTGATCGGCCAGGGGCTGCAGCTGCTGTTTCTCAAGTACAGCAGAGACGACGAGAGTCAGGCCGATGCCCTGGGCTTTCGCTACATGATACAGGACAACTACGACCCGCGGCAGATGGCTGCGATGTTCAAGACACTGGATCGCGAGACCCCCGACGAGGGCCGGCTCCCCGCGTGGCTGTCTACCCATCCGGATCCCGGGAATCGCTACCAGATCGCGATGCAGAGGGTGGATTCTGTCAAGTCACTCAATCGCGACCTGTCCGGGATGCAGGTAAACCAGGACGCCTTTCTCAGCCACGTCAATGGCCTGGTGTACGGAGAGAACCCGCGCGAGGGGTTCTTCAAGGACGGTAGGTTTTACCATCCAGACCTGAAGTTCCAGTTCCAGCTGCCCAATGGATGGCAGGTACAGAACACCAAGCAGGCAGTCATCGCCGTGAGCGGGCAGCAGGACGCGATGATCCAACTCACGGCGGGGCAGGGTGCGCCCACCGCCGCTCTGCAGAAGTTCCTGGGACAGCAGGGGATACAGGCCGGGCGGGTGAGCTCCTCGGCCATCAACGGCCTGCCCGCCGCGAGCGGATATTTCCAGGCGCAGACCGAGAACGGCGCGCTGGCGGGGCTGGTCTCGTATATCAGCTATGGCGGCAACACTTACCAGTTGCTGACGTACACCCCTGCCACCCAGCTCGACGCGTACAACGCGACGTTTCAGCAGGTGATCGGCAGCTTCGCGCCGCTCAACGATCCGGCGATACTGAACGTGCAGCCGAAGAAGGTGGAAGTCATCAAGCTGCCGAGTAGGATGACGCTGGCGGAGTTCTATTCACGGTATCCATCCAGCATTCCGGTGGAGGAAGTGGCCATCATCAACGGAGTGGAGACGGGTACGACGCTGGAGGCGGGGACGGAGGTGAAGCGGGTGCGGTAGGGTGGGGTGATTGCAGTGCGCTCTGAAATTCCAGGGTCAGCCTCGAGCTCCACCCACGCGAGGAGCGACAGCGCCGCATCGCGGGCGTAGATTCCACCGCTGTGCCCGAACACACATCTCACAGCGGCGCTCCTGCACGCGGGAGGCGCTCGCTCCCTCGCGTGTCACCCGCCGCCGCGATCCTGCTTGCATTCGCAGCCGGCGGAGCGGGCGGTGCTCTTCTTCCACAATTCGCCGGCGCGATCGGACCCATCGGCACGATCTGGGTCAAGGCGATCAGCGCACTGGTAGTGCCGCTGGTAGTCGCGCTCCTGATCACCGGGATCGCATCGTTTTCCGACGCGGGCGCGGTCGGGCGGATG
>DASSNL010000007.1:0-36240 GCA_035688075.1 Gemmatimonadaceae bacterium
ATCGTGAATCGATACGGCCGGCGGAGCGGCCGTATCGATTCACGATTTCGGACCTGACCCCGCCTCTCATCTATATCGATTCACGATTCCAGACCTGACCCAGTCGTTGCTGCTACAACAGCCCCGCGCCTCTGAGCGCCGTCTCCAGTCCCTCGATGCCCACGAAGTGGTGCGTCTGCATCCCGAGCGCGGCGGCGGGCTGCAGGTTCTGCGCGCGATCGTCCACGAAGAGTGTGGACTCGGGCCGCGCCTGGACTATCCGCAGCGCGTGCTCGAAGATCGCGCGCGACGGCTTGCGCACGCCGAGCCAGCAGGAGGTGAGAAAGCCGAGGAAGATCTCATCGAGGCCGAACGCCTCGATGCGATACTGGTTGAGTACCTCGGACTCGTTGTTCAGCGTGAAGAGCCGCGCGCTCCGCCGTTCGGCGAGCCGTCGCACGAGCGCCAGGCACTCCGGATCCGGAGTGCTCTGCGCGAACATGTAGGCGATGAACTGCTCGCGCGTGAAGTCGCGTCCCGTGTAGAAGACGGTGCTGTCGAGATATTCGTCCACGCCGATCCGTCCGACCTCCCACTCGCCAACGATCTCCTCGTGGCGGAGCTCGAACTCATCGCTCAGACCGAAATGCTCCACGGCGCGCGAGCGCTGCTCGCGATCCCACCCGTTGGAGGCGAGTACTCCGCCAATATCGAAGAAGCAGTGGGTGATCATGCGCAGGACCATAAACCGAAACGGGGCGCCTCACCAGAGGCGTCCCGTTTCGGCTGTATGTGCTACCGGACTCTTCAGAGTAGCGGGGGCGGGATTTGAACCCGCGACCTTCGGGTTATGAGCCCGACGAGCTACCAGGCTGCTCCACCCCGCGTCGATGTGGCAAATATCGCCCAGCCGGGTGTCCCAGTCAAGGGTGCGGTCCGCTCATCGGTCCGTGTCTTCCCTCGGCTCCGCGAAGCGGTAGAGGATCTCCTTGTCGCCGCGAATCAGCCCGAACTCCTCGCGCGCTATCCGCTCCTGAACGGCGGGGTCGGTCTCGATGGACTTCTTCACGCGCTCGAGCGAGTCGATCTGCTTCTCGAGCGTGTCGATCGCCGCGAGGAGATCCGCCTTCTTCGAGCGTTGCTGAAAGAGGTCGGTGGTGCCGTACTCGCCGCCCTGGATGGCGAAGACGATCGCGGCGACGAGCACCACCAGCCCGACGATGCGCCAGGCGCGCTTCCGCGCCGGCGACATCTTCTTCGATTTGCGCGCGGCCACCGATTCCTCAGAGACCGTAGATGGAACCGCCGGGATACTCGGCGGAATCACCCAGGAGCTCCTCGATACGCAGGAGCTGGTTGTACTTCGCCACGCGGTCGGTGCGCGACGCCGAGCCGGTCTTGATCTGCCCCGCGCCGGTCGCCACTGCCAGGTCGGCGATGAAGGTGTCCGCTGTCTCGCCGCTCCTGTGCGAGATGATCGAGAGGTAGCCGGCGGAGCGCGCCATCTCTATTGCCTCGAGCGTCTCGGTGACGGTACCGATCTGGTTCAGCTTGATGAGGATCGCGTTGGCCACGTGCTTCTCGATTCCCTTCGCGAGGAATTCGGTGTTAGTCACGAAGAGATCGTCGCCCACCAGCTGTACTCGCTCGCCGAGCGCTTCCGTCAGCGCGGCCCAGCCATCCCAGTCGTCTTCGGCGAGACCATCCTCGATGGATACGATCGGATACTCATCCAGCCACCTGGTGTACAGCTCGATCATCCCCTGCGCGTCGCGCGTCCCGGCCTGGCTCTTCTTGAACGTGTAGGTGCCGTCCTTGTCGCGCAGCTCGCTCGCCGCGCAGTCGAGCGCCAGCGCCACCTGGCGCCCCGGTGCGTACTTCGCCGCCTCGATCGCCTCGAGGATCACGGTGATCGCCTCCTCGTCGCTCGAGAGGTCGGGCGCGAAGCCGCCCTCATCGCCGACACCGGTGGAAAGACCGCGCTTCACCAGCACCTTCTTGAGCGAGTGGAACACCTCCGCGCCCATCCGGAGCGCCTCGGCGAAGGAGTCCGCGCCCACGGGAACGATCATGTATTCCTGGAAATCCACCGTGTTGGTGGCGTGCGCGCCGCCGTTGAGGATGTTCATCATGGGCACCGGAAGCACGCGCGCCATGGGACCGCCAATGTAGCGAAAGAGTGGTAGCCCGAGCTCCTCCGAAGCCGCGCGTGCGGAAGCCATCGACACGGCAAGGATGGAGTTCGCACCGAGCCTTTCCTTGTTCGGCGTGCCATCGAGATCGAGCATCGCGCGATCGAGCGCCACCTGGTCGAGCGAGTCCATTCCCCGCACCGCGGGAGCGATGGTCTCCTCGATGTGCTGCACGGCGCGCAGCACGCCTTTCCCACCGTAGCGCTTCGGGTCGCCGTCGCGAAGCTCGAGCGCTTCGTGCTCGCCGGTGGACGCGCCACTCGGCACTGCGGCGCGGCCGACCGCTCCGCTCTGGAGGATGACGTCGGCTTCGACGGTGGGGTTGCCACGGCTGTCGAGGATCTCACGTGCGCGGATGTCTATGATCTCGGACATGGATTCATGGTTGAGTTGTCATTGAAGGCTCGTGCGGCTCCTCGCTGTGCACGCCCCTGCGTTCCAGCTCCGCCGCCATGCGATGCCACACGATGCTCATGAGCCGGTCGCGGTCATCGTAGGACATCCCCGCGGTGGGTATCGGCTCGAGGAAGGTGAGCTCACACACTCCCGAGTGGATCGCGACGTCACCCTTCCCCTGGATCTCGCGGCTCCCCCAGCTCACCACCGGTACCACGGGCACCTGCGCGGCTATGGCGAGCACGAACGGACCTTTCTTGAAGGAACGGAGCTCGTACGATCGGCCGCGCGTTCCCTCCGGGAAAACGGCCACCGAGACGCCGGTCTTTATCTGCTCGGCCGCCTCGGCGTACGACTGGAAGGCGGCCTTGCGATTGCCACGATCGATGAAGATCCCGGCAACTTCCTTCACCGCCCTGCCGAACACCGGGATGGACGAGAGCTCCTTCTTGGCCACGAAGCGGTAGTGCGGCAGCACCGTGGCGAGCGCGAAGATCTCGAACCAGCTCACGTGGTTCGATACGTACACTCGCGCCTCGTGACCGGAGCCTATGAAGCGCTCGTTGTGCAGCACCACCTTCACCCCCGCGGCGCGGAGCGCTGCTCTCGACCAGATTCGGGGCGCGTTGCCGAGTGCGCTGTCGGGGTCGATCCTCACGCCGAGCAGTGAGAGCACGACGATCGGCACTCCCAGAATGAGAGTCATGAGGACCATTGTTGGATAGACGATCAGCGCGCGCATCGTCAGGAAAAGTGGTCGAACCCACGGGGGAGCGCAACGCGCTCCCCCGCGAGCCAGGCGTGCACGCCCGGTTCGCCGCGCTCCACATTTCCTATGGCGGTGAGGGGCACACCCAGCTCCCGCTCGAAGGCCGCGGAGTCGATCGCCGGTGCGGCCACGAGCAGCTCGTACTCCTCGCCGCTGGCCAGAGCATCGAGCGGGGACACGCCTTCGAGCATGGGGAGAGCGTCGAGCCGCAAGGAGATCCTCACATCACTCGCCGCCGCGAGGTGCGCCGCGTCGCCGGCCAGTCCGTCGGAGATATCTATGACGGCGTGCGCTCCACGCGTAGCCAGCCAGCGCGCTTCCTCCAGACGTGGCACAGGGTGCTCGAAGCGCGCCCGGGCTGGGGAGGAGGGCTCCTCTCCGCGGAGGAGCGCCTCGATCGCGGTGCGTGGGCCACCGAGCGCTCCGGTCACGTAGATGGTATCACCCTCGCGCGCACCAGCGCGCGTGAGAGGGGCGAAGGCGTGGCCGAGCACAGTGACGGCTATCACAAGCTCGTTCGCCGATGTGAGATCGCCGCCGACGATCGTGGCGCGCGAGGCCACCACGGCATCGCCGATGCCGCGCGCCAGCTCCTCGACCTCCTCGCGCCACGAGTTGGGGAGCGAGAGCGAAACGAGAACGCCGAGCGGCGTGGCCGCCATCGCCGCGAGATCGCTGAGCGCCGATGCAGTAGCGCGCCACCCTATCGCTGAAGCGCTTAGCCACTCGCGGCGGAAGTGGACGTTCTCCACCGTGCTGTCGGCGCTCACGATGAGACGCTCGCCGTCGGGTACGCGGAGCACCGCCGCGTCGTCCCCGACACCGGTGGCCGCATCTCCCCAAAGCGCCAGGAGGCGACGAACGACGTCGAATTCTCGCCCCGGTCCGAGCTCCGTGTTCGCGCTCACCGCACGCCGCCGTCGCTCGCGCGTCGCAGCCGCACGACGCCGGCCGGTGTAGCGATCCACGCGAAGTCGCGATCGAGCGCGATGTCGAGCGCCTGTGCCGGGATCGGGCCCGGCGCGGGGAGGAGACGCGAAGCGGCGCTCGAGCGCGCCACCACCAGCACGCCGCCCCGGCCCGCGAGCCAGATCGTGTTGGCGTCCATGGCCATCGCGCTCACCGGCGAGATGGGCGAGATGTCGACGGCGTCGAAGCGCGCGATGAGCGACGCGGCAGCGGGCGCGATCACCAGGAGATCGCGATCCGTGGCCGCAGCCACGAGCGAGTCGCTGGCGGCGAGCGCCAGGATGGGGCGCGAGAGCCGAGCGTCGTTGACGTTCAGCGTGCGTGGCGCCGAATCGGGCGCTGCGCCACGCACGAGCAGAGCTCCCGCATCACTTCCCACCCACAGCGTGTCGCCCACGAGGAGGAGCGCGCGCACGGCGGCCGAAGGACCGGAACCGGCGTGCACGTCGGTCGAGCGCGCCGCGCGCGCCGATCCCGTGCTCTCCACGTACGCGAGCCCGCGCGCGGTGCCCACCCACGCGCCCGAACTGGACGCGGCCACGGCGAGAGCGCGGTCGTCGGGGAGGCCGCTCGTCGCCGACCAGCGTAGCGCGTGCTCCGGATCGCTCGCATCCAGCGAGACCAGCCCGCGATCGGTCGCGACCCAGAGGCGCGAGCCGCGCACACTCATGCGCATGGCGCGTGCGCCCGAGAGAGCGCGCGAAACGGCGGGCGAGGCGAGCCAGCGCCAGAGCTGGAGGTCTCCGCTGGCGTGGGTCAGACCGGGACGCGCTGCGCCTGCAGCCGCGCCGACCCCCGCCATCCACACGCCGTCGGAGTCACGCGCCAGGGCACCGGTAGCCGTCTGCAGCGGTCCGAATGGAAGCTGCTCGCCCTTCTGAAAGAGCGGGTCCACGCGAAAGAGCCCGCCGCCCGCCGTGCCGAGCCACACCTCGCTCCGATCGGGGGAGATCGTCCCTGACATGACTGGCCAACTGCGCAGATCCGCGTCACGGGTGAGGAGTGGCGCCGTGCCGCGCAGAGATGGATACGTAGCGTAGACCTCGACGAGCGACGACGGCTGGCTGCGCGCAGCCGGGGGTGGCACGCGCGAGGGATCCACCGGCGAGACCATCCCCGTTCGCGTGGCCACCGCCCAACCGGACGACCCGTGCAGGTACGCGCCCGCACCGGGGTCGCGCTGATCGAAGACGATGGCGTCGACTCGCCCGGGTATGATGCCGCGAGAGATGTCGCCGAAGGATGGTCGATAGTAGAGCACCGCACCCTCGGCAGCGATCCACACGCCCTCCTCCACCGGATCGGCGGCCATCGCCGTCACCGCTCCGGCGCCGAAGCCCGGGCCGAAGGGGATGGGTGGGAGCCAGCGGCCGAAGTCCCGGTCGAGGGCTGCGATGCCATCCGGGCTGGCGACGTACACCGTGTGCTGCGACGCGGCGACCGCGGGAATGACATCGAACGCAGTGAGCACCACGCGATCTTCGCGCGGCGAGCCAGGCGGAGTCGGTGCGCCACCCGCTCCTCCGGGGGCGGCGGCGCAGGCGGTACAGAGCGCGAGCGACACCACCGCCGCGCTCCGTCGCGCGAAACGCCCAACGGGCCGCAGCGCTATTTCACGCCGGCGCGATGATACATCGACTGTCGATGTATCAACACGACGCGCTTGGGCTCGAGACATCGACTGTCGATGTATCGAGCCGCTTCGCGCGACGGATCGGCTGAGATACAACGACATCTGATGCATACGCGGCACGCGTGTCACGCACCACCGACGGCAGGAAGCTCGGCGAGCACCGGGTAGCTCGGGATCCACGCGTCCTCCAGCCACACTCGCCCTATGGCATCCTCGATGTCGGCGAGCGTGATCCCTCGTGCGCCCTCACCGCTGCGCACCCACCGTCGTCGCGCCCCTCCCCCTCTCCCTCTCCGCCGACGCCCCGACTCCGCTATCTCCGCCGCACGGCCGTGTACCCACGCCGCGGCCGCGCCGGCGCGCTGAGCATCTCCGACCTGTGCGAGCAGCGTCGCGGCGATACCGCCGAGCAGATCACCGCTCCCCGCAGCCGCCAGCGCTGGAGTGCCCGCGGAGCTCACGAGTCGCGATCCGTCGGGTGCGGTCACGATGGTCGGCACTCCCTTGAGCAGCACCGCCGCACCGGTGGCGCGAGCGAGGTCGGCGCCCACGTCGAAGCGACGCTCCAGCACGTCGGTGACCTCGAGCCCGGAAAGCCGCGCGAACTCCACGACGTGCGGCGTGAGGAGCGCCTGTCTTCCGCCGAGCCGCTGTCCGAGCGCTTCCGCCTCGCCGGCGAACACGTTCAGCGCGTCGGCATCGAGCACCACGGGACCGCGCCAGGATGCGAGCAGTCGCTCCACCATCTGGCGCGTCCCACTCGACGCGCCAAGCCCCGGACCCACGAGCACGGCGTCCGCCCAGCCACCTACGACATCGTCCCACCCCGTTTCAGCATCGTCGGGCCACGCGCGCGCGAGAGCATGCGGCTCGCTCCCCTGCACGATCGGCAACGACTCCGGCGCTACCACGAGGCGCACCATCCCGATCCCGCTCCGCATCGCCGCGCGTGCGGCGAGCACCGACGCTCCCGCCATTCCGATCTGACCGCCGACTATCACGAGCTTCTTTCGCGTGCCCTTGTGCGCGTCGGCCGCGAAGGGAGGGATCACGGAGCGCAGCCAGCGGCCGTCGACCAGCGAGGCGCGTGACGAAGTGTTCGGCGAGGGGTGTGACGAAGCGACCTGCGAAGCGACCTGCGAAGCGACCTGCGAAGCGGTCGAGCGAGCATCGCGCAATGCACCGTCCTCCCCCACGCGTGCGAGCCCGATGTCCAGCAGGACGATCCGTCCCGCCGACGCGCGCGCCACGAGGAGCCCACGCTTGATCGTTCCGAAGGTGAGCGTGACGTCGGCTCGCACCGCGTTCTCGTCTCCGCCCGAATCGGCATCCACGCCACTCGGGATGTCGAGCGATACGATCGTCGAGCCGCGCTCGCGATGCTGCGTGATGCAAGCGATGGCGCTGGCCGCCGGCTCGCGCGGTGCTCCTTTCGCGCCCGTGCCGAGGATCGCATCCACCACGACTCCCGGCGCAGCTGGCGCCGAGTCGCGCTCCCGCTCGGCGAAGGGAATGACGCTCACGAGCGGTTCGGTCTCCGCGAGCTCGCGCTCCGCGCGCGCGTCGTCGGTGCGCGCATCGCCCACCGTCACCACCGTGACGCGTACGCCCGCCGCCGCGAGCGATCGGGCCACCACCCAGCCGTCGCCACCGTTGTTGCCGGCGCCGGCGTAGACGAGTACGACCCCATTCACACTGTCGTGCAAGAGCCGAAAGATCTCGCCGGCAGCCGCAGCGCCGGCGCGCTGCATGAGGGCGCGCGAGGGAACGCCGGCAGCGATGGTGCACGAGTCGAGCTCGGCCGCCTCGTGAGCCGTCGTGACCCGAAGTTCCGGGGGAGCGACGGAATCCCACCTATGCGAACGGCGGCCCAGGGAGCCGCCGTACCCGCCTGCGCCCGCGCGCGAGGTCATTTGTGTGATTGGCTGAGCGCTCTCCCGAAGCTGATCTCGCCGTTGTCGATGCGGATGTTGAAGCCGCATTCGGGGTTGTTGCAGACCCAGGCCTTGAATGTGATCGGCGCTCCATCGCGACCGTAGTCGCTCAACGGAAGCATGTTACCCTTCCCGCACTTGCGGCATGCCGGCAGTTCCTGCACGTCCATTCTCCTCACCTCCTCCCGAACTCCGCGTACCAGCGCGCACGATCCGTACCGGGCGCCGCCGCCCCGCCTGCACTATCCGATCTCGACCACGCTCCAGGGATACTCCAGCTCGAAGGCCTGATCGAAGTGGAAGACGTCGGCGAACTCCTCGCGCGTATCGGTGGGCTGGCTGATCAGGAGTCCCAGCTCCACCAGCGTGAATACTATGTCGCCTATGTCCTCGGTGGATCGAACCCCCCAGTGCTCGAGCACCAGACGCGCCATCACGCCGTAGCGCTGCAGCGCGAGGTCGCGACACGCCACCGCCAGCTCGCGGCCGGCGATGTGACGACGCTCCGGAAGGTTCGCCTGGCAGTACTCGAGCGCGGCGAGCACGAACAGATAGGCGCCCTCGTCGAAGCGCGGGTCGTGAGCCCGGATTCGATCCATTATCCCGTCTCGGAAACACAGCTGCGGCAACGGTCCATCCCCGATACAGAGCCACGAAAGAGCCAGCGGCCGGAGCCACCGGTGAACTCGAGGCAAAGATGAAGTACGGGCGGAAAATTCACAACCGGGCGGCGACCTCGTCGGCAGCGGGATAGAGCGGGAAGCCGCCCGAGAGCTGACGTACTTCCACGCCGACCTCTCGCAGCGTGCCCTCGTCGTCCGGAGCGCGCAGCACGCGGTCTATCATCCCCGCGATCGTCCGCATCTCACCCTCCTTCATTCCACGCGTGGTGACCGCGGACGTGCCTATGCGCATCCCGCTGGTGACGAAGGGCGACTGCGTTTCGCCGGGAACGGTGTTCTTGTTCACGGTGATGTGCGCGGCTCCGAGCGCGGCTTCCGCCGCCTTCCCCGTGATCCCACGCTCGCGCAGATCCACCAGCATGAGATGGTTGTCGGTACCCCCGGAGACTATCGAATAGCCACGCTCCAGGAGCGCCTCCGCGAGCGCGCGGGCATTGGCCACCACCTGCCTCGCGTACTCCACGAACCCGGGCTCCATCGCTTCCTTCAGCGCCACCGCCTTCGCGGCGATGACGTGCATGAGCGGGCCGCCCTGGATCCCGGGGAATACCTGCTTGTTGATGAGCGTCGCGTGCTCCGCCTTGCAGAGTATCAGCCCGCCGCGCGGGCCGCGCAGCGTCTTGTGCGTGGTGGTGGTGACTGCGTCGGCGTACGGAACGGGCGTGGGATAGAGCCCCGCCGCCACGAGTCCGGCCACGTGCGCCATGTCCACCATCAGCCGCGCGTCCACCTCCCGCGCGATCTCCGCGAAGGCCGCGAAGTCCAGAGCGCGAGAGTAGGCGCTGAAGCCGGCCACGATCATCTTCGGCCGGTGCTGACGCGCCATATCGCGCACCTGATCCATGTCTATCAGACCGCTGTCCTCGCGCACGCCGTACGACACCGCGTTGTACAGCACGCCGGAGAAGTTCACCCGCGAGCCGTGGGTCAGGTGTCCGCCGTGCGAGAGGTTCATGCCGAGCACCGTGCCGCCCGGCTTCATGAACGCGAAGTAGACGGCCATGTTGGCCTGCGCACCGGAGTGCGGCTGCACGTTCGCGTGCTCGGCGCCGAAGAGCTGCTTGGCGCGGTCGATGGCCAGCTGCTCGGCCACGTCCACGAACTCGCACCCGCCGTAGTAGCGCTTCCCCGGGTACCCCTCGGCGTACTTGTTGGTGAGCGGCGAGCCCATCGCCTCCATGACCGCCGGCGAGACGAAGTTCTCGCTCGCGATGAGCTCTATCCCCTCCTCCTGCCGCCGCACTTCGTCGTCTATCACGCGAGCGATCTCGGGATCGGCTTCGCGAAGCGCCGCTCCCGGGGGGCGGCAGTCCCATTCAGTCCAGCGCATCGGCTCTCCGGTAGGTGCTAAGCCTTGTTCGGCCACTGCGGCCACGTCTTCACCAGCGACGCCACCGACTTGAGCCGGCGCTCCGCCAGCCGGTCGGCCGCCTCGTAGGTGGGGATCCCCTCGCTGCGCGAAATCTCGAAGACGCCGAGCGCGGTATCGTAAATGTCGTCGGCCTTGCGGAACGCACGCGCCGCATCCCAGTTGGCCAGCTCGCTGTAGACGTTGATCACGCCGCCGGCGTTCGCCACGTAGTCCGGCGCGTACAGGATGCCGCGCTCGTCCAGCTCATCGCCGTGACGCTCCTCGAGGAGCTGGTTGTTCGCCGCCCCGGCCACGATCTCCACCTTGAGCTGCGGGATGGTCTTGTCGTTGATGATCCCGCCGAGGGCGCAGGGAGCGAAGATGTCGGCCTGCACACCGTAGATCTCGTCGGGCTTCACGGCACGCGCCCCGAAGTCGTCCACCACGCGCTTCACACGCTCGGCGTCGATGTCGGTGATGATGATCCGCGCCCCTGCCTCGTGCAGCTCCTTGGCGAGGTAGTAGCCCACGTGGCCCGCGCCCTGCACCGCCACCGTCTTCCCGGAAAGATTGTCGGAGCCCCAGTGGAACTTCGCCGACGCCTGAACCGTGCGAAACACTCCGTGCGCCGTCACCGGCGACGGGTCGCCCGACTTCCCGGCGAGCCCGGTCACGTAGTCGGTCTCCATGTGCACGAACTCCATGTCGTTCGTGCTGGTGCCCACGTCCTCGGCGGTGATGTAGCGGCCGCCCAGCCCCTCCACGAATCGACCGTGCGCGCGGAAGATAGTCTCGCGGTTCTGCGTACGGTTGTCGCCGATGATCACCGACTTCCCGCCGCCCAGATTGAGCCCGGCCACGGCGTTCTTGTAGGTCATCCCGCGCGCCAGCCGGAGCGCGTCGATGATCGCTTCCTCATCCGAGGCGTAGCTCCAGAAGCGCGTCCCGCCAAGGGCGGGGCCGAGCGTGGTGCTGTGGATGGCGACGATGCCGCGGTAGCCGGCCGACGGGTCGCTCGAGATGACGAGCTGCTCGTGCCCCATCTCGGCGATCCGATCGAAGATGCCCTGCTGGGCGGTTGGTGTGGCGATCTCGGTTATGGTCATTGTCTGAAAATGGACGGTGTCATGCGCAACGTCGCTCGCGTCGGAGCAGCGGCGCTAGTTGGCGTACAGCTCCCGCGCGATGACGATGCGCTGGATCTCGGAAGTGCCTTCGTATATCTCGGTCGCCTTGGCGTCGCGGAAGTAGCGCTCCACCGGGTAGTCCTTCACGTAGCCGTAGCCACCGAAGATCTGGATTGCCTGCGTCGTGACCCACATGGCGGTCTCGCTCGCGAGGAGCTTGCTCATGCTGCTGAACTGCGTGATCGGCTCGCCACGATCCTTCGCGGCGGCGGCCGAGTAGAGGAGCGCTCTCGCCGCGGTGATGCGCGTGGCCATGTCGGCGAGCTTGAACTGGATCGCCTCGAACTCCTTGAGCGGCTTCCCGAACTGCCGCCGCTCCGCGGCGTACGCAGTGGACTGCTCGAGCGCCGCGCGCGCGATTCCGACCGCCTGCGCGGAGATCCCCAGGCGACCGTTGTCGAGCGACTGCATGGCGTAGACGAAACCCATCCCCTCCCCGCCCAGCAGGTTCGCCGCCGGTACGCGCAGGTTGTCGAACACCAGCTGCACGGTGGGCGAGGCGCGCAGCCCCATCTTGTCTTCCTTCTTCCCCACGCCGAAGCCTGGCATGTCGGGCGTCACGATGAACGCGCTGATCCCGCGTGGGCCGCGCCGATCCTCGGGCCGGTCGGTGCGCGCCATGGCGATGATCACACCCGCGTGGCTCCCGCTCGAGACCCACGCCTTCGTCCCATTGAGCACCCAGCAGTCGCCATCGCGCACCGCCTGCGTCGCGAGCGATGCGGCGTCGGAGCCCGCCTCCGGCTCGGAGAGTGCGAAGGCGCCGAGGATCTCCCCCTGCGCCATCGGCACCAGGTAGCGCTTCTTCTGCTCGTCGGTCCCCCACTTCAACAGCATCTGCGTGGGGAGCGAATTGTGCACGCTCATCGCCACCGCCACCGATGCGTCTACGCGCGCGATCTCCTCGAGCGCCACCAGGTACGTCCGCGTATCGAGCCCCAGCCCACCGTGCTCCTCGGGGATGAGCATCCCGAGGAAGCCGAGCTCCCCCAATCGTCGTATGACATCCGGCTCGAAGTACGAGTCGCGATCCCACTCCTCCGAGTGCGGCGCGATCTCCGCTTCCGCGAACTCTCGCGCCACGCGCTGGATCTCGATCTGTTCTTCGGTGAGGGGGATGAGGGCCCAGGACATGATGAAGTATGAGTGAAAAAAAGAGAGCAGAAAGCAGAAAGCAGAGGGCAGTGAACCGCTCGAGGCGTGAGACTCTCTACCCCGAGGTCGTTCCTGCTCTCTGCTTTCTGCTTTCTGCTTTCTGCTCCTCGTTACCGGAATAGTCATAGAACCCCTTCCCCGTCTTCCTCCCCAGCCATCCCGCCGCCACGTACTTCTTCAACAGCGGGCAGGGGCGGTACTTGGGGTCGCCCAGACCGGTGTGGAGGACCTGGAGGATCGAGGCGCAGGTGTCCAGGCCGATCAGGTCAGCGAGGGCGAGGGGGCCCATGGGGTGGTTCATGCCGAGCTTCATCACCTGGTCGATCGCCTCTACCGTGCCCACGCCTTCCATGAGGCAGTAGACCGCCTCGTTGATCATCGGCATGAGGACGCGGTTGGAGACGAAGCCGGGGAAGTCGTTCACCTCGACCGGCGTCTTGCCCACTCTGCGCGCAAGGTCGAAGACGGTGCGCGTGGTCTCATCGGAGGTGGCGAGGCCGCGGATGATCTCCACGAGCTGCATCACGGGGACGGGATTCATGAAGTGCATCCCGATAACCTGCTCGGGGCGCGTGGTGCGCGCGGCGATCTCGGTGATGGAGATGGAGCTGGTGTTCGAGGCGAGGATCGCTTCGGGAGGTGCGAGACGGTCGAGGTCGGAGAAGATCCCGAACTTGAGATCTGCGCGCTCGGTTGCCGCCTCGATCACCACATCGGCGTCGCCCACCAGGTCGAGCGCGCCCGATGTGGCGATGCGCTGCAGCGCCGCCTCGCGCGTGGCGGGATCGAGCGTGCCCTTGCGGACCTGGCGAGTCATGTTCTTCTCGATCGTCGCGAGCCCTCGCTCCAGCGACTCCGCGGACACGTCGATCATCGTCACCGGGAAGCCGGATGCCGCAAAGACGTGCGCGATCCCACTCCCCATCTGTCCCGCACCTACCACCGCTATACGTCGTTCCGCCATGTCTCCACTCGTTGAATACCGTCCGTTGCCGGCATCCGGCGTCTGCGCCACGCGAGCAGAAGCCAGAGGCCGACGATCATTCCCAGAGCCGCACCGGCTCCGCCTTCCGGGCCCCAGCTACCGCCGGTGGCCCAGTCCGGTCCGCCGTCCACGACCTCGTAGCCCGGTGCCGTGAACGGAAGTCCGCTCACGGCAGTGTGCAGGACCGCGGCCATCGACCAGTTCCAGGCGAAGTGAGCCATCCACGCCGCGTAGAGACTGTCGGTCAACAGCAGGATCCCGCCAAGAAAAATACCGGCGAGCGTCACCAGCGCGGTCGTCCGCAGATCCGCCCCTGGATTCCACCAGTGCAGCGCGCCGAAGATCACGCTCGTCAACAGCAGCGCGCCGCGCCAGCCGATAGCCTCGCGGGCCGTGGCGAAGAGATACCCGCGCGACATCAGCTCCTCTCCCAGCGACTGCGGCAGGAAGAAGACCGCCATGAGCGCCGCGTACCTCCACCAGGCGATCGCCTCCCCGCCCGCGCCGGCGGCACTCGGCTCTGCCACGAGCCAGCGCGTGAGGAGCAGCACGCCCGAAGGAATCAGTATCGCCAGCGCGCCCACCAGAAGCCCCACCCCCAGCCGCCACGGCGCGGCCTGGGAGCGCCCCAGCCCCACGAACGACCATGGACGCCCGTCCACCCACCGCAGCATCACCTGATGCGCGAACAAGGCAGCCACGAGCAACGACCAGAATCCTACGTTCTGCTGCTCCCACGACGACGCGGGTGGCGCGACGCCCACCGCGACAAGCGACGCGACCACCATCGCGAGCGCCATGACCACGATGAAGCCGAGCCATTGCCATGGTACGCGAAGGCGGCCGTCGGAGCGGTAAAAAAAAGCGCGCGCCGTCAAGCGCGCGCGCTATCCGTCCGCCCCCGTGAAAGGACCCCGGCGAGAAGCACTTTCACGAGGTCCATAGCCAGGAACGGAAGCGAGCCAGCGATTACGGCGCTCACCACGCTGCCGGTGAGGATCGTTAGCTGCGCGATCCCGCCGATATGTATGAGCGCGAATCCGAGTGCAGCTGCAGCGACGCGACCCAGGAACGACGGATACCTTCGCGCCACCGCACCCGCCGCGAACGCGGCGATGGGGAACGCCAACAGGTATCCACCCGTGGGACCGATGAGCCGCAGCATTCCTGGCGCGCCCATCGGCGCGAACACGGGGAGTCCCGCGGCGCCGGCCGCCAGGTAGAGCACCATGCTCGCGGCTCCCGCGCGGGGACCGAGCCAGAGCCCGGCGAGGATCGCAGCGAGCGGCGAGAGCGTCATCGGGACCGCCGTACCCGGAATCGGGATGGCGATCTGCGAGGCGGCGGCCATCGCCACCGCGAAGCCCACCACTCCTACGATGGTCCTGCGACGATCCCGCGAGAGGGAGAGTGCAGATTCGTCGATCAATTCACGCGCTCCACGCTGAGGGCAACGGCATTCCCACCGCCCAGGCAGAGAGTAGCAAGCCCGGTGGTGGAATCACGATTCTTCATGGCGTACAGCAACGTCGTGAGGATGCGCGCGCCACTCGCGCCTATCGGATGGCCGAGCGCGATGGCACCGCCGTTCACGTTCACCCGATCCCAGTCCCAACCGAGCGCGGCGCCATCAGCGAGCGCCTGCGATGCGAAGGCCTCGTTGGCCTCGATGAGATCGAAGTCGCCGATCTTCGCGCCCGTTTTCTCCATGAGGTTGCGCACCGCCACGATCGGAGCGAAGAAGAGATCGCGCGGCTCCCCGCCGCCGCCCGCGTAGCCGGTGATGCGCGCCATGATCTCGAGGCCGTGCGCGCGAGCGTATTCCTCCGATACGACCATGACCGCCGACGCGCCGTCGTTGAGCCCGGGCGCGTTTCCGGCGGTGACCGTGAGATCCGCGGCCGCGATGTCGGGCGGCGCATCCTTCGGGAAGGCAGGACGGAGCTTCGCGAGCTGCTCGAGCGAGGTATCGCGGCGCGGACCTTCATCCACGCACACCTGCGTCGCTCCCCTCTTCCCCGGTACTTCCACCGGAACGATCTCCTCGTTGAAGCGACCCTCGTCTATCGCGGCGACCGCCTTGCGATGCGAGTCGAGCGCGAACTCGTCCTGCATCTCACGCGTGATCTGCGCCTTCTTCGCCGTGTACTCGGCGTGGCCGCCCATGTGCACGTCGCAGAAGGAGCACCAGAGCCCGTCCTTGATGAGTCCGTCCACCAGCTTCTGATCGCCGAACTTCACCCCGGAGCGCATTCCGTACACGTAGTACGGCGCGTTGGACATCGACTCCTGCCCGCCAGCCACGACCACCTGCTGGTCGCCCGCGCGAATCGACTGGGCAGCGAGCATGACGGCCTTGAGTCCCGAGCCGCACACCTTGTTGATCGTCACCGCGGGGACGGCGCCAGGGATTCCCGCCCTGATGGCGGCCTGGCGCGCGGGCGCCTGCCCCACGCCGCCCTGGATGACGTTCCCCATGATCACTTCGTCGATGTCCTCCGGCGGAACTCCGGAGCGGTCGACGGCTGCGCGGATTGCGATCGCGCCCAGTTCCGGCGCATCGAGCGGCGAGAGAGCGCCGAGGAACTTCCCGATCGGCGTACGTACGGCGCTCACGATTACGGGCGAGCGCGACGGGTCAGACGGTTTCTGTGGCATGATTCGGAAAACTATCTCGCCGCGACAGCTGAAACAACGAGGTCGCGCCTGCGAGGTCGTGCCTGGACGGTTACGGGCGGGACGTGCGAACCGTGGTACGCGACCTGCCTCGAACGGAACGTCCTCGCCGCGTGCTTCACGCGCAGGCGACGCAGAACCCACCGCCAGAGGAGGACAGATGGCAACCCAGGAATCTCTTCAAAAGCTCTACATCAACGAGCTACGTGATCTGATGAGCGCCGAACACATGATCCTCAAGGCGCTCCCGAAGATGGCCGACAAGGCGAGTCACTCCGGCCTCAAGGACGCGTTCCGCATGCACGAGCAGCAGACGCGGCAGCACGTCCAGCGCCTCGAGCAGATCTTCTCGATGATCGGCACCCCGCCGGAAGAGAAGAAGTGCAAGGGGATGGAGGGGATCATCGACGAAGGGCAGGACACTTTGAAGGAGTACCACGACTCCGATGTCCTCGACGCGGCGCTCATCGCCGCTGCACAGCGTGTGGAGCACTACGAGATCGCGGCGTACGGCTGCGTGCGCACCTACGCCAACGTGCTTGGGCTGAGCAGGCAGGAGGAGCTGCTACAGCAGACGCTCAACGAAGAGGGGACCACCGATCACCGGCTCACCCAGCTCGCCGATGAAGTGGTGAACGTCGACGCACTGAAGGCGACCTGAACTTCAGGAGAGCAGAGAGCAGAAAGCAGAAAGCAGTGAACGGCTCGTGGGGTAGGCCCTCAACTCCGAGGCAGTTCCTGCTTTCTGCTTTCTGCCGTCTGCTTTCTGCTCTCCTGACCCCGTCGTTTCTCAGTCGGCGGCGTTCTCTTCGCGCTCGGGGGTAGCTTGCGCCGGCTCGGGGAGCGCGCGGCTCTCGATCTCCGTGCGCAGCCGCGAGATCAGCTCGTCCACCGCGATCACCTGCGGCCGCTGCTCGCGGCCCAACCGATGCTCGCGCAGCGACACCGTGCCGTTGGCCATCTCGCGCTTCCCGATGATGGCCATGTACGGCATCTTCAACCGCTCCGCCTCGGCGATGCGGTAGTTGAGCGTCTGCGCGCGATCGTCGAGCATGACGCGGATCCCGGCCTCCTTCGCCCGCTTGGCGACCGCCGCTGCCACGTCGCGCGCCTCGTCGGTTATGGGAATCACGCGAAGCTGCTCGGGCGCTAGCCAGAGCGGGAACGCGCCGGCGTAGTGCTCGATCAGCCCGCCCACGAAGCGTTCCATCGACCCCACGAGCACACGGTGCAGCATCACCGGCCGGTGCGGCTTGTTGTCCGCGCCGATGTACTCGAGGCCGAAGCGCTCCGGGAGGTTGAAGTCGAGCTGCACCGTGGGGCCCTGCCACTTGCGGCCGATGGCATCTATGAGCTTGAAGTCGAGCTTCGGCCCGTAGAATGCGCCGCCGCCGGCGTCGATGCTGTACGGCTGGTCGCGCCGCTCCAGCACCTCGGCGAGCATCCGCTCCGCCCGCTCCCACACTTCGGCGGTGCCGAGCGAGTTCTCGGGGCGGGTGGAGAGCTCCACTGTATACGGATAGCCGAACACCGTGAGCATCTCGTGCACCAGATCCAGCAGCCGCTCGATCTCCACCGGCACCTGCTCGGGGGTGCAGAAGACGTGGGCGTCATCCTGCGTGAAGCCGCGCACGCGCAGCATACCGTGCAGCACGCCGCTCCGCTCGTAGCGGTACACCGTACCGAACTCGGCGAAGCGGAGCGGGAGGTCGCGGTACGAGCGCTGGTGCGCCTGGTAGATGCAGATGTGCCCGGGGCAGTTCATCGGCTTCGGGCGGTAGTTGGAGCCCTCGACCTCGATGGGCCCGAACATCGAGTCCTTGAACGTGATGAGGTGCCCCGAGATCTCGAAGAGCTTCTCGTTCACCACGTGCGGTGTGTACACCAGCTCGTAGCCGTGCCGCAGGATGAGCTCGCGCTCGAAGTTCTCGATCTCGTTCCTGATGATCGAGCCACGCGGGTGCCAGAGGATGAGGCCGGGCCCCACGCGCTGGTCGGTGGAGAAGAGGTCGAGCTCCTTCCCCAGCAGACGGTGATCGCGCCGCTTCGCCTCCTCCAGGCGGCGCATGTACGCCTCGAGATCGTCCTTGTTGAACCACGCCGTGCCGTAGATGCGCTGCAGCTGCTGCCTGCGCTCGTCACCGCGCCAGTAGGCGGGCGCGGTGTGCATCAGCCGGAAGTGCTTGATGCGCGATGTGTCCGGCACGTGAGGGCCGCGGCAGAGGTCCACGAAGGGACCGTCGGTGTAGATCGAGATCACCTCGTCATCGCCCAGCTCGGAGAGGCGCTCGAGCTTGAGCGGGTCCTCCACGAAGCGACGCTCAGCCTCCGCGCGATCCACCTCCTCGCGCACGAACGGATACTTCTCCGCGACCACCTTTCGCATCTCCGCCTCGAAGGCGGCCAGGTCGTCAGGGGTGAAGGGCTCGTCGACCTCGAAGTCGTAATAGAAGCCATCCTCGATGGCGGGCCCGAAGCCGATCTTCGCCGTGGGGCGCAGGCGGCGCACCGCGGTCGCGAGAACGTGCGCGGTGGAGTGCCGCAGCACCGAGAGCGCATCCATGTCGCGCTCGGTGAGCACCCGGAACGTGCCGCTCTCGCGGAGCGGAGTGACGAGGTCCTGTATCCTGCCGTTTACCTCGACGGCCAGAGCGGCGCGTGCGAGGCCGGCACCGATGGACGCCACCACGTCGCGCGGAAGCGTATCGTACGCCACCGTGCGGGTAGAGCCATCGGGGAGCGTGAGCGTCAGCTCATCGTGTGGTCGGTCGATCATCGCTACGGGTCGTCTACAGGGAAGAGCGCGGGGCTGTGGCTGGTCTCGATCTTGCACCTTCTCGCCCTTCGCGCTACGGCAAGTTATCGTTACGCGATCACCTCCGCTACAGGTCAGCGCACATGTCACCAATTCGATATCGCGACGAAAGTCCATCCATCGGCGGCATCATAGCCAGCATCACCGCTGGCGCTCTTGCCGGCTTTGCGGTGGGCGTCGTGGTGGCCCAGAAGATGGGCGGGCTCTCCGGCATCGCCGCGCGCATCAGCCGACGCTTCCCCGACGTCGACGACGGCTCGGAGCTGCATCACGGCTACGGCGAAGACGACCTGGAGGAGCTGGAGGCGGATAGCGGTATGCTGCTCGAGGAGGAGGTGCTCGACGCCTTCGAGAGCGACCCGGTTCTCGCCGAGCGCGCGATAGACATCGCGTCGGTCGGGACGGGGGTCATCGAGCTCTCGGGGTGGGTGAGGAACGAAGCCGAATCACGGAGGGCGGAAGCGGTGACGCGCCGAGTGACTGGTGTACAAGCGGTAGTCAACCGGCTTTCAGCGGAGGATGATGTGGAGACGCACCCACCCGAGCGCGACGACGAAGAGACGCGCGACAGCGACGAAACTGACGAGCCGCTTCCGGGCGGCCAGTGGCAGGGACAGCGCGTCGGCACCGGACGGCGCCGGCAGGGCAAATCGTCGGAGGCGGATCGTCACTCCGACCCGAAGCCGGAGCTCGAGTCGCGCTGGCTCGACAAGCAGCACGCGATAGAGGAGGCCGCGGGCGACATCGAAGGCCTCGCCGAGCGGCGCGCGAAGGGGAAAAAGAGCGCTGCGAAGGGAGATCGCGCCGGCGGCGCGCCCGAGGCGCCCAGCGGCGTGCCGAAGGCCGACCACGTCGTCGACCCCGAGTCCGCGCCGCCAACGCAGTCGGCAGAGCGACCGGAGACCTGATCCACAGCTCCCACCGCCCTGCTCGACCTTCGGCGTCCGCGGCTCCGCTCCATCGGCCGCGGACGCTATCTTTAGGGCTACCATGGAATCGGAACTACCACCGCAATACGACCCGGCCGCCCACGAGCCGGCGGTCTACCAGCGCTGGAAGAGCGCGGGAGTCTTTACAGCGCGCGCCGAGTGCTCGGAGCGCGCAGGAGGCGACCGCGCGCCATTCACGATCGTCATCCCGCCGCCCAACGTCACCGCCGTCCTGCACATGGGCCATGGGCTCAACAACACCGTTCAGGACGTGCTGGTGCGCTGGCGCCGGATGGCCGGAGATGAGGCGCTCTGGGTCCCCGGCACCGACCACGCGGGGATCGCCACCCAGAACGTGATCGAGAAGCAGCTCGGCACCGAGGGGAGCACCCGCTTCGACCTGGGGCGCGCGGCGTTCGTGCAGCGTACCGAGCGTTTCGTGAGCGACACGGGCGGCGTGATCCTCGAGCAGCTCGCGGCGATCGGCGCTTCGTGCGACTGGACGCGGACGGCGTACACGCTATCGCCCGAGCTGTCGCGCGCCGTGCGCGAGGCTTTCGTGCGGCTGTACCAGGATGGGCTGATCTACAAGGGCCACCGCGTGATCCACTGGTGCCCGCGCTGTCTCACGTCGCTGAGCGACGAGGAAGCCGAGTTCGAGGAGAGCGAGGGAAAGCTCTACCACATCGCGTACCCGGTGGTGGGCGAGGAGGGGCGCACGCTGATAGTGGCGACCACCCGTCCCGAGACGATGCTCGGCGACGTGGCGCTAGCGGTGCACCCCGACGACGAGCGCTATGCCGCGATGATCGGGAAGCGAGTGCTCCTCCCCGTCGCGAACATCGAGATCCCGGTGATCGCCGACGAGTACGTGGATCCATCGTTCGGCACCGGTGTGGTGAAGATCACCCCCGCGCACGACGCCAACGACTTCGAGGTGGGGCTGCGCCACTCGCTCGCGATGCCGGTGGTGATAGACGCCACTGCCCACATGGCGGAGGTGACCGACGCGGCGGGGCGCGTGCCGGAAGAGCTACGCGGTCTCGACCGCTTCGCTGCGCGGGATCGTATCGTGGAGCTGCTGAAGGAGTCCGGAATCCTCGTGAAGGTGGAAGCGCACCAGCACTCGGTGCGTCACTGCTACCGTTGCGGCACCGTGGTGGAGCCGCGGCTCTCCGACCAGTGGTTCGTGAAGATGGCGCCGCTCGCGAAGCCCGCGCTCGAGGCGGTGCGCGATGGCACCATCCGCCTGGTGCCCGAACGGTGGGAGGGAGTGTACGTCCACTGGATGGAGAACATCCGCGACTGGAACATCTCGCGGCAGCTCTGGTGGGGACACCGCATTCCGGTGTGGTACTGCGACGCGTGCGGCGGAGAGCCGATCGTGAGTCGGGAGGACATCACCGCATGCCCGGCATGCGGCGGCGCCGTGCGACAGGACGAGGACGTGCTCGACACCTGGTTCTCGAGCTGGCTCTGGCCTCTCTCCACGCTCGGCTGGCCGAACGAGGACGCGGAGGATCTCCGCGCGTTCTATCCGACCGACGTGCTCGTGACAGCGCCGGAGATCCTGTTCTTCTGGGTGGCCCGCATGATCATGGCCGGCTACTTCTTCGCCGGCCGCGCGCCCTTCCACACCGTGCTGCTGCACGGCACCGTGCGCGACATGGAGCATCGCAAGATGTCCAAGTCGCTGGGGAATGGGATCGACCCGCTCGACGTGGTGCGCCTCTACGGCGCGGATGCGCTGCGCTTCACGGTGATCTCGGGGATGGGGCTCGGCACGGATGTCATGCTCGACCCATCGAACCTCGAGCAGTCGTTCGCGCCTGGACGCAACTTCGCCACGAAGCTCTGGAACATCGGCCGCTTCCTCCTCTCGAACATCGGCGACGAGCAGGTCGCGAGCATCGACGACATCCCGGGCGACCAGCTCGTGCGCGCCGACCAGTGGATCCTCGAGCGGCTCGATCAGGCGATCGGCGAATGCGACGCGGCGCTCGGACGGGCGCGCCCCGCGAACGGAGGGCGGTGGCCGAGCGAGGAACTGCACGCTGGGCTCCGGCTGAACGACTACGCGGAGACCGCGCGGCGCTTCGTGTGGAACGAGCTCGCCGATTGGTATGTGGAGAGCGTGAAGCCCCGCATGGCTGGTAGCGGGCACGATCGCGACGTGGCGCGCGCGGTGCTCGCCCACGTCTTCGACGGCGCGCTCCGGCTGCTGCATCCGGTGGTGCCCTTCATCACCGAGACTCTCTGGCAGCGCCTCCCCGGCCGCACCGAGGGGGAGTTCCTGGCTCGCGCGGCGTGGCCTCGGCGGCGCGCGCGCGTAGATGACGAGGCACGCGAAGGTGCGGCCGACTTCGAGCTGGTGCGCGAAGCGGTGGTTGGAATCCGCCAGGCGCGCGCCGAGTACGATGTACCGCCGGGGAAGATCGTGGACGCCACGCTCGCTGGCGCCACGCCGCGCGTGCGCGAGCTGTTCTCCGCAGAAGCGGCGGTGATCGGCCAGATGGCGCGCGCGAAGGTGGGGACCGATCGCGGGGCGAGCGACGGCGGTGCGGGCGGGGCCGCGGTGCACTCGCTGCTGAGCGACGGCTCCCAACTCACGGTGCCGCTCGCCGGTGTCGTCGATATCGAGAAGGAGTGCGCTCGACTCGGTGGTGAGCTCGAGAGGCTCGAGTCACAGCTCGCGGGGCTCGCCGCGCGACTCGCGAACGAGAAGTTCGTGACCCGCGCCAAGCCGGAAGTGGTCGACGCCGAGCGACGCAAGCACGAGGAATGGACGGCGCGTCGGGAGCAGCTCAGAGGCAGAGTGAAGGCGCTGTGCGGCGCCTGATCGCGGCTGCAGCGGCCGCGCTGATCGCCGCGGCGTGCGCGCAACCCGGCTTCCCGCCGGGCGGTCCGCAGGAGAAGGTGCCTCCCAAGCTGCTTTCCGTGAAGCCGGAGAGCGGAGCGGTGAACGTGCACCCCGATGAAGTGAGTCTGCAGTTCGACGAAGTGCTTAACGAACAGGCGGGCGGCGCGGATCTGAACAAGAACGTGATCATCTCACCACAGCTTGGCGAGCCAGACGTGGGCTGGCATCGCACCAGGCTGACCGTGCGCGGCGAGGGGGACTTCAAGCCCAACACGGCGTACACCATCACCGTCTTCCCAGGGCTGGCGGATCTGCGCGGCAACGTGCGGAAGGAGCCGGTGGTAACGGTGTTCTCCACCGGCGCGAGCATCCCGTCGAGCCACGTGAGCGGGATCGTTTTCGACTGGGTGGCGGGGAGACCGCTCGCCAGCGCGTGGGCGCAGGCCATCTCGATCGCCGATACGAACGTCGTGTATCTGGCGCGCGCCGACTCCGCCGGCCGCTTCACGATCCCCCACGTGCCACCCGGCGCGTACAGAGTTCGCGCCTTCGGCGACGCGAACAACGACCGCCTGATCGATCTCCGTGAGCCGTGGGATACCGCGGGTGTCAGCCTGCGCGACAGCAGCCGTGTGGAGCTTCTCGCTTTCATTCACGACACCATCGGCCCGCGCATCTCGCAGGTGACCCCCACGGACTCGGTGACGTTCCGCGTGCGCTTCGACAAGCCGCTGGAGCCGTCGGCGCGCATCGATACGTCGCTCTTCGCGCTCAAGGCGTCGGACTCGAGCGCTGTGCCGATAAGGCTGGCGCAATCGGCAATCGTGTGGGACAGCACGCACGGTGGCGCCGCCCCGCCGAGCGACTCGGCCGACTCGGCCCGCGCGGCGGATTCCGTCCGCACCGCCGATTCCTTGCGCACGGCGGCACAGCGGCAGGCACCGGGAAACGTGGCGCGTGACACCGCGCAGCGCGCTCCCGCTCCCAAGCCGAGTAAGCCGAGTCCCACCACGGACGTCGTGATCGTGACCGCCGCACCGCTCGATACGGGCGCGTCGTACAGAATAGAGTGGCACGACGTGAAGAACCTGCTGGGGAAGGCGTCCACCGGGAGCTTCCTGTTCACGGTTCAGAAGCCGGGGGCCATGGCGCCGCCGGGAGGCGCGCCTCCCGGCGCGGCGCGTCCGGTACCCGGCGATACCTCCCGCGCCGCTCCGGCGGACACTTCGCGTAGAGCGCCGGCCGATACGTCTCGTCGAGCGCCGCCCGACACCTCTCGGGCGGTGCCGCCGGATACATCACGGCGCGTCACCAGGCGATGAGCGATCCGCGCCGCTCGCTCCCCAGTGTGGACACGCTGCTGCGGGCGGCGCCGGTTCGAGCGTTGCTCGAGCGCGCGCCGCGGCAGCTGGTGGTAGACGCGGTGCGCGACGCTCTGGAGCAGGCACGACGCGAACCGGCGCGAGCAGCTCACGACGAAGCTTCCTGGGGTGCGCTGATAGCGGCCACGCTCGCCGAGCGGGAGCGCCGCTCGCTTCGCCCGCTCTTCAACGCAACCGGCGTGGTGCTGCACACCAACCTCGGACGCGCGCCGCTCCCGGCCGCGGCGCTCGCGGCGCTGAGCGAAGTCGCGGCCGGCTACTCCAACCTCGAGTACGACCTGGAGCGCGGTGCGCGCGGGAGCAGGCACGTCCACTGTTCGGCGCTCCTCCGCGAGCTCACCGGCGCCGAGGATGCGATGGTCGTGAATAACGGCGCGGCGGCGCTCCTCCTGGCGGTGAACACGCTCGCGCTGGGACGTGAGGTGATAGTGTCGCGGGGGGAGCTGGTAGAGATCGGCGGCAGCTTTCGCATTCCCGATGTGATGTCGCGCGGCGGCGCGCAGCTCGTTGAGGTGGGTACCACCAACCGCACGCACATGCGCGACTACCTCGCCGCGCTCTCGCCGAATACCGGCGCGATAGTGAAGGTGCACCGGAGCAACTTCACGATGGAGGGCTTCGTGGCCGAAGTTTCGGTGGAAGCGCTCGCGCTGGAGCTGGGTGACGAAGGGCCCTCGATCATCAGCGATCTCGGGAGCGGGCTGTTCGTCTCGCTCGACGAGTGGGGCCTGCGCGGCGAACCGCTGGTATCCGAAGCCGTGCGCTCCGGCGCCGCCGTGATCACCATGAGCGGCGACAAACTACTGGGCGGACCGCAGGCGGGGATCGCGCTGGGGAAGCGCGAGGTGATCGAGCGGATGCGCGCGAATCCGCTGACGCGCGCGCTACGCGTGGACAAGCTCACGCTGGCGGCACTGGAGGCCACGCTCGCGCTCTACCGCGACCCGGCAACCGCGGCGCGCGAGATACCGACGCTCGCCATGCTCACCGCGTCGGAGGATCGAGTGCGCCAGCGGGCAGTTACGTTGTGCTCGCGCCTGGCGGCGGCGGGCCATCGTGCTACGATGGTGTCGAGCAGCGCGAGCGTGGGCGGTGGATCCTTCCCTACCGCGCGGATCCCGTCGGCGGCAGTGGCACTGGAAGGTGATGCCGAAGCATTGGAGGCACGTCTGCGGGGCGCAACGCACCCGGTGATCGGGAGGATAGAAGACGGCCGACTCCTGCTCGATCTTCGCTCCGTGCCGGAGAGCGACGACGATGCGGCGACGACCGCGGTGCTCAGCGCCCTGTCGTGACCGCGCCGCGCGCCGTGCAGCCGCGCCCAGCGGTTTTTCTCGACCGCGACGGTACGATCAACCTGGACACGCACTATGTGCGGCGCCCTGAAGATGTGCAGCTGATCCCCGGCGCGGCCGAGGCAATCGCGCGGCTGAACGCAGCCGGGATACCGGTGATCGTGGTGTCGAACCAGTCCGGAATAGGCCGCGGTCTGATGACGCGCGCTGAGTACGACGCGGTGAGCGCACGGATCGACGAGCTCCTCGCACTCTCGGGCGCCCGCATCGATGCCACCTACATCTGCCCGCACGCTCCTTCTCCCGATGGCGGCGCTGCTCTATGCGACTGTCGGAAGCCCGGTACCCTGCTCTTCCGCACCGCTGCCACCGAGCACTCGATAGACCTGTCGCGTTCGACCTTCATAGGTGATCGGTGGCGAGACATATCGCCCGCGTTGGAGCTCGGCGCGCGTGGAATTCTCGTTCCCTCATCCGATACCCCTTCCGACGATCTCCGGCGTGCTCGTGTGGAGCTCGCAGTTACCGATACGCTCGAGGCGGCGGTGGCCGATGTACTTCGTGGCTGAGAGGGGTAGATCTCGCTCAGCCTTCCGAATACCCGACCTGGAGTTTCGCCCTGTCTACGGCCTCGCGCATTTGTTCGGGGGTCAGATCCCGGTACTTCCGCATTCGCTCCCAGTGCTCGGGAGAGAGTAGAGCCGCGAGGATCAGGAGCTCGCTGGACCAGATTGCACTGTACCGCGCCCCGGTTCCCCCGCCGCGTCGTGACGTATAACATCCCGCGCATGCTGAAACGCATCGGGGTGCTGGCATCGGGGGGCGGTTCCAACCTCGCGGCGCTGTACGATCATCTGCACGCGCTCGGAGAGAGTGGAGCGAGGCGCACAGGCCTACCGGAGATCGTTCTCGTCGCTTCGGATCAGGAACGAGCGGGAGCACTGGAACGCGCGAGGAAGTGGGGAGTTCCATCGGCGGTGCTTACGGATCGCGGTGCGAATGCCCGCCAGCTGGAGGAGTTGCTCGGCGAGCATCGGGTGGACCTCATAGTCCTCGCCGGCTACCTGCGGCTCGTGCCACGGTCGGTGGTCGCCGCACACCGGGGGCGAATCATCAACGTTCACCCGGCGCTTCTCCCCGCATTCGGAGGCACGGGGATGTACGGACGGCGCGTGCACAGCGCGGTGATCGAGCACGGGGCGAGTGTCAGCGGAGCGACTGTGCACTTCGTGGACGAGGAGTACGATCGCGGTCCGATCATCGCACAGTGGCCGGTGCCGGTGCTCCCGGACGACACTCCCGAGACGCTCGCGGCCCGAGTGCTGCGAGTCGAGCACCTGCTGCTCCCGCGGGCCACCTGTGCGGTTGCGAAGGGGAGCCTGCGCCTGGATGTGGATCGACGGCTCGCTCGTCCTGACATCGACGGACTCCCCGATGGGCTGGCGTTCACTCTCCAACCGGAAAGCGATGAGACCATCATCGAAGGGATCCACCGCATGCTGCCCGATGTCTGACTCCATGTCGACAGCTACGCGTCGGCTGCATGCGCGCGAGCGCATTACCGCTGCGCCGATCGCGGCTCCCGGCGTCGTACACGCACCGGCCGCGCATGCACGAACCGGGATTCGCGCGCTCGTGCGCGCTATGCTCTCCGCTCTCGCGTTGTGCGCCGCGAGCGCCTCTCAGGTACGCGCTCAGGGGCCGGTCACCGCTCCTGACGACGTCACTCTCGATGCGATCGGATCGTGGATCGCGCTTCACGCGCAGCCCGGCCGCGAGCTCTCCGCAGCGGAGACTATCTCACGCTCGCTCCCCGGGTGGAAGCGCGATTCCATCGGGAATCTGGTGCTGAGCAGAGGCAGCGGTCGCCCGCTTCGCGTGGTGGCGTGCGGGCTCGACGAGGCCGGGTACGCCATCAGCGCGATCACTTCCGATGGCTACCTGCGGCTCCACTATGCCGGTAACGCGCGTCGTGACCCACTCTGGGACCAGTTTCATCAGGGACAGCGGATCGTGGTGGACACGAAAGCCGGTCCCGTCCCCGGCGTGATCGGGGTGCAGAGCACGCACCTGCGTCGCGGTCAGCCTAACGAGGAGCGGCCCGTCACCGTCGGAGACCTCTGGGTGGATGTCGGGGCGCACGACAGCGCGGAAGTTCGCGCGTTGGGGATCGAGATGCTGGACCCTGTCGTGCGCGATTGGCCGCTCTGGAAGTACGGTTCTTACGTGGCCGGGCCGGCAGCGGCCGATCGAGCGGGATGCGCCGCAGTGGCCGCGGCGTCGCGCTCCACACCCCAGCGAGGCCGGACGATCTTCGTGATATCGGCGCAGAGCGCATTTCGCTGGGCGGGTCTGAGCGGCGTGCTCGCACCGCTCGGCGAGGTGGATACTCTCGTCATCGCGGCCAGCCGGGTAATTCCGCGTGACTTGGTGGCGAGGCTGGATTCGATGGCAGGCGGACGACCCTTCACGCGGGCAGTCATCGATACCCCATTCGAGCCAGTGCCCGGCGTGACGATCCAAGCCACCGCAGCACTCGCTCCGCGATCCCTCTTCACCGGAACGCTGGTGGAGAGCGTACGCGCGGAAGATGCCAGGCGCTTCACCGCTGCCGTCGCGGCGGCGGCCGGCGTTCGCCCGTCGCAGAGCGCGGCGCTCCCCCTCCCGCCGCTCTCCGTCACCGGAGCGCCGCCGTCGTCGCGCGCCCGCGAGGACTCGCTCGCTACAACGGCTCGACTGCTCTCCATGCTCACGGAGACGTACGGCGTCTCGGGACACGAGACGCCGGTGCGCGAGAAGATCCTGGCCGCACTCCCTGCGTGGGCCCAGTCGCGCGCCACCACCGACAGCGCCGGTAACCTCCTCCTCGCGCTCGGCCCTGACCGCGACACCGTCGTTTTCGTCGCGCACATGGATGAGGTGGGCTGGGACGTCGCGGCCATCGCATCCGACGGCACCGTATCGCTCCGCCGGCGCGGCGGCTTCTATCCGTCGCTCTGGGAGGGGCAGACGGCGATCCTCCACGTGGAGAGGAACGGTGGCGAATCGGAGATCCACGGCATCTTCGTTCCGCGCGACACTGTCACCACGCGGCAGCCGCGCGAGCTGACGGCATGGTTCGGGATGGACTCCGCCGCGCTCGTAGCGAGAGGCGTGACGACCGGAACCAGCGTGACGAGCCTCAAGACTGCGTCGCGCCTCGACCGCACGCGCTTCACGGCTCGCTCGATAGACGATCGCGCCGGCTGCACGGCGCTGATCGAAGCGGTGAGAGCGATCCAGCCGGACGCTCTCACGCGAAAGGTCATCTTCGCATGGGTGGTGCGCGAGGAGATCGGCCTCGAGGGCGCGGCCGCGCTGGCCTCCTCGCTGCGCGGGAGCGTCTCGCGCGTGTACGCGGTGGATACCTTCGTGTCGTCAGACTCGCCGCTCGACGACCACCGCTTCGCTCTCACGCCGATCGGTGCGGGGCCTGTCGCCCGCGCGCTCGACAACTCCAGCGCCACGCCGCGCGCCGAAGTGGAGCGCGTTCGAGTGGCGGCCACGAACGCTGGGATTCCCATCCAGATCGGGACGACCAACGGCGGGAACGACGGAAGCGAGTTCGTGCGTTACGGCGTTCGTGACGTCCCGATCTCCTGGCCGCTACGTTACTCTCACTCTCCGGCCGAGCTGGTGGACCTCGCGGACATCGCACAGCTCGGACGGCTGGTGGCGGCGCTCGCCATCCATTGACTACTTCGAAGACTTCAACGACTCCACGCATCGGAGGATCGACATACAAATGCCACGTGCCCTGCTCTCCGTCTCCGACAAGACCGGTCTGGTAGACTTCGCCCGCGGGCTCTCCGAGCTCGGCTGGGAGCTCGTATCCACCGGGGGCACCGCGCGCGCGCTGCGCGATGCGGGGCTCGCGCCGACGGACGTGGGGGCCGTGACGGGAGTGCCCGAGATGCTCGACGGCCGCGTGAAGACGCTGCACCCGGCGGTGCACGGTGCGCTGCTCGCCCGACGCGACCTCCCCGAGCACATGTCCACGCTCTCGGAGCATGGGATCACGCCGATCGATCTCGTTGTCGTGAATCTCTACCCCTTCCGCGAGACCGCGGCGCGCGCGGGCGTGTCGCCGGAAGAGGTGATCGAGAACATCGACATCGGCGGTCCGTCGATGCTGCGCTCGGCCGCAAAGAATTTCGACTCGGTGTACGTCGTCGTGGACCCGGCCGACTACGGTCGCGTGCTCGACGCACTCCGTGCGGGCGACGACGATCACGACCTGCGACGGGTGCTCGCCGAGAAGACCTTCGCGCACACGTCGGCGTACGACGCGGCGATCACGTCGTGGTTCGCGTCGAACGCTTCGGAGCTCTTCCCCGACCGGATGGTGCTCTCGCTCGAGATGGCGCAGCGACTGCGCTACGGCGAGAATCCGGACCAGCGCGCGGCGTTCTACACGGTGCACGAGGGGAGCGGGCTGGGGGGCCTGCACCAGCACGGTGGGAAGGAGCTGAGCTTCAACAACCTGCTCGACCTCGAGGGCGCGCTCACCGCCACCGACGCCTTCGGCGACCGCCCCTGCTGCGCGATCATCAAGCACACCACGCCGTGCGGCCTCGCCGTGGCGGACAACCCGCTCGAGGCGTATCAGAAGGCGCTTGCCTGCGACCCGGTGTCGGCTTTCGGCTCGGTGATCTCGATCAACGTCGCCGTAGACGAGCCGACCGCCGAGGCGATCTCGAGTCTCTTCGTCGAGTGCCTGGTGGCACCGGAGTTCGAGCCGGGTGCGATAGAGATCCTCGGTCGGAAGAAGAACCTGCGTGTGCTCGAGGGGCATGCGCGCTGGGCGCGCGGCGCCTTCGACATGAAGCGCGTGCGCGGCGGATTCCTGGCCGAGGAGCGGAGCGTGGTGGACAGCGACAACGCGCGCTGGGAAGTGGTGACGGAGCGCTCACCGACGGAAGCAGAGACCGCGGATCTCAACTTCGCGTGGCGTGCCGTGGCGAGCGTGAAGTCGAACGCGATCGTCCTCGCGCGCGGCGGCGCCACGATCGGAATCGGAGCCGGCCAGATGTCGCGCGTGGACGCTGCCTTCCTAGCCGTTCACAAGGCCACCGGCGCGGGCCACGAAACCGCCGGCTCCGTACTCGGATCCGACGCATTCTTCCCCTTCCGCGATGGCGTCGACCAGGCCGCCGAAGCCGGCATCACCGCCATCGTCCAGCCCGGCGGCTCCGTCCGCGACGAGGAAGTAATAGCCGCCGCCAACGAGCGCGGAATCGCGATGGTGTTTACGGGGAAGAGGTTGTTTAGACACTAGGGGGAGAGAGAAGAAAGTAGAGAGCAGAGAGCAGAAAGCAGAGAGCAGAAAGCAGGAACTGCAAGGAAACAGGGAACAGGAAACAGGAACTACGACGTGAATCCGTCATCCCCGCGCAAGCGGAGACCCATGTTCGGTCCGGCCCACCTGGATTCCCGCCTTCGCGTGGATGACCATGGATGGTGTGCCGGTACCTGTTTCCTGCTTCCTTTTTCCTTTCCCCTCTCCCGCTTACGCCCTCGGTAGTTCACTGCTTTCTGCTTTCTGCTTTCTGCTTTCTCTCCCCTCCCCCCTCTCCCCGAAACTTTTCGCGCACAACGGAGGTCTCATAGGGAGAGATCATGCGCGCGGAGGCGACGGTGCCGGGACGAGAAGGAGGGGGCGGGCGAAGGGGCCTGCGGGGGGCGCGGAGTGTGTTCGCGCTGGCAGTGATGGTGGCGGTGTTGGGGAGCGGGGCATGCACCGACGAGGGGAGCACAGGGCCGGGGACGATACAGCTCCAGGCGGTGAGCGGGGATGGGCAGCGGGCGGCGCCGGGAAGGGTGCTTCCGGAGCTGCTCGCGGTGAAACTCGTCGATGGGAGGGGGCGGCCGGTTCGCGGTGAGCCGGTGGAGTGGGGGGCGACGAACGGAGTAGTCACACCGGTCGAGGAGTTCACCAACGACAGGGGACTCGCGACCGCTCGCTGGAAGGTGGGAGATCGCATCGGTCGCGACACGGCCTTCGCGAGGAGCGGGACGAACGCGCTCGTTCAGTTCGCGGCGCAGGTAGACGAAGCGGCAACCGACGGCGTCATCGCTCTCGATGTCGAGACGTATGATGGATCGGGACAGGCGGTGCACCCGGATCACGTCTGGCTTCCAGCCGGCTGGAAGGATGCGACGCAAGCGCTCCTCGCCACTCCGTATCCGTTCGGCAATGCCAGCTTCGAGAATCCGTCGTTCTTCACTGGTGTGGATGGCGACGGCTGGGTAGTCCCGACCGGGCTCGCGAACCCGATAGTACTCCCCAACGCCGGCTACCTCTCGGATCCCGACGCGCTTTACGATCCAGCGTCTCGTGAGCTTCTCGTCTACTATCGTCAGGTAACGAGCGAGAATCGCATCTGGCTCATCCGATCGAGCGACGGTGTGCGATGGGGCGAGCCCGAGCTAGTGGCGTCGGCGCCCAACCACCAGATCATCTCGCCCACCGTGGTGCACCGAGGAGCTGCGGACTGGCTCATGTGGAGCGTGAACGCCGGCTCTGCCGGGTGCACGAGCGCCTCGACCACCGTCGAGCTCCGCCACTCCACCGACGGCGTACACTGGTCCTCTGCGGAGCCGGTGGTGCTGGATCAACCCGACGGCTTCGCCTGGCATCTCGATGTGGAATGGATCCCTGCGCGCAACGAGTACTGGGCCGTCTACCCACTCAAGGCGCCAGGCGACTGCACCACCCGCGCCCTCTATCTCGCGACGAGCCCCGACGGTGTCCACTGGACCACCTACGCTTCCCCGCTCCGCTCGCGTGGCGCGATCCCCGAGATGATGGACGTCGTCTACCGTTCCACGATCGACTACGACCCCACCTCCGACGCGGTGACCCTCTGGTACTCCGGCGCCAGCTTCGATGGCGGCGCCTACGTCTGGCACCTCGCCCGCGAGCGCCTCCCTCTCTCCGCCATGCTCGCTCGAGTCTCACTCGTCGCCGCCAGCCGCGACCTCCCCGCCCCGAGTGGCCCGGCGTTCACGAACGAGACGGCACCGTAGGGGGGAGAAGAGAAAGCAGAGGTCAGAAAGCAGAAAGCGGTGAACTACCTCGGGAGTGAGGGCCCACCCCTACGAGCCGTTCACTGCTTTCTGCTTTCTGCCCTCTGCTTTCTGCTTCCTCCCTTCCCCCACCCCCCGCCCTCTGCCATCTTTTGTCTCTTATGGCGCTCAACAACAGTTCAGAGCTGGACTACAGACCATCGTACCTGGCAGCGACGATAACGGCTGCCGCGATCTTCGTACTGTACCTCGTCACCCTGTCGCCTTCGACGGCGATGTGGGACACGAGCGAGTACATAGCGGCGGCGTATGTCGTGGGGCTGCCGCATCCGCCGGGGAATCCGCTCTTCGTGCTCCTGGGGCGGGTCTTCGCAATACTTCCGCTCGGCGGGTTGAGCGTAGCGGTGAAGATCAACATCCTCGCGGCGCTCACGAGCGCGGTCGCAGCGGGGATGTGGTTCCTGGTCGCCGAGCGGGTGCTCGTGTCGTGGCTCCCCGAGCGCTGGCAGCGAATCGTGGGCGGAGTGGTGGCTACCCTGATCGGCGCCACGGCGTTCACGGTATGGAACCAGTCGGTCGTGAACGAGAAGGTATACACCGTCTCGCTCATGGGGCTGGCGATCATCTCGTGGCTTACGGTGCGCTGGTCGGACGATCCCTACGGTCCAGCGGCCGACCGCACACTCATCCTCATCGCTTACCTCCTCGGCCTGGGCAACGCGAACCACATGATGGGGTTGCTCGCGCTTCCCGCTGTGGCAGTAGCGGTGCTGGTGCGTCGCCCCGATACGCTCCTTCGCTGGCAGTTCTGGCTGATACTCCCGGGCGTCTTCCTGCTGGGGAACACGCCGTTCCTCACGCAGCCCATTCGAGCGGCGCACTTCCCGGCAATCAACGAGGGCGAGCCCACCACGTGGAGCGCCTTCTGGTACAACTTCAATCGCGGACAGTACGGTAAGCCGTCGGTCTTCGACCGGCAGGCGCCGTTCGTTGGCCAGATCGGGATGTACTGGCTGTACTTCAGCTGGCAGTGGTTCCGCGACATGACGGGAGAGTGGCAGCGACTCCAGTCGCTCCTGGCCGCGGTGTTCATGGTGCTCGGGCTGCTGGGCGGCTGGGTGCACTTCAAGCGCGACCGTCGTTCGTTCTGGTACTTCGGAACGTTCATGTTCACGCTCACGCTGCTGCTGATCTGGTACCTGAACTTCAAGTACGGTCACAGTCAGTGCGCGAACATGGGGAATCCGCCCGGCGTTCCCTGCGAGGTGCGCGACCGCGATTACTTCTTCATCGTCAGCTTCTCCGCCTGGGGTGTGTGGGCCGGGCTCGGGCTCGTGTACCTGTGGGAGGAACTGGCATCGCTCTTCGGATCGCAAAGCGTGAAGATCGGTCGGGAGTACGTGCAGCTCCCGAAGCGGAAGAGCTGGATCTTCGCGTCGTGGATCCTGGTACTCGCGCTCATCCCGCTCTTCGCGAACTGGACGGCCGCTTCGCGCGCGGGACAGACCGACACGCGCGACTTCGCGCACGACCTGCTAGATTCGGTCGAGCCGTACGGTGTGCTGGTCACCGTCGGTGACAACGACACCTTCCCGCTCTGGTACGCGCAGGAGGTCGAGGGAATTCGCAAGGACGTCGTGGTCGCCAATACGTCGTTGCTCAACACCGACTGGTACGTGAGGCAGCTCATCCGCCGTCCCGTCTACGAGTACGACTCGGCCAGGGGGCCGGCCATCTACCGTGGCAGGGAGTGGAAGAAGCCCAGCGGTCCACCGGTCGACATGACGATCGAGCAGGCCGACGCACTCCCGCCGAGCATGGAGCTCCGCCAACCGCAGCTCTTCAAGAAGGCGGGGATCGAGGCCACGGTGCAGCCACAGATTCTCGTGAAGGCGGACCTCGTGGTACTGAGGATGATCCACGATGCGTTCCCCGACCGGCCGATCTACTTCAGCAGGACCGCCGGCAATTACCCGCAGACGCTCGGGCTCGGGCGCTACCTGCTCAGCCAGGGGCTCGCGCGCAAGCTCCTCCCCGAAGCACCCACTTCGGGACGCGACACGCTGCTGATCCCCGGCGAGGGCTTCATGGATGTGAAGCGCACCGAATGGCTCTGGGAGAACGACTTCGAGGCACCGACTTCGCTCGCCGCGCGCAACGGGTGGGTGGACCGCGCGTCGGTCGGGATCCCCTATCTCTACATCGCTACGGCGGCCACGCTCGCGGAGGCGGAGCAGCGGCTGGGGAACAGCGCGGAGGCCGATTCGCTGGTCACGGATGCCAAGGCGATAGCGAAAGCCACGGGACTCGAGGATCTCTTCACGCCCCCACCGCTCCAGCCGCAGCCGGCGGTGCCGCTCGGCGGCGAGAGCGGCGCCGTGCCGCTGGGGGATTCCGACTCCTCCAGGCGCTAGCGGCGGGCTGTCGCGCCTTCAGCCGCTCGTCCGCCCTGACTCGCCCAGCGGGAGGGTCAGGGTGAAGGTGGACCCCTCGCCCAACGCGCTCAGCACGGTGAGATCGCCACCCATCCCGCGGGCGAGGTCGCGGCTGATCGAAAGCCCCAGCCCCGAACCCTCGGTCGTGCGCGTATGGCTCGGGTCCACCTGTACGAAGGGATCGAAGATCGTCTCCTGCTTGTCGGCGGGTATCCCGAGCCCGGTGTCCTGAACGGCCACCGCGACGATGCAAGGTTGCTCGGCGGATACCGATGCTTCGATACTTATCCGCCCGTGCCGCGGCGTGAACTTGATGGCGTTGCCCAACAGGTTTACGAAGATCTGTTGCGCCTTCTCCCGGTCGGCACGAACGAGCAGCCCCGGCGGGATGCGCTCCGCGTAGTTCAACTGCTTTCGCAAGAGCTGCGGGTGCACCATCGGGAGAATCTCGCTAACCAGCTCCTGGAGCGAGACATCTTCGATCCGGTACTCCACGCGTCCTGCCTCGATGCGTGCGAGGTTGAGGATGTCGTTGATCAGCCCCAGCAGGTGCCGGTGGCTGCGGGAGATGCGCTGGAGGATCTCGCGCTGCTGGTCATTGACGACGCCCGGTATCCCCATGTCGAGGAGCTGGGTGTAGCCGGCGATGGCATTGAGCGGTGTGCGCAGCTCGTGCGACATCACCGCGAGGAACTCGGACTTCGCGCGATTGGCCGCCTCCGATTCCGCTATTCGCTTGGCGTCTGCCACCGCTCGCTCCTCGGCCGCCTTCCGCTCGCTCAGATCGCGGGTCACCTTGGCGAATCCGATCAACTCGCCCGTCTCATCGCGCAGCGCGGTGATCACGACGTTCGCCCAGAAGAGCGATCCGTCCTTGCGCACGCGCCAAGCTTCGTCCTCCACGCGCCCATCCCGGATCGCGGTTTCGAGCTCCCACTCGGGCTTGTGGCGCGCCAGGTCTTCCGCGGTGTAGAACGTCGAGAAATGCCGTCCTATGATCTCCTCGGGACGGTACCCCTTGATCCGCTCCGCCCCCTCGTTCCAGCTCGCTACGTACCCCCGGGCGTCGAGCAGGAAGATGGCGTAGTCGACCACGCTCTCGACGAGCAGCCTGTACAGCGAATCGTTCTCGAATTCGATCGGCTTGGCGTCGCCCGACGCGCGATGATCGGTTTCCATGATCCGGTATAATGTATGCCAGGCGGCGAAGCCGCGAGGCTCCCTCCGACTCCGAAACACGGCTCCAACAGGTCGCGATACACCACGCTCGTCGCGGCCGCACCTGATGCACACTCCGTGCGCGTGGCGCGCGCCGCTACGGCTCCCGAGACAGTATATCATTGGTACTTCTCCGTTGGTACTTCGCCGTTGCCATCGAGCTCGACCTCGACCATCTTACGGAGATACGGAGGGCTAGACCTAATTGGTAAGGCAGCGGTCTTGAAAACCGCCGGGAGCAATCCCATACAGGTTCGAATCCTGTGCCCTCCGCCTGACAAGGGAGTGGTGGCCGAGAGGCTGAAGGCGACGGTTTGCTAAACCGTTAT
>DASSNL010000010.1:0-6316 GCA_035688075.1 Gemmatimonadaceae bacterium
GTTGTCCGCCCGAAGCGCCTGGTCCTCCCGCGGGGTCCGTCCAGTCGTTCTGCTGTTCCATGGTGTCCTGCCTGGAAGAGGTTCACACACCTGGTCAGTAGTACTACGGGCGTGGATGCGCGAAGGTGGCAAAGCGCCTCCCGTGTCGCAAGAGGGGGGCGGTCTCAGCGCATTCGTTTTGCGAGCCAGTCGGCGATCGTGCCGAGCACCAGAGGGTTCACGTCGAGTGACTTCAAGTTCGCGTAGTTGGTGAACGAGCCATCGGGGTCGCGCACCAGGAGATGGTTCGTCTCGGGTATGATCTTCACGGTCACGTCTCCGTTCCCACCGGAACGGATGGCCGCCGCCAGCTCCTCGGCCTGGTCAGGGCTCACCTGCGTGTCGGTCGCGCCCTGAACGATCAGGATGGGCATGCGCAGCTTCTTCGCCGTGGGGAGCGGATCGTAGTCGAACCAGAAGCGGAGCCATGGCGACCTCGCGAGCAACGCGCTGCGAGCCGTGTCGTTGGCGTGCACGGCCGAGTCCAGATCGGCGCCGCTGAGGTGAAGCTGGTGCTGCATCGCCGTGCGGACTTGCTGGTCGGAGATCTGGCGCCCGGTGCGCGATGCTCCGGCAACCAGGACCACGGCGACGAGTTCCGTGTCCGTAGCGGCTACCATGGGCGCGATGATCGCGCCTTCACTGTGCCCGACGAGGCCGAGCCGAGCGGGGTCGATCTCGGACCTCGTGCGCAGATACTCGAGTGCGGCACGGGTGTCGTCAGCGAGATCCGCACTGGTGGGCTCGCTCGCTCCCCTGGGTGTCCCGCCCACGCCGCGATCATCCAGACGCAGCACCGCGATGCCGCGGCGACCCAGCGTGTCCGCTATCTGGCGGAAGGGACGCCAGCCAGGGAGCGCTGGCGTGGCCTCGTCGCGATCCTCGGGACCGGAGCCTGTGATCATCACCACGGCCGGTACGCGCGTACCCTGCGCGCGCTCGGGGAGAGTGAGCGTGCCCGCCAGCTCGATCCCTGCTTTCGGGGCGGGGACGCGAACTTCCTCCGCTCTGTAAGGCGCACCGGGTGGGGCGGAGTAGTCGGGTTTCGGAGCGGACGCGGACGGAGCCGTGGGAATGGACGGCTGGTCGCCCACACCGACACGGGTGAAGCGAACGCCTTGCGTAGGAACCGTACCTCCCAGGAAGTCGCCCGCTGGTGAGACGCTAGCGACGATGGTGGCGCCGCCCAGTTCGAGGGTGGCCGAGCTGGCGTCGGTCCACTGCACCTTCGCCTGGAGGAGTCGGCCGCCGGCCAGGGCGAAGACAGGTATCTCCGCCGAATCGCCACCGAGCACCTTCGCTCTCAGGAAGATCTGCTCGATGATCGCGGACGAGAGATTGATGAAAGGAAGCGTCCCCTCGGGTGCGGCGAAGCGCTGCGATGGCTCGCCGGCGTCGCCGATCGTCGCGAGAACACTGTCGTGCGCGAAGTCGAAGCGGGCTCGCTGCAGCGGCGCGGCGGTCGGAGGCGCGTTGGAGCTTCGTGCTTCGGTCGCGATTCGCGACACGGTAGCTCCGGGCCCGAGCGACATCGTGTACGCGACGCGCATGTTCTGCGGCCCGACCACGATTTCCGCTTCCACTCTCGCGGTGTCCCGCGTGTAGCTCTCGGTGGCGATGGTGTCGCCCGCTGCGGTGACGATGAACTCCACGCGCGTGGCAGGCGCGCTCGGCTGTTGCGCGTGCACGCTGCCCACCGCGGCGAGTACGGCCAGGACCGGGGACCTCATGCTCGTTTCTCCTGTCTCCATGCGACGTACGAATAGACGATCGTACCGAGCGAGTGGCGGGTGGGGTCGGCGAGCGCCTTGAAGACGGAGTTCTTCACGGCTGGGATATATAGATACTTAGCCAATCAAGCAATTATCGGTGTGCGCGTTCCGCTGCGCTGCCTCGCTCCGTGGTCAGCGCGAGTCGCCCTTGGGAAACATGACCTTGTCCGGTGACGCGTTGAGCGCCGAGATGATGCGCTGCGTGAGAAGCGACTTCATGGCCCCCGCGCGACGCGGTGCGACCAGGTAGCGCACCACACCCTCCACCCAGGTATTCTCGTTCACGCGGAAGTTCACCACCGGCTTCGATTGTACCTGTAGATTACCGACAGGAGTGCGGGAGAGGAGCGAGCAGTATCTGTCCACCCGTTCCTTCATGCTGTCGCCCAGCTCCTTCGCTACCACGCTCTGCATCGTCTCGGCCACGAAGCGAATGTCGGTACCGTAGGCGAGCTGCACGTAGATCTCGTTCCAGATGTACGGAAAGAGCGGCCACGAATAGTTGTAGACCGGCTCCGAGAGCACGTTCGCGTTGGGGAACCTGATGATCCGGCCACTGGGGTGGTCGGTGGACATGTACGGACCGCCGAACTCCCAGAGGGTGGTGTCCAGGTAGCCTACGTCTATCACATCGCCCGTGGCGCCTCCGATCTCGATGCGATCGCCCACCCTGTAGGGCCGCTTCACCAGGATGTATACCCATCCGATGAAGCTCGAGATCGGCGTCTGAAGCGCGAAGCCGAAGATGGCCGACACTATTCCGAGCGAAACCGCCGCCGTGTACCAGTTCGCGAAGAGCGCCGAGATCACGATGAAGGCGATGACCAACCCTTCGGCGAGTCGTACGATGCGGCCCACGTTGTAGCGCGAGACGTCATCGTCCAGGCGGGAGACGACATACGCCTCGACCATGGCGCCGAGACCGAGCACCAGGATCACGAACATCGCGGCGCGCGCTATCCGTTGCGCCAGCTGGAGAAAGCGATCGGGGAGCGCGAAGATGTCGAGCCGGACGAGGTAGAAGACGACCGTGGCGCCGAGGAAGAGAAGTACGTAGGTGGCTATCCGTACCTTGTGTCGGGCAGCGATGCGCCTCGGCTCGCGGTGCTCGTTGGGGGTCACCTGCCGGAGTGCTTGCTCCACCTCCTCGGGGGAGGCCTCTTCTTCGCGATCGTCCGGCCTCTCGGCCCAGCCGGCCATCTGGCTCTCGCTCATGCCGTCGAGACGTGGCCAGAGCCGTGCCATGCGCGGCGGCTACGGCACCGAGTCGAGCACCCGGCGCTTCCCCATGTCGTCGATGTCGAAGGCGACGGCTGCCTCGCGGCGTGACTCGGCACCGCGGAGAGTGGCGAGCGCAGTGTAGTAGTCGAGGTATCGGAAGCCGGAGATGCCGCCCCGGATGAACTCGTACTTGGAGACCGCGTCGCGCCAGCGCGGGATGAAGCCCGACACGTCCACGTAGATGTAGGGGTCGAAGCCTTCGGGATCCTCCCAGTTCTCGGCGTACCAGATGCCGCGTACGCCACGATAGGCGGGGTGCGCTGTCTTCACGCCATCGAGCGAGGCGAGGAGCACCGCGTCGTCTACTATCGCGCTGGTGGCCGCGTGATCCTTGTGGATGCTCCGCCGCCAGTGCGTGATGACGTTGGTAGGCTTGACCTGCCTGATCACGTCTGCCACATAGCGGCGCGCCGCTTCATCGTTCGGTATCTCGCCGTCGTGGTAAGGACCGAAGATCACCTCGGCGCCGAGCGCGGCCGCGACTTCCTTCGCTTCGCGGCGCTTCTGCGCGCCGTACTGTTCCGGCGACATCCGCGGGTTCCCGCCCTCGCCCAGGGTGAGGTGCAGGATGACGACACGGTCGCCCAGCTCGTGCTGCTTGAGGAGGAGCGCACCCGCGGTGATCTCCATGTCACCCGCGTGGGCTCCAATGGCGAGGAAGGTTCGTTGCGGACGCGCGCTGCCGCTGTCCTGGGCGCGCGCGGTGTGGGTCGCGGAAGCCATCGCGATCAGCGCGATGACAGCGACGATGCGTGAGAGACTCAAAGTTGCTTTCGCTGTGTGGTAGGAAGCTTTGTGGGGCGGGCGACGTGTCACCGCTGCTCGCTCGCAGCCGGCTCGGGAGCGTGGAAGGTCACGAGGAGCGGGCGGTGGTCGGATGCCTGCGTGTCGACGACCCGTGCGGCGGTGCACTGCAGGCCGCGAACATAGAGGTAGTCGATGCGGCGTACGGCGCTGTCGGCCGGGAAGGTGTAGCCATCCCCGGCCCCGCACGCCTGCCAGCTGTCCTGATACGTCGAGGCGAATCCGGCGTGAACGTCGCTGTCGGGAGTGGAGTTGAAGTCGCCACCGATCAGCAACGGCACACCAGCCGGGACGTGCTTGCGCAGATGTTCGAGGAGCCCTCGCGCCTCCTGGTCGCGGAAGGTGCTGACGTTCTCGGCGCCCAGATGAGTTCCGACCACGTGTAGAGCGCCCGCCGGAGTGGACACGACTACATGGATTGCCACGCGCGGCTCGTACATCTTCACACCGCGATCCGCGGGTGGATCGGTGGGTAGTGGAACCGTCTCGGTGCTCTCGATGGGCCAGCGCGAGAGCGCCGCTATTCCGTAGTCACCGCCCTGAAAATCGAGCGACTTGGCGAAGGCGCCGTGCATCCCTGTCAGGCGCTCGAGCTCCGCTACCTGATCCACCCTGCCGGAGCGCTCGGTGCCGCGGTCCACCTCCTGGAGGAGCACGATGTCCGCATCGAGAGAGTCGAGGACCGCTGCTACTCGCTCGAGGTTGGGATGCTGCTCGGCATCCTTTCCAGCGTGGATGTTGTAGGAGACTACGCGAATAGCGGCACGCGCCGGCGATGCACCGGTCGCGCGCTGGCGTGCAGCACATGAGGACGTGGCTGTCCCGAGCAAGGCGATGAAGGGAGCGAACAGAAGCGTACGGTGCATGGGACGTGTCTCATATCATAGTTGGCCGGCACGGGATCCACGGACAGGATGAATCGGAGGTGCTGGAGAATCTAGCGGGCGCCATCCACCGCGGCCGCTGGAAGGGAGGGCTTGACAGGTCGGGATCCTGCTAGAAAATTAGCAACAAGTGCTGGAAACTTAGCAGATCCGGACCCGTACTGAATCATGCGTCCACCTTCGACCAGCGAGCGTCCTACGTCCAGGTATCCGTCCACCCGCAACCTCAGCCGCAGAGAGCGACAGATCATGGATGTCCTCTTCCGGCGCGGCGATGCCACCGTCGCGGAGGTGATGGAGAACATGCCCGAACCGCCGAGCTATTCGGCGGTGCGCGCCACTCTTCGAATCCTCGAGGAGAAGGGGCACGTGATACACAGGGAGGAGGGGCCGCGCTACGTCTACCTCCCGGCCGGCGCGCCCGAGGAAGCTCGCGCCGATGCACTGAAGCATCTCGTTCGGACGTTCTTCGATGGATCAACCGAGCAGGCCGTCACCGCTCTGCTGCGTCTCTCCGATGCCCGCTTGAGCGAGGCCGAGATCAGCCGCTTGCAGGAGCGCATCCGCGCGGCGCGCAAGAAAGGGAAATAGCCCATGACATCCATCCTCTCGCAGCTCTCGCTTCCGGCAATGCCGGCCGCTGTCCCGGTGCTCCTCTTCCTCGGGAAGGCAACGCTCCTCTTGCTTCTCGCGCTCATCGCGTCCGCCGCGCTTCGCCGCGCTTCGGCCGGCTCGCGACACATGGTGTGGGTCGGCGCTTTGGCTGGCGTCGTCCTCCTCCCCGCGCTTTCGCGCTGGATGCCGTGGCAAGTCACGGTACTTCCGAGCTCGCTCGGAGCGGTCGTCGGCACAATAGCCCCGTGGGGGCAGCGGCAGTCGAGCACTTCGGACCCGTCAAACGAGTCGAGTACGGCGGGCGCACAGAAAGCGGTGCAACGCGACCACTCGGCCCTGCCGGGATCGCAGCGCGCCGAAGCGAGTCGCACCGCGCAGTCGAGCGACTCCGAGGCTACCCAAACGACCGCCCAGCCACGAAGCGAGGTCGCCCCCGCGCAATCCGAGCCGACGTCCCGGGCGAGCGTTGCTAGCCGGGACGCACCAGGCAGTGCCAGCATGACTGAGCTCTGGCTCCTACTTTCCGTCCTCTGGGTGGCGGGTACGCTCGCACTGCTCGCGCGCCTGCTCGTGGGTATGGCTACGGTGAGCCGGATAGTACGCAAGGCGCGGCCGCTCGACACCGCCGAATGGACAGCGCCGCTGTGGGAAGTCTCCGACCGGCTCGATCTCGCTCGAGCTCCGCGCGTCCTCTGCAGCGATGGAGTCTCGATGCCTTTCGCCTGCGGAATCTTCCATCCAACCGTCGTCCTCCCTGTAGAAGCCAAGGATTGGAGCGACGATCGCCGGCGCGCGGTCCTCTTCCACGAGCTGGCGCACGTGCGGAGGCGCGATCTCCTGGGTCACACGCTCGGCCGCATCGCGTGCGCCATCTACTGGTTCCATCCCCTCGTCTGGGCGGCTGCGCGGAGGCTGCGCTCC
>DASSNL010000012.1:0-5688 GCA_035688075.1 Gemmatimonadaceae bacterium
TCGGTGCACGGCGCGATCGGCGGCGCCTACCGCTCGCAGGGGATCACGACGCTCGAGCTGCGCTTCAACCCGATGAAGCGGAACCGCGGCGGCGAGCGCGACCTCGACCACATCATCCTGGCCGCGATCCGCGGCCTCGACGTGGCGAGCCTCGAGTACCGGCAGGTGCGGGCGGGCCTGATCCTGATGATGGACCGGACGTTCACCGCGCGGCAGAACGAGATCATCGTCGAGAAGGCGATCCGCTGGGCGCCCCGCGGGATCGTCGGGATCGACATCGCCGGCCCGCGCCCCGGCCACGAGCGGTACGACTACGCGGCGGTGCAGCCGATGGTGGAGGAGGCGCGCGCGGCAGGGCTGGGCGTGACGATCCACGTCGGCGAGGAGGGCGGCGAGAAGGGCCGCGAGGAGGTCGGCCAGGTCCTGGAGGTGCTTCGCCCGGACCGGATCGGGCACGGAATCCTCGCCGCCGGCGACCGGGAGCTGATGCGGCTGCTGCGCGAGACCGAGGTGGTGCTGGAGATCTGCCCGACCTCGAACCTGCTGACGAAGGCGCTGCCGGACGAGCAGGCGGTGCGCGACGTCTTCCGCGTCTTCGTCGAGAACGGCGTCCGCTTCTCGATCGCGACGGACGGCCCGGAGATGATGCGGACGCACCTGCGCGACGAGTTCGACCTGCTGCTGCGGATCGGCGCGCTGAGCCAGGACGAGCTGGCGGAGGCGAACCGCCGCGGCCACGACGCGAGCTTCGTCGGCGGCGGCTTCCGCGCCGCGCGCGTGTAGCCGATACTCCTGCCGGGCGATGGTTCGTAGTCCGGCGCAGTCGTAGCGTGCCGCGGCATGGAAGGCACGAACGAGACCCCTCCCGACGTCACGGAGCGGCAGCGCCAGGTGGTTGCGCAGCTGGCGCGCGGCCGTTCCAACGACCAGATCGGGGAGCAGCTCGGCATCTCGCCGCGCACGGCGAAGGCGCACTGCGACGCGCTGCGCTCGAAGCTCGGCGTGCCGAGGCGGACGGAGATTCCGGCCGCGTTCAGAGCTCTCACGGGCGAGGATCCGCTCGCCTGGGAGCCAGCGCCGGCACCTGCCGGCGTCGGGGGCTGACGGCGACCCGCGTCCGGGTTGTCCCGGACGCGGGCAGCCCCATTCGTGAGATACGTGACAAGAGTCCACATCGGGAGTAGGGTGAGAAGCCCGTAGCTCGGCGTCGGCTGGGACCAGAGATGATCGAGGGCACAATCCAGACGCTCGTCCAGCCGGCACTCGACCACATCATCGAGCGCCCGCGCCTGATCTCCCTGCTGGAGGAGGCGGATGCCCGCGTGACGCTTTTCGCGGCGCCGGCGGGCTACGGGAAGACGACCCTCGCGCGTCAGTGGTCGGCACGCCAGACGGGACCCGTCGTGTGGCACCGAACGACACGCGCCTCGGGAGACGTGGCAGTTCTCGCCGTGAGACTCGACGAGGCGCTGGCGGAGATCGCCTCGGACATCCCCCGCGACCCCCAGCGCATCCCGACTATCGCGCGAGTGAACGCGAACGCTGGACCGCTCGGACGCGCGCTCGTTTCGACCTATTCCGCACTCGACCGGAGCGTCTTGCTTGTCATTGACGAGTGGGAAGCTGCGGGAACCGCCGAGGCGGACGAGCTCTTGTCGATGCTGATCGAGGGACTCGGTATCCGCTGGCTCATTACGAGCCGCACGCGACCAAGCTGCTTCTCGCCCAGGCTCGAAGCGTACGGTGAGGGGATCGTGCTCAGTATCGACGAGCTGGCCATGACCGACGCAGAGGCCCGCTCGGTTCTCTCCTGCGAGACGAGCCTCAACGATCAGACGGCCCTGGTGAAGACCGCCCGCGGATGGCCAGCCGTTCTGGGGCTCGCGGCCATGAGGCGGGCGGCGGATCTACCGAGAACGTCAGTCGCTGGTCGAGTGCTCTTCGAGTATCTCGCGACCGAACTGATGGGAACGGCTACAGCTCTGACCCATCGCGGTCTCACGCTCGCCGCAGCCGCGGGAGTCAGCGATCTTGCAACTATTGATCTGCTGCTCGACGGTTCCGCGCAGGCCTTTACGGAAGAGGTGACCCGCCTCGGTCTCGCGCGGATCGGCGGTGATGCCAGCTTTGAGGTCCACCCGTTGCTGCGCGACCTGCTGCTCGAGGAGCTGAAATCTAGCGTCCGCTCTGACGAGGGGGCCTTCGTAGAGCACCTCGCTCGACTGATCGCGCTGGGATGCTGGGACGAAGCGCTCACGGCGGCGGAGATGACCGATCTCCCGGCCTACGCCAGTCGAGCGCTCGAGGCCGCAATCCCGCACTTTCTCGCCCCGACCCGCGTCGGGATGCTTCGAAGGTGGGTAGCCGTCGGCCGGCGAATCGGACACTCCTCGGGCCTCGTCGATCTCGCCGATGCGGAGGTCGCTCTTCGCGAGGGCGATTTCGCGCGCGCCATATCGCGCGGGAGGCTAGCCGGGAAGGTTCTGGACGAAGACCTTGCCGCCAGGGCGCATCTCGTGGTTGCAAGTGCTGCGAGCCTCTCAAACCAGCTCTCGCTCTCACGGCAGCATGGAGCGCAAGCGATCAGGTTGGCGAGCTCCGCGGACACGACAGCGGCCGCCCTGTGGACCGCATTCATCCAAGCGGTCGACGAGGAGCGCGAGGATGCTTCAGCGCACCTCCAGAAGTTCGAGGCACAGACGGAGGCAAGTCCGGAGCAACTCCTGCGGGTCGCTCACGGGATCATCCGTATAGGAATGCTTGAAGGAGGTCTCGACGCCGCACGAACCGAAGCGAAGACAGCGATCCCGCTCGTCGAGGACAACGTTGATCCAATGGTCAGCACGGCGTTCCTCAATCTAAGTTCCGGAGCGGCCGCGTTTGCCGGGAGTTATCAAGAGAGCCTCGAACTCGCGGAACAGGAATTCGCTGTCGCGAGCATGTACGAGCTCGACTTCGTCAAGTGGCATGCCTTGCTCAACCAGGTGCGAGCGGCCGTTGGGCTACGACAAATCCGAGTCGCCGAGCGCGCGCTCGCGGATCTCGATCGAAGCGTACAGCCGCAGAGCGATCAGTTCGTGGATGCGAGCCGCGCGATCGAACGCGCGCGACTCTACATCACCATTGGTGATCTGAATCGCGCCTTCGATTCCTTGGCCCTGGACATGGACCGAAGCATCGATCGCTGGACAAGAGGGGAGCACCTCGGCCTTCGCGCGCTCATCCTCGCGGCACGCGGAGACAATACTCTCGCGCTCAAGACTGCGGCAGAGGCAACCCGCGTCTCGCGAATGGCAGAAGTCCGATGCCTATGCGCGGCCACCGAACTCCTCGCGGATTCGACGACCCGTGTCTCCGCCGGAGCATTCCTAAAGATGACGTCCGAGATCGGGGGTTGGGATGTCGTTGTGATGGCCTCGCGCGCATCGCCAGACTTTGCACGCCTACTGGCTGAGCAAGACAGCGGCTCGCGCAGCAAGCTGCGGGAAGTGTTTCATGCGTCAAACGACACGGTCATTGCGCGCCGACTAGGGCTCCAGATCCCCCGCGCCGCACGTCCAGCGGCAAGACTCTCACCCCGGGAGCAAGAAATCCACGAACTCATCGCCCAGGGCCTGACCAATCCCGAGATCGCACGCCTACTCTTCATAAGCGAGTCCACAACGAAGGTGCATGTACGACATATCCTTGAAAAGCTCGGGGTACGGTCGCGCGTCGAGGCCGCACGCATGTCCGTCGAGCCCCCGAGCTAGTTAGCAGTCTGTGCCGGAGCCAGTGCCGAATCAGCATCGGCAGCTGGCGTAGGCATGTGGTGAAGCGTAAATCGTTCACCACAGCCAGTCCTGTAGTCCTCACCTGCTCCGGCCAAGATCGCCTCGAAGGCAGCGACGACCGCCGTATCGAACTGGCTCTCAACCGCCTGCGCGAGGCGAAGGCGGGCGACACGGCTAGGTAGCGCATCTCGATAGGGCCGATCGGACGTCATTGCGTTATACGCATCTGCGACGGCAATGATCCGCGCGAGGAGAGGAATTGCATCACCCATGAGCCCATCGGGGTAACCAAGGCCGTCAACGCGCTCGTGGTGATGGCGAACCACGTCGGCGATCTCCCCGTAGTCGTCAACTTTCCGCAGGATCTGCTCGCCGATCTCCGAGTGCTTCTCCATCTGGCGGCGCTCTTCAAGTGTCAGAGAACCAGGTTTTTCGAGCAGACCAGCCGGAAGACCGATTTTCCCGACGTCGTGAACCAGCCCGCAGAGGTGCGCTAGGTCCTGCTCCTCCCGGCTCAGGCCGATCCGCTGCGCGATATCTCGCGCATAGATCGCAACAGCGGCCGAGTGACCCGCGGTGTAACGGTCGCGGGCGTCCAGAGTTGCAACCAGTGCGGTCGCGAACGAGAGGTTCGCACGCTTGAGGCGTTCGTTTGCGGCCGCCAGGCGTCGGGTCGCTTCGCGCTGCTCTTGGTAGAGATGGATGAGTCGCTGGAGCGCGAGCGCTGGAAGGAAGAAGGCGACGACAACCCAGAGCGAGTAGAGCTTGTAGCCATAACCAAAGAGCGCGATGAGGGGGACGTAGAGCGGCACGGCGAGAAGGAAGAGCGGCCCGACGGTCCCCAAGAAGCCATTGAGGCCGACCCGTCGAACCGTCAATGTCGCCGCGTTGAAGAGCGCGTCTGTCAGCAGGTTCGCGAGTGAGGCGGCCAGACTCATGATGAGGTAGTCGACGAATCCCCGCGCGTGCGGCACGACGGTCCATGCCACTACTCCTGTGGCCGCACCGGTGATCGCACGGACGGGCGTGTAAACCGCCGCCCGCAGCGGCGGCCGAAAATCAGCCGCGTTGGAAACGGCGCCGGCTAGAAAGGCCGCAAGCGGACCAAATGCGACAGCGGTGAAAACCAACGGGAGGAACGCGACCGACATCTCGATGCGCTCGGTGATGAAGACCGCCTGCCGCTCGGCGACTGCAGCGAAGAGCCCAAAGAGGACGACCACCCAAAGCGGCCGCGCGCCATAGCCTGCGGCGGCCAACGCCAAAGCGACTACAGTCGCCGCGCCACAGAGCGTTGCCGCCCAGATCGCAGAGTTGCGGTCAGCGACAGATCGGGACCGCAAGAACCTCGAAACCCTTGCGACTCCCCCAAAAGGGGTATAAGCTGCCGGTGCCGTCAGTCCCCGATTCTGGGAGTTCAAATGCGTAAGCTCGCTCGTCTCGCCCGGGCTGGTGCCTTGGGCAACATCCGCTCCTGGTAGAGCCGTCGGATCGTCCGTTATCCACAGAGGGTCGGACATCCCCCTAGCGAGGGATTCCGGCCCGCCAGGATAGCGCGAGACCTGAAATTCAGAGGCGTCGGGTGGTTCGTCCGCCCGGCGCCTTTTCCTTCTCCACAGCCTTGTCGACAGGCGGCGACGCTTAGCCGATCAGGCCGCGGCGGAAGCCGACCGCGACCGCGTGCGCGCGCGAGCGCGCCTGCAGCTTCGCGAGCAGGTGACGCACGTGCGACTTCACCGTCTCCTCGCTCAGGAACAGGCGCTCGCCGATCTCACGGTTCACGAGGCCGTCCGAGATCAGCTGCAACACCTCGATCTCGCGCATCGTCGGCTCCTGCTCCAGCTCGCGCAACGGCGCCTGCAGCTGGATCACCTCAGCGGTCATCCCGCTCCCCCGCCGCCGCGCCGCCACCTCC
>DASSNL010000019.1:0-39085 GCA_035688075.1 Gemmatimonadaceae bacterium
CAACCGAGGAGTCGTCACTATGTCCCTGCCATCCAAGCCGCCCGCCACGCCCGTGTCGTTGACCAAGAATGCGCGGATCGTTCTGGAGAAGCGTTATCTGGTCAAGGACTCGAGTGGCGCGCCGGTGGAACGACCGGAGCAGCTGTTCTGGCGTGTGGCCACCGTGGTGGCTGGTGCGGATCAGCGCTACGGCGCGAGCGAGGGAGCCGTGGAAGCCGTGGCCGAGGAGTTCTACCGGCTCATGACCGAGCGTCGCTTCGAGCCCAACTCGCCCACGCTCATGAACGCGGGACGTCCGCTCGGACAGCTCTCGGCGTGCTTCGTCCTCCCCGTGGAGGACTCGCTCTCGAACGGTCAGAACGGGATCTACGACACGCTCCGCTCGATGGCGCTCATCCACCAGAGCGGCGGCGGCACCGGCTTCTCGTTCTCACGTCTGCGCCCCAAGGGATCGATGGTGCGCTCCACCACCGGTGTGGCCTCGGGTCCCGTGTCGTTCATGAAGCTGTACGACGCTTCCACCGACGCGGTGAAGCAGGGCGGCACGCGGCGCGGCGCGAACATGGGGATCCTGCGCATCGATCACCCCGACATCCTCGAGTTCATCACCTGCAAGGAAGACCTCACGCAGATCGTGAACTTCAACATCTCCGTGGCGGTCACGTCGAAGTTCATGGAGGCGATGAAGGCGGGGAAGAGCTACGACCTCATTAACCCGAGCACCGGTGAGAAGGCGGGCGAGCTCGACGCGCGCGAAGTATGGAACAAGATGATCGACGGTGCCTGGCGCACCGGCGAGCCCGGCGTGTTCTTCATCGACGAGGCCAACCGCTACAACCCCGTTCCGCACCTGGGGAGCTACGAGGCGACCAACCCGTGCGGCGAGCAGCCGCTCCTCGCCTACGACGTGTGCAATCTCGGAAGCATCAACGTCGGCTACTACGTGAATGACGGCGTGATGGACTGGGATGCCCTGCGCAGCGACATATACCTCGCCACGCACTTCCTCGACAACATCATCGACGTCAACAAGTACCCGCTCCCCGAGATCGACGCGCTCTCCAAGCGTATCCGCCGCATCGGACTCGGTGTGATGGGCTTCGCCGACATGCTCGTGCGGCTCGGCATCCCCTACGACTCGCCCGAGGGCGTGGAGATGGGGCGGAAGGTAATGGAGTTCGTGGACGTGGAGTCGAAGCGCGAGAGCGAGCGGCTCGCCAACGAGCGCGGACCGTTCCCCGAGTGGGCGCGTTCCATCTGGGGGCCCGACGAGACCTGCGCGCGCGACGAGAACGGCGATCGCATCCGCCCGATGCAGATGCTCCGCAACTGCAACGTCACCACCATCGCGCCCACCGGGACGATCTCCATCATCGCCGGCTGCTCGTCGGGGCTCGAGCCGCTCTTCGCCGTCGCGTTCATGCGCAACCAGGCGGGCGTGATGATGCCCGACGTGAACGAGGACTTCCTCGAGATCGCGAAGCGTGAGGGGTGGTACTCCGAGGAGCTGATCGAGCGGATCGCCAAGATCGGCAGCATCGACTTCCCCGAGGTGCCGGAGCGCTGGCAGCGCGTGTTCGTCACCGCCAACCAGATCTCGCCCGAGTGGCACATCCGCATGCAGGCTGCCTTCCAGGAGCACTGCGACTCTGCCATCTCGAAGACCACCAACTTCGCGCACACCGCGACGGTGGACGACGTGCGCACGATCTACGAGCTGGCGCACGAGCTGCACTGCAAGGGTGTGACCGTGTACCGCGACGGCTCGCGCGATAACCAGGTGCTCTCCACCGGCGCCACCGAGCAGGCGAAGGCGGCGCGCGAGGGCGGCACGACCGACAAGCGGGAGCTCGGTGAGCTGCAGGGCCAGCTCGCCGAGGCCGACGCCGAGATCGAGCGGCTCAAGAAGGCGCTCTACGAGAGCGAGGCCGAGAACGCGCAGCGCCGCGCCAAGAGATCGCGCCCCGACATGCTGCGCGGCACCACGCGCCGGATGGACACCCCGCTCGGCACGATGTACGTGACGATCACCGAGGACGATCGCGGCCAGCCATTCGAAGTGTTCATCACGCTCGGCAAGGCCGGCGGCGCTGCGATGGCGGACGTGGAGGCGATGGGCCGCCTGATCTCGCTCTCGCTCCGCTCCGGAATCCCGATCATGCAGGTACACCGCCAGCTCCGCGGCATCGCATCCGATCGCCCGATCGGACTCGGCCCGAACAAGGTGCTGTCGGTACCCGATGCGATCGGTATAGCGATCGAGATGTGGTATCGCGAAAAGCAGGGTGTTCAGCAGGAGCTGCTCGACGAGCCCGAGACCCCCGCAGCTCCGAGGGTAGCAGCGGCGCCCGCACGCGAGCAGGTTACTGCCGTCAATGCTGGCCCCGAGATGCAGATGAGCCTCGACTCACTCGGCAACGGTGCCGCCTTCATGGGCACCTGCCCCGACTGCGGCTCGCAGCTCGAGTACGCGGAAGGGTGCGTGAAGTGCCATGTTTGCGGGTTTTCGGAGTGCGGATGAGAGTGGGGTGAAAGCAGAAAGCAGAGAGCAGAAAGCAGAGAGCAGAAAGCAGAGAGCAGAAAGCAGTGAACGGCAAGGAAGCAGGAAGCAGGAAGCAGGAACTGCACACCGAACGCCGTCATCCCCGCGAAAGCGGGGACCCATGTTCAGTCTGGCTAACATGGGTCCCCGCTTTCGCGGGGATGACGGCTTTAGATCGCGCGGATGACGGCTTCTTACTTACAGCCCTCACCCCCGAGGTCGATCACTGCTTTCTGCTTTCTGCCTTCTCTCTCCCCTAGCTCTCCCTCCTCCTTGACCAGTGGCTCCGTGGCGGGGAAGGGTGAGCGCGGCGCTCTAGGAGGTCGCTGTAGTAGGCGGCGATACGTGAGCGAACCGTAGCTTCGGTATCGTCAGCGGCTGCCTGGAATGGTGCGTAGCGATGTTGGTCGCCGGTGACTGCGAACCACCACCACGCTTCGGGGCGGCTGCCGTGCGGCTGCTCGACGTTGCACTTGAAGGTGCGGCCGCCATCTTCGAAGTGAATCTCCTGGATCATCTGCATCTCCGTCGGGATCAACCTTCAATCTAGCCGGTTTCGCGGTTACTGTGTTGCGAATCGGCAACGCCCTTCCCGGGAGCGGGCCCCGTAGCTCGAAGCCGAGCGCAGCGGATGCACGCACGCTCCAACCAACCGGAACTCCGCCAGTGAGGATCCTGCTCATGTCCCGCCCGCCATCTACCTCGTCGCGCCGCGACGTCGTGCGTCGCAAGGTCGCACTCTTCGCCGCTTCTCTCCTTCTCCCACTCGCCGCGTGTGCTACCGGCCAGACTACAACGTCGCAGCAGCCCGCGGCACAGCAGCCAGAGGCGCAGCAAGCCTCCAACGCGCAGCGACCCGCCAACGCGCAGCAACGGCAGCGCCGGCAGCGGCAGCAGGTCGTGATGGACTCGGCGCGCGCGAGAGAGCTCTACGTGAGCAAGAAGCCTTCGGACCTCCCCACCTGCCGCTGTGAGCGCGACATGCAGGAGAAGCGCGCGACCGACAGCATCTACGCCGCTCGCAGCAAGGGTGTGATGGAGTTCCGCAAGGTGACGTACAAGAGCCGCGTAGACGGGATGGAGATCCCGGCGTACCTCTTCGCTCCGCTGGAGAAGCGCGGGCCCAAGGGACACGCGGCCATGGTCTGGGTGCACGGCGGAGTGCACAGCAACATGACCGAGGACTACCTACCCTTCATCCGCGAGGCGGTACAGCGCGGCTACGTGATAATCACGCCGGACTATCGTGGGAGCACGGGCTACGGCGAGGAGTTCTACAAGGCGATCGATTACGGCGGGAAGGAGGTCGACGATGTGATCTCGGCGGTGGACTATCTCGCCACTCTCCCGTACGTGGACACCACGCGGCTGGGGATCATGGGCTGGAGCCACGGCGGATTCATCACGGCTCACGTGCTCTTCCGCGGCGACGACCAGCCGTTCAAGGGCGGGGCGGCCATCGTGCCGGTGACGAACCTCGTCTTCCGCCTCTCGTACAAGGGACCCGGCTACCAGCGCAGCTACGCCGCTCAGGAGGGGATCCAGGGGCTCCCGTTCGAGAACCGGGAGGAGTACATCAAGCGCTCTCCCGTCTTCCACGCCTCGAACCTCACGAAGCCGATCCTGGTGCACGTTGCCACGAACGACACGGATGTGGACTTCGTGGAGGATCAGCAGATGGTGTACACACTGCGCGCATTGAAGCCCGATCTTGCGGAGACGAAGATCTACGTGGATCCGGCTCCGGGTCCGCACGGCGCGGGGCACTCGTTCAGCAGGCGCGTGAACCCGGTGACGCTGGAGCGTGAGGACTCGCCGGCCCAGATAGACTCGTGGAACCGCACCTGGGCGTTCTTCGAGCGGACGCTGCACCCCGATCAGGGTGCGGTGAGCGCCAACGGAGTGCAGAAGTAGGCGCAACCTCGGCGCCGCCTGCCGCCGATCTGCACCGCGCGAGGAGGGAGCACCCATAGACGTCTATGGGTGCTCCCTTCGTCTTCACGTGCCTCCCTGCATCCCGAATTCTGCTACTGCTCCCCCCGCTTCGCTGTGGGCGGCAGCAGTCCGTTGAGGCGCAGCTCGGTGGCCGCGAGACTGTAGTGGTCGCCCCAGTCTTCGGCGAGCCCCAGAACTGCGGAAGCGCGCGAGATCTTCCGGCCGCCGAAGAACGGGACCTCCTCGCCGAGGTTGGCGTCGGTGAGGTTGGCGAGCGCGGTATTGCAGTACTGGAACGACTGCTCGAGCGCGGAAACGAGCTTGTCCTTCGTATCGCCGGGCTCGAGCTTCGAGCGCTCTGGCGCCTCGTTGCCGGATATCGTCGAGCACATGAAGTTGTTGGCCCCGGCGACGTGGAGCACGAGCTTGCCGAAGCTCATCTGGGCTGGCGTCGGCGAGAAGCTGTACTTCTCCGCCGGCATCTCCCTGGCAGCGGCGACCAGATTCTCCTCGGCTCGCTTCAGCGAGGTGCGCAGCGCGTCGGACACGGGGTTGCTGGATGCGGCGCTGCCCGCACCGGAGTTGCTCGATGCCGAGTCGCTCGACTGCTGTGCGGGGGCGATTGCCGGGATCGCTGCGAGGGCCGGGATTACGAGAGCGGAGGCGAGGAATCCAGCGAGTTTGGTACGCATGGATGCTTCCCTGGTAAAAGGTTGGCTGATTGACACGATCAGAGCTCGGAGACCTCCTTCAGACCTCGGAAACCTCCTTCAGAACCCGCTCGAGGCGCGTTCTGATCTCTTCCGCGAGCGGTCGGAGCTCCTCGCTCTCCGAGAGGCCCAGCGCTTCGACCGGATCGAGCGCTGCCACGACGCTGCTCCCCTGTTCGTCGTCGGCGTACACCACCACATTGCAGGGGAGAAGCAGCCCCAGCTCGTGCTCGAGGGTGAGTGCACGGTGCGCCAGCTGCGGGTTGCACGCTCCGAGTATGACGTACGGACGGAAGGTGACGTCGAGCTTCCGCTTGAGCGCCGTCGCCATGTCGATCTCGGAGAGGATGCCGAATCCCTCGCGCGCGAGCGCCTTGCGCGTGCGGTCGAGCGCCAACTCGAAGGGGAGCTCCATGGTCGTGCGCATTCCGTATCGAGTGCTCTGTTCGACCATCGATTCCTCCGGTTGCTGTCCGTCGCTTCGGTAGTGCTCTTTCGAGGGATATAGACCTGCACGTTCCTTGCCGGATAGCCTCGCTTTCTGCGCCAGCGCCTCGGGTGCTGGCGAAACGCTGTAGAAGCTGCTAGACATCGTGTCCAACTTCGGAGAATGGAGAGGCGACATGCAAACGGATACGCATAGGGCGCTGCGCCGCTCGCGCTCGAACCGGATGGTGGCCGGCGTGATCGCGGGGATCGCGAATTACATGGGGATCGACGTCACTCTGGCGCGCGTCATCTACGTCGTGGTCTCGGCGCTCTCTGCCGCCTTCCCCGGGCTGCTCGTGTACGTACTGCTCTGGCTGGTGATTCCCGAGGGGGAGTGACGCCGTGACAACCGGCTACCTGGTGATGAAGACGCTCCACGTGCTGGCCGTGGTGCTCTTTCTCGGGAATGTCATCATCGGGATCTTCTGGAAGCTCTACGCCGACCGGTCGGGCGATCCGCGCATCATCGCGCACACCATGGCGGGTATCAATCGCGCTGACCGCTGGTTCACGATGCCCGGTGCAATTCTCCTGGTGATCTTCGGCTTCGCTGCCGCTGGAATCGGACATGTTTCGCTCGGTTCGCCGTGGATCACCTGGTCTATCGTGCTCATCGTCATCTCCGCGCTCGTCTTCATGATCAAGCTTGGCCCGCTTCAGCGGCGCATGCTGGCGATCGCGGGCGCAGCCACGGAAGGCCGCGACTTCGACCGAGCGGCGTATTCCCGCCTTTCCTCGAGCTGGGCGCTCTGGGGCAGCATAGCGACCATCGCGCCGCTCATCGCTCTCGCACTCATGGTCCTCAAGCCAGCGTGATGCTCACAATCGATCGACTCTGCCGTACGACGCTCTTCGCGCCGTTTCTCTCTCTCTGCGTTCTGCTCAGCGTTGCCGCCTGCCACGGCGGCGTCGGCCCGGCCGGAGCTCCACCCGCGCCGACGGACAGCGCAACGAGCTTCATCCGCGTGAACCAGATCGGCTACCTCCCGACGGGGCACAAGGTGGCCGTGGTGTGCTCTCTCGCACCGACCACGCTCGGCTCGTTCGAGGTGGTGGATGAAGCAGGGAAGCGCGTCTTCGGGCCGGCGAAGGCCGAGAAGAGCAGCGCGTTCGGGCCGTGCAAGGAGACCTACCGGCTCGACTTCTCCGCGCTCGCGACCGAAGGAGATTACAACGTCGTGGCGGGAGATCTGAGGTCGCGAACTTTCCGGATCGCATCGAACGCGTACGCCGGCGCGGCCGACACGCTGCTCTACTACATGCGCGAGCAGCGCTCGGGTTACAACCCGCTCTTCCGCGACTCGGTGCACACGCACGATGGGATAATCGTGGACGACTCCGTGCGGGGCGGCCAGTACATCCCGGCCACCGGCGGCTGGGCGGATGCATCGGACTACCTGCAGTACGTGACGACGTCGGCCACCGCGACATTCCAGATGCTCATGGCGTACCGCGACAACCCGGACGCCTTCGGCGATCACTTCGCGGCCGACGGACTCCCTGGTGCGAACGGGATTCCGGATGTCCTGGATGAAGCGCGTCACGGGCTCGAGTGGCTCACGCTCATGTTCCCCGGCGACGGCAACGTCTATAACCAGATCGCCGACGACCGCGACCACCAGTTCTGGGACCTCCCCACCACCGACTCGGTGGATTACGGCTGGGGAAAGGGTGGAGCGCGCCCGGTCTACCCGTGCACCGGTCGACCGCAGGGGCTCTTCAAGTACAAGAATCGCTCGGATGGCCTGGCATCCACGGCGGGCAAGTACGCGTCGGCATTCGCGCTCGGCTCGGAACTGCTCGAGGATCGCGATCCCGAGTTCGCCAGGCTGCTCGCGGAGCGTGCGCGCCAGGCCTACGATATCGGCCGCGCGCACCCGGGCGTCTGCCAGACCGCGCCCGGTACCGCCCCGTACTTCTACGAGGAAGGCAACTGGACCGACGACATGGAGCTGGGTGCCGCCGAGCTTTTCTCGCTCACGGGCGACAGCAGCTACGTTCGGCAGGCGATCGAGTACGCTGCGCGCGAGCCGGTGACGCCGTGGATGGGTGCCGACACCGCTCGCCACTACGAGTGGTTCCCCTGGCACAACGCCGGACACTACGAGATCTGGCGCAATGCCGATGAGGGTGCGAAGCGGGTGATGGCAGACTACTATCGCCGCGGCATCGAGCGCGTGGCGGGGCGCGCCGACAATGGCTTCCGCATCGGCATCCCTTTCATCTGGTGCTCCAACAACCTGATGACATCGTTCGCCACGCAGGCGCACCTCTACCGCGTGATGACCGGCGACGATCGTTACCTGGAATACGAGACCGCCGCGCTCGACTGGCTCTTCGGCGTGAATCCGTGGGGCGTATCGATGGTGGTGGGTCTACCCGCCGGCGGTGTCACCGCCCAAGACCCCCACTCGGTTGTCGCCGACAAACTCGGCGTCGACAAGCTCACCGGCGGCCTCCTCGACGGCCCCGTCTACCGCTCGATCTTCCAGAACCTGAAGGGAATCTCTCTCCACGACGCCGACGAATACGCCCCGTTCAACACCGGCTTCATAGTCTACCACGATGACATCGGGGACTATTCGACGAACGAGCCGATCATGGATGGAACGGCGAATTTGACGTACCTCCTGGGGGCGATGGGGAGCGAGAAAATAGAAAGCAGAAAGCGGAAAGCAGAGAGCAGGAACGGCTCGTAGAGCGAGATCTCGAACAAGGCCGACGGGGTCAGGTCTTTAATTTCGAGCCGTATGGACGGTAGCCCATACGGCTCGAAATTAAAGACCTGACCCCGTCGGCCCCTGAGGTTTTCGCTGCTTTCTGCTTTCTCGTTTCTCAGTACTTCGCCACTCCCGGGTCCACGTCGTCACTCCATCTCGTGATCCCGCCCGCGAGGTTGGTCACGTTCACGAAGCCGGCGTCCAGGAGTTGGCGCACGGCTTTGGCACTGCGGCCGCCGCCCTTGCAGTGGACCACTATCTCGCGGGTGCGGTCGAGGGTGGAGAGCGCTTCGGCGAGGGAGCCGAGGGGGATCAGGCGGGCGCCGGGAATTCGGGCGATCTCCCACTCGTGCGGCTCGCGCACGTCTATCAGATCCACGTCGTCGCCGCGCGCGAGGCGGGTGGCGAGCTCCGAGGGGGTAATCTCGGGGACGGCGTTGGCGCGCGCTTCGGCGGCTGCCTTGCGCAGGCCGCAGAACTCCTCGTAGTCGATGAGCTCCTTCAGCTCGTGCGTGCCGCACGCGGGGCACTCGGGGTCGCGCTGCAGCTTGAGAGTGCGGAACTGTGCGCGGAGCGCATCCACGAGCAGGAGCCGGCCGATCAGCTGCTGGCCGATCCCGAGGAGAAGCTTGATCGCTTCGGTCGCCTGCAACATGCCCACCAGACCGGGGAGCACACCGAGCACGCCGCCCTCGGCGCAGCTGGGCACGAGTCCCGGAGGGGGCGGCTCACGGAAGAGACAGCGGTAGCAGGGGCCGTTCTCCGTGGCGAAGATCGACACCTGTCCCTCGAAGCGGAAGATGCTCCCGTAAACGTTGGGAATTCCGCTCAGCACGCAGGCGTCGTTCACCAGGTAGCGAGTGGGGAAGTTGTCGGTGCCGTCGATGACGACGTCGTAACCGCGAACTATCTCGAGCGCATTCTGCGACGTGAGCCGGGTGTCGTACGTCTCTACATGCACGTGCGGGTTGACGTCGGCGATCCGGTCGCGCGCGGAGTCGAGCTTCGGGCGGCCGAGGTCCTTCGTTCCGTGGATCACCTGTCGATGCAGGTTGGTCAGATCCACCAGGTCGAAGTCCACCAGGCCGAGGTGACCGACGCCTGCAGCGGCGAGGTAGAGACCGAGCGGCGAGCCGAGTCCGCCCGCGCCCACGAGGAGCACGCGCGAAGCCTTGAGGCGCCGTTGCCCCTCGAGCCCCACTTCGGGGATGATGAGGTGCCTGCTGTAGCGCAGCACCTCTTCGTTGTCGAGCTCCGGAAGCTCGGCGAGCCGCGTCGCTACCGGATCGGTGACCGCATCGGTCGCGCTCATGGAAGTCAGCCTCCAGCTACTGTCGGTACGATGATCAACTCGTCGCCATCGCTCGCCGGTGCGGCGAAGCCGCCCTGGAAGCGGATGTCTTCGTCGTTGAGGTAGAGGGTGACGAAGGGATACTGCTTTCCCTGCTCGTCGCGAAGGCGCGGGCCGAGCGCGGGGAAGCGGTTGATCACGTCGTCGATCGCGTCGCCAACGGTGGCGCCCTCCGCCTCGATGGACGGCTGGTCGGCGGCGAGCCGTGCCAACAGGTTGGGTAGATGCACGGTGATACTCACGTCGTTACCTCGTAGTAGATGAAATATGTGACGCGCGCGGATGTTCCGCTGGCGCATCGGTGACGGCGCCCCCCGGATCGGAAACGCGCTCCACCTGCAGGCCCTCGGGGCAGGGTGGAGATGTAAAGGACGCCGCCCCCACCCCGATGGAGCCCCACGCACTCGTCATCGCTTCCGCCACGGCGCTCGCCTGCGGCGGCTCGACGAGCGCCACGATGGCGGAGCCCGATCCGCTGAGCGTGGCACCGATCGCTCCCGCGTTGCGCGCGGCGTCCACTACGTCGTCGTAACCACGGACGAGCGATCGCCGGTACGGGATGTGGAGCGGTCCCTCGAGGCCGACGGCGAGCAGTGCATGGTTTCCGCGCTCGAGCCCCAGTACGAGAGCGGCGCTCGTCGCGGCCGCGAATCGTGCCTCGGCGTGGGAGAGCGAGGCGGGAAGCGCGGCGCGCGCGCGGTGCGTGTCCACGGGGAAATCGGGCACCGCGAACACGAGGTGCAGAGAGGAGTGCACGGCGATCGCCGCGAGGATGAGCCCGCGCGGCGTTCCGAGAGGGGCGAACACCGCGCCGCCGAGGAGGCACGGGCCTACGTTGTCGCCATGTCCTTCCACCTCGGCGCAGAGCTGCGCGATGTCATCATCGGTCAGACCGAGATCCAGAAGCGCGTTGGCGGCCGCGGCTCCCGCCAGGAGGGCTGCGGCAGACGACCCGAGCCCGCGCCCCACCGGGATGTCCGATCGGGCGTCGAGCACGACACCGTGCGGGATGTCGTGTCCCGCGGCATCGCAGGCGATCGCGAAGCCCCGGTAGATCAGATCGTCGGTCGGGGCGCACCCAATGACGCCGAGCGTCCCGCCGCGCACGAGCCGCACGGCGTCCGCACCCTCGCTCGCGACGCGCGCATCAACCCGGAGCCAGCGATCGATCGCGATCCCGACGCAATCGAAGCCGCCCCCGAGGTTGGAGGTCGACGCCGGAACCCGCACGCGAACCGCGGTCATGCCTTCTCCGCCGCGTCGGCCGCGAGCGCGGCCACCTCGCGCAGCCGCGCATCGATGACGGGCGATTCCGGCAGCGCGCCTTGCAGCGCTTCCACGGTCTTGAGACCGTTGCCGGTGATGCAGAGCACCACCTCGTCTTCGGGAGAGAAGCGCCCCTCGGCGGCGAGCGCAAGAGCCGCCGCCACGGTCGCTCCGCCAGCGGTCTCGGTGAAGATCCCTCCCTCTTCGGCGAGGATGCGAATCCCCTTCACGATGTCTTCATCGCTCACGTGTGCGGCCCACCCGCCGCTCTCGACCATCGCGCGTGCCGCGTAGCGCCCATCAGCGGGATTGCCGATCGCTATGGAGCGCGCGATGGTGTGTGGTATCTCGGGAATCAGCTCGCCGCCGTTCTGCACGAGGCGAGCGATGGGCGCGCACCCCGACGCCTGTGCGCCGAAGATGCGCGGCGCCGCGCCCTCCACCAGCCCCGCCTTCGCGAATTCGCCGAAGCCCTTGCGCAGCTTGGTCACCAGCGAGCCGCCCGCCATCGGCGCCACCACGGCCGTGGGTAGCCGCCATCCCAGCTGTTCGGCGATCTCGAAGGCCATCGTCTTGGAGCCTTCGCCGTAGTACGCGCGAAGATTCACGTTGACGATGCCCCAGCCGAAGCGATCGGCCACCTGTGCGCAGAGCCGGTTCACGTCGTCGTAGGTGCCGCGCACGCGGACGAGCTTCGGCGCGAACACGCTGCTGTTGACGATCTTCCCCAGCTCGAGATCGTGCGGAATGAATATCCACGCCTCGAGCCCCTCGCGAGCCGCCTGCGCGGCGACGGCGTTGGCGAGATTGCCCGTGGATGCGCACCCCACGGTGCGTATCCCGAACGAGGCGGCCGCGTTGAAGGCGGCGGCCACCACGCGGTCCTTGAACGAGAGCGACGGGTGCGAGACGCTGTCGTTCTTGATCCAGGCGCGCGCCACGCCCAGCCGCTTCGCGATGCGCGGCGCCTCGACGAGCGGCGTCCATCCCACCTGGCGGGCGTAGACGGGTTCCCCGTCGAAGGGGAGCCATTCGCGGTAGCGCCAGAGCGACGGCTCTCTGCCGGCGATGGTGGCGCGATCGGGGAGCGCACGCGTCTCAGGGTACGCCGGCTCGAGCGGGCCGAGACACTCGAAGCAGAGTGCCTGCGGCGCCGCATCGGCGACGTGTCCGCAGTTGCGACAGCGCAGCGGGAGCGCGCGAAGAGACTCGCGTTCCAATTCGGTCGCGACGGAGCCGGCAACGGTAGTGGGAGTAGCGGTCATCGTCCGAGCGCTCCCGCCGCGGCCAGCGATACGGGCACGTGCGGCTCCCTTGCACCGCGGATCTCGGCTTCTTTCTCGGGCGTGGTCTGATAACAGTGCTCCGGGGCGGGGAAGCGCCGCGCGCGCACGTCGGCGGCGTACTCTCCGATGGCGCGCTCGATCTCGCGCCCAATCTCCGCATAGCGCTTGACGAAGCGCGGCGCGATGTCGCCCACGAACGATCCGAGCAGGTCGTGCGAGATGACGAGCTGACCATCCACATGCGGTCCGGCGCCGATCCCGTACACGAGCACGTTCACCCGCTCGCGCACGAGCGCGGCGGTTTCCGTCGGCATCGCCTCCAGCAGGATGGCGAAGGCACCCGCTTCCTCGAGCGCGAGCGCGTCGTCCACTATGCGCTCGGCATCGGCGAGAGTCTTCCCCTGCACCCTGAAGCCGCCGAGCTGCGCCATGCTCTGCGGCGTGAGTCCGAGGTGGCCCATCACGGCGATCCCCGCATCGGTCATGGCGCGCACGCGATTCGCGATCCGCGCGCCGCCCTCGCACTTCACCGCATCACACCCCGCCAGGCCCACGAACGCTCCAGCGCTGCGCACCGCGACCTCGTCCGACGGCTGGTACGAGAGGAAGGGAAGGTCGCCGACCACGAAGGCCCGCTTCGCACCGCGGGTCACCGCGCGCGCGAAGATCAGCATCTCATCCAGGCCGATCCCCATGGTGTTGGGAAGTCCGAGCATCGTCATCGCGGCCGAATCGCCAACCAGCAGCATGTCTGCACCAGCGCGATCGGCGAAGGTCGCTGTGGGATAGTCGTAGGCGGTTATGAATACCGCCTTTTCGCCTCGGGCTCGCAGACCGGCGAGGGTAGCGAGCGTCACCTTCTTCGTGGCTGTGGACATCTCTACCTCAGGAGGGTGAACTGGCGCGAGCGGGCTGCGAACGCTCCGCCGGCGAAAGGGAAAAAAAGAAGCCGCTCCATTCTGGGAGCGGCCGGGGAAGCTGCGTACGCGCGTACTACTCGGATCAACAGATGCGCGAATGCCTCCCCGGCGGCCGCATGGCGTGGGTAATGGTCATGGTGCACATCGCCATGGTGAACGACGCTGCGCCCTGGCCGGCGTGAATCGCGATGATCGGCATCTCGATCTTCTGCATTCCGTGCTGCGCGAGTGGTGAATCGAGCTGTTGTCGTGCTTCCGAAACCAAAAAGCCCGGGGTATATGCCCGGGCGATTCGCTTTTTAGCATGTTGTTTAACGTGGCTGCAATATGCGGGCAAATGACCACGAGCGTTCGATTGTGGAATGCACTTTATACCGTCCGAGCTTTCGTGTCAAGACGGCGGCGCGCAACCGGCGGCAATGCTCTGCCGCCGGAGCACGCAGCTGCTTCACCGCAGCGCCACCATCTGGGTGGACTGAACTGTCATCGGGGTTCCTTCCGGCAGAACCGCCTGTACCTCTCCGGTGCCGAGCGAGATGGCCGTGCCGGCCGCCGCGCCGAGCAGGCCGCCGAGCGCGATCTTGCCGAGATCAGCGTCGCCGAGGATGGCGCCGAGCGCCGCACCGGCTGCCGCACCGATGCCCGCCTTCTTAAGAGTCTCGTTGCGCGTGTCACCACCCTGGGTCTTCAGATCGGTGTTGGTGATCTTCGCGTTGAACGCATAGGCCTGACCGTTGATGGTCAGCGTGTCGAAGTCGAGCTTGATGGCTGCCTGGTCGCCCGCGTGCTCGGACGCGTGCAGACCGGTGATCGTGCCGTGCAGCACCGCTCCCTTCGGAACGACCACGTCGCCGTCGGTGGTGTTCAGAGGTTCGGCTACCGAAGCGGTGAACTCGTCACCGACCTTGTTGTCAGCGGTGCCGAGCGTCTGATCGAGAGTTACCTTGAGCGTCGTGCCGACGGGGATGGAGCTGGTGTTCGTCGGAAGTGGCGTCGAAACTACTTCGCCGCCCGATTCCACCTGCGCCGTCCTCGCGCATCCGGCCGCCGCGAGCATTGCTACCGCGATTCCGATACCGGTGATGGACCTGTACATGGTGTTTCCCCTCGTAGTAGTGGGCCTCGCTCACCGAGGCCATGAGTAGGTCTCTGGAAAAAGCAAGTTGCAGACCGTCAATCGGTGTGAAGCGCGTAAGAGCGGCGAATCTGGCGAGCGCAACCGCTTCCGCGCGTGCGTCCCACGCTGTTTCGTTCGTGGCAGGGTGAGCTGGATCACGATCACAAGGGAGGAGAGATGAAGTCTGGCTGGCTCGGCTTGGATGCCCGGCGCGAATCGCGCGCTTCGATGGCGATCGCGCGACTCGCGTGCATCGCCCTGATCGTCGCCGGCGTCGCATGCGCGGCGAAAGGGTCGGCGGCGGACGAGAGTGCCGAAGCCCGGAGTGCCGACGCACCGAAAGGCTCTCTGCTGATAGTGGGAGGCGGCCCGCAGCCGGATGCGCTGGTGCAGCGCTTCGTCGATCTCGCCGGTGGAGCGGGGAAGGCGCGAATCGTCGTTTTCGCCATGGCGAGCGAGGATGGCCTGCAGGGCGGGGAGGAGAAAGCCGATGACCTGCGCAAGCTCGGAGCGCACGCGATCAACGTGTACATTACGCACGAGCAGGCGAACCAGGATTCCATCGTTCACCTTCTGGACGACGCCACCGGGATCTGGTTCGGCGGCGGCGATCAGTCGCGGCTCACGCGCGCGCTGGCCGGAACCAAGGTGGAGGATGCGATACACGCACGCTACCGTGGAGGCGCGGTGGTGGGCGGGACCTCGGCCGGTGCTGCGGTGATGTCCACTCCCATGATCACAGGTGACGAGCGCCACCCGGGCGGCGCGCGACCGGATACCACCGATCCGTTCAAGACCATCGCTCGCGACAACATCATCACCGCCGAAGGATTCGGCCTGATAGATGGCGCGATCATCGATCAGCACTTTCTGCGGCGGAAGCGTCACAACCGCCTCGTGAGCGCGGTGCTCGAGCACCCGAAGCTGCTCGGTGTCGGGATCGATGAGTCCACCGCTCTGCTCGTGCAGCCCGACGGAACCTGGCACGTTCTCGGAGCGAGCGAGGTGGTGATCTACGATGCGCGGCACGCGGCGATCACACCGTCGGGTGCGCCAACGCTCGGCGCTACCGGGCTCACCATGCACGTCCTGCCAGCCGGCAGCAGCTTCGATCCTCGTTCCGGCTCGGCGTCGCTTCCTACGGTGGCGAACTAGACGTCCGCTCCGGGCGAGCGTGCTCTCGGTTGCCAGAGAGCACGCTCGCGTGGCATGCTGCTTTCAGTTCGTATCGCTCCTGCTCACGACCGAGGAGACGAGCGATGGCTGAACGGAATGACGACCTCCTCCGCGACCCATTCGATTTCGGCGGCGTCTACTCACGCCAACGGCAGAGCCGCTACGGCTCCACGCCCGACGTGCGTCCTCCATACATGGCGAGCTACGGATTGCACGGCTACGACCCCGACGCCAACTGGGCGGCCGCTCGCAGGTGGTCGTGGGGAGTGCGCTCCCTCTACGGACCAGGGCGGCACGGAATCGAGGGGCGTCCGCCGCTGAACGAGGTGGGCGGCTTCGGCCCCGAAGGCCGATACGGAGAGGTCGGCTTCGGCTCGTCGCACTACGGCACCGCGAAAACCGCGGCCGGCATGGGCGGCTCCTACGGAGGAGGTGGCTTCGCGGGGCGCGGCCCGAAGGGCTACACTCGATCGGACGCGCGCATCGAGGAGGACGTGAACGAGATGCTCACCCGCGATCCGGAACTGGATGCGAGCGACATCGAGGTGCGAGTGAGCGGCGGCGTGGTGGAGCTCTCGGGGCGTGTTGCCGATCGCTGGGCCAAGCGGCGCGCCTACTACGACGCGGAACGGTGCCCGGGTGTACGCGACGTGCGCAGCACACTCGAGCTCGAGCGATCGACCCGGTAGTGATGGCCCCGGCTGGCGTGGGCCGTGGGCGCGGCGCATGTTACCCGTATGCTGAATGGCGAAGGAGCATCGATCCTGGCGGATCGCCTGGCACACTACAGGACGCGGTCGCACGACGAGCTCACGGAGCTCCTCCTCGCCCCGGTGGCGGAGGAGATCACGGGCGCGTCGGGGAAGCGCTACCAGATGATCGTGCAGGCCTCGTGGACCGGATCTCCCGGCGGCGATCTGCGCGTCGTGGCGGGTGTGGACGACAAGGGATGGCAGCTCTTCAATCCCATCACCGACTCGTTCGTGTCACGACCCGCCCCCGCGCGCGGGGTGTGAAGCCATGCCGTTGACCCGCGACGACGTTCGCGATGCGGTGGAGCGCGGCGGCGAAGAGCAGATGCAGCTTCTGCGCAAGCACCACGAGGACGCCTATCCGAAAAGTCGGCCGACCCCCGGCGATGTGGCTCGCGGCGAAGCCGAGCGCCTCAACACGATGGGGCTCGGCGACGACACCGCGTTCTCGCTCGTCGAAACGAAAGTGGAGCGTGTGGGCGACGAGGTACGCCTCGTCCACGTGTTCGAGTACAAGCCGCTCGGTGTACGACTCCAGACGGAGCCGTACACCAACTACGGCTAGAGCAGCGGCGCCCCGCTCAGCGCGGAGAGCCGGGCCCCTTCATGTTCATCTCCATCTTCTTGTACGACGCGGGAGGAGTGAACAGCGAGGCATCCAGCGACTTCGATTCGATCTTGGTTGCCACCAGGGCGACCTGCTCTTTCCCATCGTCGTGCATGATCACCTTGAGCGGGAAGGAGTTCTTGCCGATCGCCTTCTGCCATGCCGACGCGTCGCCGATGGACTTGTTGCTGAACGCCTCGAAGCTCCCCATGTCTCTGGCGAGGCAGACGTCCACCTGCCCCTTCTCCTCCTTCATGGTCCAGTACTCGCACTTGTGACCGGCCACGACCTCGGTCTTCCCGGTCTTCGTGGGCTTCACGTTGTCAGCCGTAACGTCCATGTCGGCCATCTGCGACACGTCCATCTCCATGTACATCTTCTGCTCGGGCATGAGCATGTACATCTTGTGCGATCCCGAGTCCATGATCATCGCTCCGTGCCGGCTCTCGCCATTCAGGTCGATGCGGACGCGCCCGTTGCGGATGGCGTATTGAAAGGTGCGACCGCCTTCGCCCTGGTAGGTCACTACCCCCTCGAACTGCTTCGAGCTCTGTCCGTGCGAGATGGCCGGTGCCGCAATGGCTGCGAGGGCGACGACCGCGCCGTGTTGGAGAATACGCTTGAGTGACGGGCCCATTGCTCGAACCTCGGGATGAGATGTCTGCTGCGAATGGAATGGGGTGGAAGAAGAGCTCCAGCCGCGGCTGGCGCGATTGTCTCCATCCAACTCCGTACACGGCTATTTTACGTCAGAGAACCCAATCCAGGCCAGGATGCCGCCAATGAATCGACTCCAGAAACTTCACGAAGCCGGGCAGTCCATCTGGCTCGACTTCATCGACCGCGAGATGCTGCGTGATGGCGAGCTCGAGCGCCGGATCGCCGAGGACTCGCTCACCGGGATGACTTCGAACCCGACCATCTTCGAGAAGGCGCTGGCAGAGGGAACGGCGTACGACGAGCAGTTGAGCAACGCTCCCGCCGGTCTCTCGACCTGGGATCGGTTCGAGCTCATCGAGACCGACGATGTTCGCTCGGCGTGCGACATGTTCAGCGCCGTGCACGAGCGCACCGGCGGCGGCGATGGCTTCGTTTCGATCGAGGTGTCGCCGGGAACAGCGCACGACACGGATGCCACGGTGCTCGAGGCGTGCCGGCTCTGGGCGATGGTCGGGCGCCCCAACGTCATGATCAAGGTGCCCGGTACACCGGAGGGTGCGGTGGCCGTTCGCCGGCTCACGGCCGAGGGGGTGAACGTGAACATCACGCTCCTCTTCTCGCGCGACGCGTACGACTCGGTGATCGAAGCCTACCTGAGCGGCCTCGAAGACCGCGTCGCGGCCGGCAAGACCATCCACGAGATTTCGTCGGTGGCGTCGTTCTTCGTGAGTCGCGTGGACACCGAGGTGGACAAGCGCATCGATGCCATGGTCCAGAGTGCCTCTCCCGACGTCGCCAAGCGGCTCGAGAAGCTCAAGGGAAAGGTGGCGGTGGCGAACGCGAAGCTCGCCTACGCGCTCTTCCGGGAGCGCTTCGCCGGTCCGCGCTGGGAAGCGCTGGCTGCGCAGGGCGCGCGTCTGCAGCGCCCGCTCTGGGCGAGCACCAGCACGAAGAACCCCGCCTACCGCGACGTCATGTACGTGGAGGACCTCATCGGGCCCGACACGGTGAACACCATGCCACCGGCCACGATCGAGGCGTTCCGCGACCACGGTGAAGTGAAGCGTACGGTGGACGCGAATCTCGACGCCGAGCGCGCGCTGCTCGCCGAGCTCGAGGAGCTGGGGATCTCGCTGGAGAGCGTTACGGACAAGCTCCTCGTCGACGGCTTGAAGAGCTTCCAGAAGTCGTTCGAGTCGCTCATCGCGCGGATCGAAGCGAAGAGCAGCGACCTGGCGAAGACCGCGGGGTAGCGAAGAGAGCGCTCACGGCTCCTTCCACCACACGCCGTTCACCGCGATCGCGTGCGAATCGGTCCACGGCGGCAGTGCGCGCCTGAGCGCCGCTGCCGCCGGCGTGGTGAAGAAGCGATGGGCGGCGACGTGAAGCGTGAGGCGCTCGCTCCTGCTCACGGTGAGCGCCAGCAGCAGCCCGCTGTCCGGCGGCGCTACCCAGTCGAGCCGCAGGTGGGGGTCTGCGGGCCGTCTCCCCTTCTCGATGGCTGGTAACGCGAAGGGATCCGACGCGAGGCGCCACCCGAGAACCTGGAGTTGCGGTGCCGTTATGCTGATTCGGTAGGCGCCCGCCGAGCGCACTCGCAGCGTGATCGTGCGATACGCGACGGGGCGAGACTTCGTCGCGCTGTCTACCGTCTCGCCGACAACTTCGATGCTCGGCGCGGGCAAGCCGGTCGGCTCCGCGGCCGCGATGAACTCGAGCGGGTGATCGCCGGAGCCGGGTGCGGGATGCATCGCGCTGTCGCCGGCGAGGGCGAGTCGCGGGGTCATGTAATCCATGCCGTACACGTGCAGCGCACTGTCGTCGTCGTCCTGGTCGTGCACGATGGCCAGCCGCTGAGCGCGCCGCTCGGTGTAGCGGGGCTGGAGGAGACTCACGGTCATGAGCACGAGCGCGGCCACGGCAGCGACGATGGCCGCGCGCCCCTGGTGGCCCGCGAGTCGCGACCCGGGCAGCAGAGCGAGCGCAAGCGCGGTCGCCGGAATCGCCAGCATCACCGCGAGTACCAGGTCGGGAGGGATCTCGAGCGGGAGCCGACCGAACACCGGCACGAAGAGCATCGCGAGCAGTATCAGCAGCTGCAGCGTGAGCGTCCCCGCCGGGAGCGCGCCGAGCGGGAGCCAGAGGCGCCAGCGCCGCCCACGGCCGAGCGCGGAGGCGATGAGCGCGAGCGAGAGCCCCACGACCCACCAGAGCGCGATGTAGGCGGAGCCGAGCTGCAGCAGCGAGAGGAGGCCGAGCACGATCGCCCAGAACGCGATGAGCGCGACGTGCGCCGCGTGCGCGGAGTGCGCGCGTTGCTCGGGATCCGTGGCACCGCGGCCGCGCGCCGCCCACTGCACCGCGAGCGCGCCCGCGAGCGCGACGATGGCGAAGGCGGACACTCCCCACCAGGGATGCGCGTACCACGACATCGGACGACCCGCGAGGTACGCTGCCGCCGCACCGAACGCGAAGGCAGCGACCACCGCGACAACGGCGGACGCTACCAGCGTGAGCAGCGCCACCACGATCGCCACTACCGACGCAAACCCCCGCGCGACCGCGACGCCAAGCGCGACGATCGCGAGCACTATCGCGAGGATGGCGAGCAGCATGGCCGTTCGCTCGCTGTAGTGCGGCATGAACATGCCGAGGACGTCGTAGTAGACCGCCCGCTCACCACGAACGCCGGCGTTAGTGCCGAGCGGGCCCGATGCCAGCTCCCGTGCGAGCGCCAGCGCGTTCTCACCCATCTGCTGCACGGTGCCGGGCGACACGTTCCACGTACGATCGCGCTGCGTGTGGTATGCCCAGCCGCCGCGGTAGAGGGCTACGTCCAATCCCACCAGGTGACCGAAGTCGCGGTAGATGCGAAAATCGGTATCCGAGGGGATCGCTCCGCTCTGGAAGATGTCCTGCGCGAGCACGGTGCCGTACGGGTACGGCGCGGAGCGGGCGTACGCGGACACCAGCCACCCGCCGCCCACGCCCGCCTGGAAGAGAATCGCCTTTCCGTGGGGGCCCGCGCTCTCGAGGTTCACGAAGGCGCGCACGTCGCGGAACCATGGGTGTGACCTCGGCTTCGCCACGAATCCGTGCGAGCCGAGCAGCCCCTGCTCCTCGCCATCGTTGATGATCAAGATCACCGAGTGGTCGAGCGCGGGCCCCGCGGCCAGCGCGCGCGCCACTTCCACGAGCGCAGCCGCCGCCACGCCGTCGTCGCCGGCTCCAACGCTCTCCACCGGTGTGTCGTAATGAGCGGATAGAAGAATCGCGTCGCGCGATCGTCCGGGGATGCGGGCGAGCACGTTGCGCAGCGTGTAGCCGATCACCCGGCCGAAGGCGGGGCGCGCGCCGCTCACCTCCTGCACCTCCACTTCCACTCCCGGGATCTCGCGCAGCCGCGCCACCAGATAGCTCTCCGCGCGCCGCGCGCCGGGCGTGCCCGACACGCGATAGCCGATGGTATCCGCCAGGTACGAGAGCACCGGCCACGCGCGCTCCGCGGAGAATTCCGTGGCTGGGATGGATGCTGGCTTCGGGCTCGGCGGCAGCTCGCGCCACGCGACGAGCGCGACGAGCGCTCCCGCGAGCACGGCAACCGCTGCCCAGTAACGTGCGGGACGCGAGACTAGATTGCTCTCTGGCATCGGCTTGCCTCGGCGACGGTTGCCGAATACATCTGCGAATCCTCGATACCTACACGCCCCTCACCACGCACTCGTGCCCACCAACAGCTACGCCTGCACAAAGATCGTCTGCACGCTCGGACCGGCATCATCCTCCCCCAAGGTCATCCGCTCTCTCATCGATGCCGGCATGGATGTGGCCCGGATCAACTTCTCACACGGCACCCAAGATGAACATGCCGAAGTGATCCGTACAGTACGCCGGATCGCCGCGGAGGCCAGGCACCCCGTGGCTATCCTGGGCGATCTCCAGGGCCCGCGAATCAGAGTCGGCACCCTGGTGGAGCCGGTGATGCTCCCCGAGGGGAGCGACGTGGTGCTCGCGCCCGAAGATGTCGTGCGCGCCGGCGAGATCCCGATCACTTACGACGCGCTCGCCGACGACGTGAAGGAGGGCGACCGAGTCCTGATGGACGACGGCCTCATAGACGTGGTCGTGCTCGACGTGGAGCACCCGCGTGTGCGCACGCGCGTGGTGCACGGCGGCCTTCTGCGCAGCCACAAGGGGATGAATCTCCCGGGCGTTGCGGTGTCGGCCCCCTCCATTACCGAAAAGGATCGCGCCGACATCGCGTTCGCGGTGGATGCGGGGCTCGAGTATCTCGCGCTCAGCTTCGTGCGCTCGGCGGCGGACATCGCCGAGCTCCGAACGCTCATCCCGCGCGAGATGCTGGTGATCGCGAAGATCGAGAAGGACACCGCTCTCGCGAACATCCACAGCATCGTCGAGGCCTCCGACGCGGTGATGGTGGCGCGCGGCGATCTCGGTGTCGAGCTCCCCTTCGAGGAAGTGCCGATAGCGCAGAAGCGCATCATCGCGATCTCCAACACGCTGGGTCGGCCGGTGATCACGGCCACGCAGATGCTCGAGTCGATGATCTCACACCCGCGTCCCACGCGCGCCGAGGCGAGCGACGTCGCCAACGCCATCCTCGATGGCACCGATGCGGTGATGCTCTCGGCGGAGACGGCGGCCGGCGCGTACCCCGAGCTCGCGGTGCGCGCGATGACCCGCATCATCGCCGAGATGGAGCGGCACCCCGTGCCGCGCCCCGCGAAGCTGCTCGGCGGCCGCCGTCACTCGGACACCGTGGTCACCACCGAGGATGCGATTGCCGCCGCCACCGCGGCCGCCGCCGCGTCTCTCGAGGCGCCCGTGGTCATGGTGATAACCAAGAGCGGCTTCACTGCCCGTATCGTCGCTTCGCACCGGCCCGTGGTGCCGATCATCGCGCTGACGGATTCGGAGCGCACCTACCGGCAGCTCGCGCTGGTATGGGGAGTGCAGCCCCTCCTCCTCCCGCCGGCGGCTACCTACGAGGAGATGTTCGAGCATGGGAGGGATGTGGTGCAGGAGCTGGGGCTCGTGGAGAAGGGCGATCGCGTGCTGGTGACAGCCGGTGTGCCGTTCGACACGCCGCGCACCACGAATCTGTTGCGCGTGGAAGTGGTGTGAGACTCACCTTCCTGGGCACCGGAACGAGCTTCGGCGTGCCGCAGATCGGCTGCGGCTGTGCGGTGTGCAGGTCTACCGATCCGCGCGACAAGCGGACGCGCAGCGCGGCGTTCGTGGAGACCGACGGCGGGACTCGGATCCTCATAGACACTCCCCCCGAGCTGCGTCTGCAGCTGATCGCCGCGGGGATCGACAGGGTGGACGCGCTGCTCTACACCCACGAGCACGCCGATCACACGCACGGCATAGACGATCTTCGCGCGGTCACCGTGCGGCGCGGTGCGGCGCTCCCCATCTACGGTCCGGAGGATGCGCTCGAGCACATCGCGCAGCGCTTCCCGTACATCTTCGACGACCGGATGCGTCCGCTCCCCGGCACGTCGAAGCCCGAGGGGCACGCGCATCCGCTGCGCGAGGGGGAGACCGTGCGCGTCGGCGACGTAGACGTGACACCGGTTGCGGTGCCGCACGGGCCGGTCACGGTGTTCGCGTACCGCATCGGGCCGCTGGCCTACGTGACCGATGCCAAGCGCATCCCTCCCGCCGCGCTCGAGGTGCTGCGCGGCGCCCGGGTGCTGGTGATCAACGCGCTCTTCAGAACCGAGCACCCCACGCACCTGAGCATTCCCGAGGCGGTGGCGGCGGCGCGTGAGGTGGGGGCGGAGCGCACCTACCTCACGCATCTCACGCACGACAACAGGCACGCCGATCTGGAGGCGGAGCTTCCCGCGGGCGTGATGCCCGCCTTCGACGGGCTAACCATACGAATCGACTCTCACGACATCCCCACATGAGCATCCGCATCGATTACAGCAACATGCTCGCTGGCAACGTCCCGGGCGCGATAGACGAGAGCACGTGGGCGGCGGCGAGCGACCGCTTCGCCGAGGCGCGGAAAGTCTTCGCCGAGCGGCGCGGGGCGGGGGAGCTGGGCTTCATGGAGCTGGTGGAAGGGCACGACAGCATCACCGAGCTGCGGCGCTTTGCCGACGGCGTCGGTCAGGCCTTCAACGATGTCGTGGTGCTGGGGATCGGGGGCTCCGCGCTCGGCACGATAGCGCTGCGGAGCGCTCTTCGCTCCACCAGGTGGAACGAGCTGGACGACGAAGCGCGCGAGTTCTTCCCGCGTCTCCACGTGCTCGACAACATCGATCCCACCACCATCGCGCCCTTCCTCGACCATCTCGACCTGGGGAGCACGCTCTTCATAGTCATCTCGAAGTCCGGATCCACGGCTGAGACGATGTCGCAGTATCTCATCGTGCGCGGCCGGCTCGAGGCGGAGTTCCCCGACGGGCTGCAGCGGCATCTCGTGTTCATCACCGACCCATCGCACGGCGCGCTGCGGGCGCTGGCGCGCGAGGAGGGGATCGTGTCGCTGGACGTCCCCGCCAACGTGGGCGGGCGCTACAGCGTTCTCTCTCCAGTGGGGCTCCTCCCTGGCGCGCTGATGGGGATCGACGTGCCCGGACTCCTCGCCGGCGCACGCGAGATGGCGGGACGCTGCGAGCTCGATGCGCTGGAGGAGAACCCGGCCGGAGTGTTCGCCATGCTCCAGTGGCTCGCCGATACGAGACTCGGGATGCCGATCCAGGTGCTCATGCCGTACAGCGACTCGCTGGCCGACATGGGGGACTGGTTCGTGCAGTTATGGGCGGAGAGCCTGGGGAAGCTGCGTAACGGGAAGGAGTCGGTGGGACCGACGCCGCTCGCCGCGGTGGGTGCAACCGACCAGCACAGCAAGGTGCAGCTCTTCATGGAAGGGCCGCGCGACAAGACGGTGACCTTCATCGCGGTGCGGGAGCTGGAGCGCGATCTGGAGATTCCGCATCTGCACACGGACGTCCCGGAGCTGGCGTACCTGGGCGGGCATCGGCTCGGCGAGCTGCTCGATGTGGAGCAGCGGGCGACGGCTGGCGCACTCGCCGCGCACGGCCGGCCCAACATGACCATCACGCTCGACAGCGTGGATGAGTGGCACGTGGGCGGCCTGATCGTGCTCCTCGAGGCGGCAGCGATCTACTCCGGAGCGCTTTACGGGATCAACCCGCTCGACCAGCCGGGAGTGGAGCTGGGGAAGCGGTTCACATACGGGATGCTGGGGCGTCCCGACGCCGATGAGGCGCGGAAGGAGTGGGATCAACTTCCCAAGCCCGATCCGCGTCGCGTGGTCTAGCAAAACCCTTTCGAAACCCTTGCGAGAGGGGGTTGCCCAAGGGCAGTTTCCCCTCAGGGAACGGGGCCCGGGCGCGCTGGGCGCCGGCGCCGGCGGACGTCCCGAGAATCACTGAACGGGAGGCTGGATAGATGGAAGCTCGTACATCGGCGCCAGTGCGGCTATTTGGTGGTGGTGTCACGCTCGAAAACGGCCGAGTCAAGGTGAGCGACGAGGCCGCACTTCGCTCGGCGCACATGGATGAGCTGGTGCGCCAGGCGGTCTTCAGCGATGGCCAGGAGAAGGATCATGCCCGCTGGCTGATCTGGGAGATCGGTCAGGCCGTGGGGGTCCGCGCGGCGTCAATCAACGACCTCTACATGGCGCGCGGACGCGGCGAAGTGAGCGGCTTCACGGTTCCCGCCATCAACGTGCGTGGAATGGCGTACGACACCGCTCGCGCGATCTTCCGCACGGCCGTGAAGATGAACGCCGGCGCATTCATCCTCGAGATCGCGCGCTCCGAGATCGCCTACACCGACCAGCGTCCGAAGGAATACGTCGCCGTGATGCTCGCGGCCGCGCTGCGCGAGGGCTTCCGCGGTCCGGTGTTCATCCAGGGCGACCACTTCCAGGTGAACGCCAAGAAGTTCGCCGTGGACCCGTCGGGCGAGGTGGCCGCGGTGAAGCAGCTCGCGCTCGAGGCGATCTCCGAGGGCTTCTACAACATCGACGTGGACACCTCCACGCTGGTGGATGTCTCTCTCCCCACGCTCGACGAGCAGCAGCGCCTCAACTACCAGACCGCGGTGGACATCGTTCGCTACATCCGCGACATCGAGCCGCCGGGCGTGACCATCTCGGTGGGCGGCGAGATCGGCGAGGTGGGGACGCAGAACAGCACCGTCCCGGAGCTGCGCGCCTTCATGGACGGCTTCAACCGCGCGCTCGGCGAGCGCGACGGCGAGGATCCTGTGGGGCTCTCCAAGATCAGCGTCCAGACCGGGACATCGCATGGCGGCGTGGTGCTGGCCGACGGCAAGATTGCCGACGTCAAGCTCGACCTCGCGACGCTCGAGGAGCTGTCCAAGGTGGCGCGCGACGAGTACGGACTCTCCGGCGCGGTGCAGCACGGAGCATCCACGCTCCCCGAGAGCGCGTTCCACAACTTCCCGCGGATCGAGACCGCCGAGATACATCTCGCCACCAACTTCCAGAACATTCTCTACGACCGGATTCCGGCGGAGCTCCGCGAGAAGATCTACCGCTGGCTCGATGAGAACGCGGCGTCGGAGCGGAAGTCGAGCGACACGGACGAGCAGTTCTACTACAAGACCCGGAAGAAGGCGCTCGGCCCGTTCAAGCGAGAGCTCTGGGAGCTCCCCGAGCCGGTGAAGTCGGAGCTCGCCGCCTCCTACGAGAAGACCTTCGGCTTCCTTTTCGAGCAGCTCCAGGTGGGGAACACCGCGGAAATCGTCAAGAAGTACGTGAAGGTCCCCGTGCAGCACCGTTCTCCCGACAGCAGCAAGGGTGTGGTAGCCGCGCCGGACGACCTGGAGGCGGGCGAATAAGCGATCGCGCAGCGCGCCTCTGGCTCGACGCTTTGCAAAGTCTGGCGGGCCGGGCGGCGCACGAGATTAGGAACCCGCTCAACGGGCTCGCCGTGAATCTGGAAGTGGTGCGCAGCCGCGCCGCGCGTGGCGCCGGTGACCTCGCGTCCATAGGCCGTTTCGCGGAGTCGGCCTCTGGCGAGTTGGAGCGCGCGGCGGAGCTGGTGCAGGCGCTTCTCGAGTTGGCGCGGCCCCTTGCCGCGCCTGTAGATTTGTGGAGCGCGTTGCGGCCAATGGTCGCTCTCCACAACGCCATAGCCGTTGCGGAGGCCGGCCGTGACCCGAGCGTCGGAAGCGATGGAGCTACAGCAGCGGTAACGCTGGAGCCGCGCGGCGGCGCCTCGCTCACGGTGGCCGCGGATCCCACGGTGTCGCGGATCGCGCTCGCCGCCGCGCTCGACGCGGCAGCGAAGGCACGGACCCCGGCGCAGGTGAGATGCTCGATCGAGGCGCGCGATGATGGAGAGGGAGGCAGGGATGGGCAGGTGGTCGCGATGCTGCGCTGCGCCGCGCCGACACCGCCACTCGACGATGTGGTGCGTAACACTATCGCGGGAGACGATGTGGTGCTGGAATCGACTCCTGACGGTTTGATGCTTTTCTTCCGCCCCGCTGGGCGCGACTAGGGGAACCGGACGCAGATATGCAGACAGCAAGGATTCTGATAGCCGACGACGAGCGCGCGATCACCGAGGGGCTCAGCGCCATCCTCCAGGACGAAGGGTACGAGGTGGACGTCGCCGTCGACGGCCAGAAGGCGCTCGACCATCTCACCTCCGGTGAGTACGGCGTGGTTCTCGCCGACCTCAAGATGCCCAAGGTAGATGGAATCGCTCTCCTCAAGGAAATGCAGGACGGCGGCATAACCACCGAGTGTATCATCATCACCGGGCAGGCGACGGTGGACTCCGCCGTTCAGGCGATGCGCCAGGGTGCGTACGACTACATCGAGAAGCCGCTCACGGCGGAGAAGCTCAACCGTCTCAAGGCGCTGATCCCGAAGGCGCTCGACAAGTTCAACGTGAAGCAGGCCAACCGCGCTCTCACATCGGAGCTGCAGGCGCTCACGCACTACGGCGAGCTCACGGGGCAGTCGGACGCGATGCGCAACATGTACCGCGTGATAGACGCGGTGGCGCCCTCCACGGCGAGCGTCCTCATACTCGGTGAATCGGGGACGGGGAAGGAGCTGGTGGCGCGCGCGCTCCATCAGAAGAGCGAGCGGGCCAAGGGGCCCTTCTTCGCTCTCAACTGCGCCGCGCTCCCCAAGGACATCCTCGAGAACGAGCTCTTCGGCCACGAGAAGGGCGCGTTCACCGGCTCCACGAACGAGAAGCCGGGCGCCTTCGAGATGTCCGACGGCGGCACGCTCTTCCTGGACGAGGTAGCGGAGATGGCACCCGACATCCAGGTCAAGCTGCTCCGCGCGCTCGAGTCGCGCACCGTGCGGCGCCTGGGCGGGAAGAAGGAGATCTCGGTGGACATCCGCGTCCTCGCCGCCACCAACAAAGACCTCCAGAAGGCGCTCGAGGAGGGCGATTTGCGCGAGGATCTCTACTATCGTCTTGCAGTAGTGGAGATCTTCCTCCCGCCGCTGCGCGAGCGGATGGGCGATCTCAAGCTGCTGGCCACCGAGTTCCTGGCCCGCTTCTCCGAGCAGAACGGGAAGCGGCTCACCGGCTTCGACGAGGCGGCGATGGAGTGGATCCTCTCGTACAACTGGCCGGGTAACGTGCGCGAGCTGAAGAACGCCGTGGAGCGCGCGGTGATCATGTCGCACGGCAGCACGATCACCGTGGACGACATCGTCCCGCGTCACCTGCGGAGCGCTGGCGACTCGTCGGGAGCCGTTACGCTACCGGTAGGTTCGACAATGGCGGATGCGCGACGTCAGATGGTACTGAGAACCTTCTCGATGACTGGCGGCGACGCCGATAGAACCGCGAAGATGTTGGGAATGCGCCTTGCCGAGGTGCGTGCGGAGCTCTCCGCGCTCGTGGGCTCGAACGGTCAGAGTCACGAGACGGAAGCAGCCGCTCCATCGAAGAAGAGCAGATCCGGCTCGGCGGCGAAGGAGCGTGGAGCATCGAAGAGCAAGACAAAGGGGCGGCGGTGAATCGGGCGTGCGTCGCAGGGAGTCGACCAGGAGACCAATGATGAGGCGTGATGAAGACTACGATGTCGATGAGCCGTACGTGGTGATCGAGAGACGGGGCACCGGCGCCGGCACTTTCCTAGTGGGTCTGGCCATCGGTGCCGGTCTCGCGCTGCTCTACGCGCCGCGCTCCGGCGAGGAGACGCGCCGCGAGATCCAGCGTGGAGCACGTCGCGTGCGCGCAGCCGCGCGCGGCGCCGCCGAGGACCTGCAGGACTCGGTGGTGGATCACTACGAGCAGGCCAAGCGCAACGTGGAAGACCGGCTCGAGGTCGCGCGCAATACCCTCGAGTTCCGCAAGCGGCAGGCTGCCGAGGCGATAAGGGCAGGTCGCGAGGCCGCGCAGCAGGCGAGGGACGAGCTGGAGGCGAGGATCGCGGAGACGAAGGCGGCGTATCACGCTGGCGCCGAGGTCGTGCGCGCCGACAGGCGGAACGCCGCCGCCGACGCGGATGCAGAGAATCCAGCGGATCGCGCGCAGTCCGAGTAGTATCGCGGAGCGGGTTGCGCGGCGAACGTCGGCAACGACATCGTCGCGCTCGCTCCCCGCGCGCTTCTGGTGGACGCTCAAGGACTACCTGAAGCGCATCTGGGACAACGCCGGCGACGACAACATCTTCTTCCTCGCCGGGGCGATCGCGTTCAACTTCCTCCTCGCCTCCGTCCCCTTCGTACTGCTCCTCCTCTCCGGGCTCGGCTACATCCTGCACCAGAGCGCGGTAGAGTCCACGGCGAGTCTCTGGGCGTTCATCGACCAGCTCCTCCCGCCGCACGCGCCGGGAACCGAGACGCCGATCCACAAGCTCATCAACGACGTCATCAACGCACGCAGCTCGGTGGGGCTCCTCGGCCTCATCGGCTTCGTGTGGTTCTCGACGCGTCTCTTCGGAACGCTGCGCACCGTGCTCGGCGAGGTGTTCGACATCGAGGAGGGGCGGAGCATCATCGGCGGGAAGCTGTTCGACATCAAGCTCACCGTCTTCAGCACCATCCTCTTCGCGGCGTACACCTTCATAAACGCCTACCTGAAGCTGGCGACGTCGCGCGGCATGGAGATAGTGCAGCGGGTCGGCATCCACCCCGAGGTGATGGGGCGGCTGGACTTCTGGTCGGGGACGCTGATCGCGCTCTTCTTCATCGTGCTGATGTTCTTCGCGCTCTACAAGTTCATTCCCAACCGGCGCATCCGCTGGCAGTCGGCGATGCTCGCGGCGATCGTGACGAGCGTCCTCTTCGAGATCGCGAAGAACCTCTTCACGTCCTATGTGGGGAAGTTCAACCCCGGGAGTCTCTACACCGGCACGCTGTACGCCCTCGCGATCGTGGTGGCGTGGGTATACTACTCGGCGGTGATCTTCATACTCGGCGGGGAGGTGGGACGCATCTACGAGCTGCGCCGTGTGCGCAGACTCCAGCGCGCCATTCTCGAGGACTGACGAAACGTCGAGCGGCTTCATGCTGATCGCACCCGGCGCATCGTCACCTTCGGACAAGCTGCCACCCGCTCCATATTCCATGCGCTGACTTCCGCCAGGCGGCCATCTCGCATCCCGGCACTTCCGCGACGCACGCCCTCGCTAACCGTTCCCCCACCGCAACTCGCTCCATGCAGATAGATCTCAGAAGTGACACCGTCACGCGTCCCACGCCCGCCATGCGCCAGGCGATGGCATCTGCCGACGTAGGAGATGATGTCCTCGACGGCGATCCCACCGTCAGACGGCTCGAGGAGCGCGTGGCCGAGCTGCTCGGAAAGGAGAAGGCGCTCTTCTTTCCCACGGGAACCATGGCCAATCAGAGCGGCGTGTGGCTCCTCTCGCGCCCGGGCACCGAGATCCTGCTCGACGAGGGCGCGCATATCATCCACTACGAGTACGCCGGTGCCGCGGCGCTCAGCGGCGTACAGGTGCGTCCCGTGAGCGGGAGCGGCCCCGTGATGGACGCCGACGCACTCTCCGCCGCGATCCGGCCCACCTCGCGCGTTGCACCCGCGGCGAGCATGGTCTGCCTGGAGAACACCCACAACGGCGCCGGAGGAAAGATCACTTCTCTGGGCGAGCTGCGCGCACTCCACGATCTCGCGAAGGAGCACGGCCTCGGCATCCACCTCGACGGCGCGCGCCTCTGGAACGCATCGGTCGCCAGCGGCACCTCGCTTTCCGATTTCGCCGCCTGCGCCGACACCGTGATGGTCTCCTTCTCCAAGGGGCTCGGCGCCCCCGTAGGCGCCGCCCTCGCCGGCCCCGCCGACCTGATCGAGGAGGGATGGACCGTGCGCAAGCGCTTCGGCGGCGGCATGCGCCAATCGGGAATCCTCGCCGCGGCGGTCCTGCACGCCCTCGACCACCACATGGCCCGCCTCTCCGACGACCACGCCAACGCCCGCGCCTTCGCCGCTATAGTTGACGGCGCCGCCGGCGCCTGCGTGGTGCCTCCTGACACGAACATCGTGATGATCGACCTCCCCACCGGCCTCGACGCCTTCGCGATCGTCCCCGCTCTCGCCCGCCGCGGCGTCCTCACCGCCCCCTGGTCCTCCACCCGCATCCGCGCGGTGTTCCACCTGGATGTAGATGCGGGCGGCGCCAGGGAGGCGGCGGAGGTGATGAGGGAGGTCCTGGCTCGTGGAGAGTGATGAGGTGGGGTGAAGAGACAGCAGAAAGCAGAAAGCAGAAAGCAGAAAGCAGAGAGCAGGAACTGCACACCGGTCGTGACCCAGCCGCACAGTGCAGTTCCTGAACCCTGAACCCTGAACCCTCAAGCAGTTCCTGCTTTCTGCTCTCTGCTTTCTGCTTTCTCTCCGTTGAACCCTCCCCCGCGACGGTCTATATTTCCCTCGTCCCAGGTCCCGGAGGGCGTGAGCCCACCAACCCCGTCAGGACCGAGAGGTAGCAGCGGTACGTGGTGTGAGCGTTGCTTCGTCAGACCTGGGGCATCGCGCGGGCGCCGAGCTGAGAGACGGTAGCGGCCCCGCGCGAGGAGCGCGGAGCCCGCGCCGCGGATGACATCGGGAGCCCAGCGGGGAGAAAGCCCGCGGGGCTTCTTTGCTTTGTCGGCCACACGAATCACATCTCCCGCGAGACGGACGGAATGTTTCTCTCCCTGGCAAGGAAGTACCGCCCCAAGACCTTCGCCGACGTCGCCGTCCAGTCGCACGTATCGAACACGCTGAGGGGAGCGATCGCGCGAGACCGTGTGGCGCACGGCTATCTCCTCTGCGGTCCGCGCGGGGTGGGGAAGACCACGCTCGCGCGCGTGCTCGCCATGGCGCTCAACTGCGAGCGCCGCCTCTCCGGCGAAGGCGCGGAGGGTGCCGACGCGGGCGAGCCGTGCGGCGTGTGCGCCTCCTGCCAGCGAATCTGGAGCGGAGCCGCGAGTCTCGACGTGGTGGAGATCGACGCGGCGTCCAACCGCGGCGTGGACGATGCGCGCGAGCTGAGGGAGAGAGCCATGTACGCGCCATCGAGCGAGGCGCGCTACAAGGTGTACATCGTGGACGAGGCGCACATGCTCACGCGCGAAGCGTGGAACGCGCTCCTCAAGATCCTCGAGGAGCCGCCGCCGCGCGTGGTGTTCGTGTTCGCCACCACCGAGCCGCAGAAGATCGCGCAGATGGCCGCGCCGGTTCTCAGTCGTCTCCAGCGCTTCGACTTCCGTCGCATCGGACCGGCCGACGTGCGCGCACGGCTAGCCACAGTGCTCGACACCGAGAAGGTGAAGTGGGAGAGCGACGCGCTCGCGCTCCTCGCGCGCGCGGCCGACGGCTCGATGCGCGACGCGCTGAGTCTGACCGACCAGGTGCTCTCGCTCGGCGACGGCGCGCTCACCGCCGAGCGAGTACGTGATGCACTCGGGTTGGTGGCGGAGGACGAGTACCTCGAGATCCTCGATCACATCGCGGCCGGCCGTGCCGCCGAAGTCTTCCCGGCGGTAGCGAGACTGTCGGATGCGGGCGTGGATCTGAGCGGCTTCCTCTCCGGTCTCGCCGACCTGCTCCGCGGTGAGCTCGCACTCGTGCTGGGCGGCGACGCTCCCGAGCTCTCCGACCGCGCGCGCGAAGCGCTCACGCCCACGGTGGGTCGCTTCGGCGCGGGCGATCTTCTCAGGATGCTCAACGCCGTCACCGAGCTGGAGCCGCGCTTCCGCAAGAGCGCGCAGCAGCAGATCCTCCTCGAGACGCTCCTGGTGCGCTTCGCGCTGATGGACCGCACCCTCTCGCTCGAGGAAGTTCTGCGCGGGATGGGTGAAGCTCCGCCAGGGAGCGGCGGTGAGGAAGACGACGGCCGCACCTCGCGCCGCCGCGATCCTCCTCCAGCGCCCGCACCGGGTTCGTCGTCGCGTGCATCGTCGTCTCGCGCAGCGTCGTCTCGCGCTGGCGCCCCTTCTCCGTCTCGCGGTGCCGCGGATTCGTCGCCTCGTGCGGGCGGCCCGCCGAGCTCGGGAGAGTCGAGGAGCTCGCTCGCGCCGCCCCACCCGTCCCAGCGTGCCGACACGTTGGGCTCTGACGCTGCATCAGCGAGCGCTCGCGCGAGCGACGGCGTTGCCGCCAGCGCAGTCGCCGCCGCACCGATGGCAGCTCCCATGCTGGAGGACGCGGCCGTCAGCGGCCGCGCCTCCAGCGTTGCCGTCGCCACCCCCGAATCCCCACGCGATCCGCGTCCTTCGCCCGACGCGCCAGGTGCGCGCGAGGTGGTCGACACCCTCGCCCACTCCGTGAGTGCAGACGCCGACGCATCCACCGCGCACGAAAGACTCTCGCTCAACCGCCTCGTGGAGCGCTGGGGCGAAGTGATCGACGCCGTTCGCGCCGACGGCCGCGGCTTCCTCGCTGCCGCTCTCGAGCACGCCCTGCCGTCGGCCGTCACCGGCCGCGGCGATATCACCCTCGAGCTCGACGCCGCCGGCTCCATCTACCAGCAGCCGATCGCCGACAGCGCCGCCGACGTCCTGAGCGCCATCGGCACCCTCTTCACCGGCGCCTCCCGTCTCCGCACCATCGCCCCCGAGCGCCCCGCCGAGTCCGACCATCCTCCTCGCCGCCTCACCGAAGAGGGCGTCCGCAACGAACGCCTCTCCATGCTCCGCAAACGCGATCCCGTGTTGGACCTGGCGGTGGAGGTGCTGGATATGGAGTTGTTGGACTGATCCGGGGGAAGCGTGAGGAGAAAGCAGAGAGCAGAAGGCAGAGAGCACAACGTCTAGAGGGTTCAGGGTTCAGGGTTCAGGAACTGCCCAACGGTCGCGATCTCGACTCCGAGGTAATACCTGAACCCTGAACCCTGCCTCCTGAACCCTTGCAGTCACTGCTTTCTGCCGTCTCTCTCTTCCCCTCCCCCCACCCCCGAAATACCTTCCAGATTCCACCAACGACGCGTCCGCAGCGGCAGGGTATGGCTGATTTCATGAAGATGTTGCAGCAAGCCCAGGAGATGCAGGGGCGGCTGCAGCAGATGCAGCAGGAACTGGAGAACAAGACCGTAACGGCGTCGAGCGGGGGCGGGATGGTCACCGTCACCGCCGACGGCAAGGGGCAGGTGCGTTCGGTGCGCATCGATCCCACCGTCGTGAAGGCGGAAGACGTGGAGATGCTGGAGGACCTCGTGATCGCCGCCGTGTCGGAGGCGCAGAAGAAGGCTGCCGAGATGGCACAGGAAGAGATGCAGAAGCTCACCGGGGGTCTCTCGCTGCCGTTCCGTCCGCCGTTCTGAGATGTCCGCGATCGACGACCTCGCCACCGAGCTGGCGAGGCTCCCCGGGATCGGCCGCAAGACCGCGCTGCGCCTCACCTACCACCTACTCAAGCAACCTCCCGAGCAGAGCCGCCGGCTGGCGTCGGCGCTCGAGCGAATGGTGGAACGCGTGCACCGCTGCTCGGTGTGCGCCAACCTCACCGAGGAAGATCCCTGTCGCATCTGCGCCGACCCGCGGCGCGACTCGGCGCTCCTCTGCGTGGTGGAGGAAGCGTCCGACATCGGCGCCATCGAGCGGGCCGGGGAGTTTCGCGGAGTGTACCACGTGCTCGGCGGACGGCTCTCGCCGCTCGATGGGATCGGTCCGGAGGAGCTGTCCATTCAGCAGCTGGTGGGGCGGGTGACGCGTGAGAACGGCGCGGCGGATCGGGTGCGCGAAGTGATCATCGCCACGAACCCGAGTCTCGAGGGCGAGGCGACGGCGCTGTACGTCCAGCGTCAGCTGGCGCCGCACGTCCCCGTGGTGACGCGCATCGCGCGCGGGCTCCCGGTGGGCGGCGACCTCGAGTACGCAGACGGCGTCACCATCGCTCAGGCGCTCAGTGCGCGGAGGGCGATGTGATGCGGTGCAGGGGGAACGAGGGCGGAGAAAGGAGAGGCAAGTGATGCGACGATCCACCGTGTACGGAACCGCGGCCGCGGCCTCCTTTGGAGGTGGCCTCTTGCTGGGGTTGATCGTCTGGAGTCAGCAGACCCAACGCTCCCGGCGCGACCTGTTCAGCGTTCGATCGTGGCGCAGGATGGCGGCGCTGGGCTACCTGCGCGGGCAGCGCAGTCCACGGACCGTGCGCCTGCTGCGTGACTACGTAGCGTGGGAGCATCATCCAGGCCTCCGCCGGCGCGGCGAGCTACTGCTCAGGCGGATGGAAAAGTCCCTCGAATAGACAGGACCCACAATGCCCGTCGGTGCCGCAAGCTGGTCGTTCACCGAAGACGACTATTCGGCCATCATGCGCTCGCTGCAGCGATTCCTCGAGGAGAGCAACGCGAGATCGGCCCTTCTGGTGGATCGCTCGGGCCAGCTCGTGGCCACCGCGGGCGACTCGCCGCACTTCGATCCCACCGCGTTCGCCACACTCACCGCGGCCGACTTCAGCGCCAACGATCAACTGGCGCGTCTCATTGGTGAGACCGAGTTCAGCTCGCTCTTTCATCAGGGCGAGCAGGAGTCGATGTACCTCGTGGACATCGTGCGGCGCGTGATACTCGTGATCCTGTTCGACAACCGTACCACGCTAGGTCTCGTGCGACTGAAGGTGAAGCCCACAGTGGAAGAGCTCAACGCATTGTTTACAGCGATGTTCCAGCGAAGGAATGAAGGCGAGGCAGCGGCCAGCGAGGGGCTTCTCGCCGGCGCGGAGGACGAGATCGACCGGCTGTTCCAGTGAGGGTGCAGCCATGTCGATGATCAACTACGCCTCACGCGAGATCAACTGCAAGATCGTCTACTACGGTCCCGGGCTCGGCGGGAAGACCACCAACCTCGAGCACGTATACGCGCGCGTGCAGCCCGACACGCGGGGGAAGCTCATCTCGCTCGCGACCGAAACAGAGCGGACCCTGTTCTTCGACTTCCTCCCCGTGGACCTCGGCACCATCCGCGGCTTCAAGACCAGATTCCATCTGTACACCGTGCCCGGTCAGGTGTACTACAACGCGAGCCGGAAGCTCATACTCAAGGGAGTGGACGGAATCGTGTTCGTGGCCGACTCGCAGACCGAGCGGATGGAAGCCAACCAGGAAGCGATGCAGAACCTGTACGACAACATGAAGGAGTACGGCTACGATCTCACCGCCATGCCCTTCGTGGTGCAGTACAACAAGCGCGATCTTCCCAACGCCGCGCCGCTGGCCGAGCTGCAGGGCGCGTTGAATCCCGGCTGGGAGCTCACCGATCCACACCGCCAGCGCGTGGCGCCCGACCCGTACCATGCGGGTGAGAACCTCGTGGAGCAGATCCCGAGCGGCGAGTGGGTGGAGCGCGCGCCGTACTTCGAGGCCGTGGCGGTGAACGGAGACGGAGTCTTCGATACATTGAAGGCCGTGAGCAAGCTCGTACTGAAGACCCTCGCGTAGAGCCTGGGCCGCGACGTGAATCTCCCGAACGTCCTGACCATGGGGCGGATCGCGGCCGCCCCGATCATCGCGCTGCTCCCATTCGCGCCCAACTGGGAGCTGAAGCTCGTCGGCTTCGTGTGCTACATAGCAGCCGCCGTTACCGACTACTTTGACGGCCACGTCGCGCGCACGCGCAACCTCGTAACCGACTTCGGAAAGCTGCTCGACCCGCTGGCCGACAAGCTCCTGTTGGTGGCGACGCTGGTGCCCATATATCTGCTGCAGTCCGGGCACGGTACACCCATCTCGATGGAGTTCGTCACCCCCTTCGGCCCGCACGGGATGCCGCTCTGGGTGCTGCTCGTGGTGCTCGGTCGCGAGCTCGTGATGACCATCTTCCGCCAGGCCGCAGCGGCGCGTGGTACAGTCATCGCGGCAATCGGACCCGCGAAGTGGAAGACCGGGTTTCAGGGAACGTGGGTAGGATCCGCCTACTTCTGGTTTGCCGCGAAGGAAGCCGCGTATCACTACGCGTGGGGCGGCGCGCCGTGGAAGGCGTTCGCGATTTTCAATGGAATAGTGGGCGTGGTGACCATGTACGTGGCAGTCGCGCTGACGCTGTATTCGCTCGGGCTGTACGTGCGGCGGTATGGCGGAGTGTTCGTTGGGGGAGGGGGGAGGTAGCGGCAGAGTGGGGACGCGGCGGCGGCCGTGTGCCGCGCCACCGCCCGGATCGAGCGCATCGTTTCTCGATTGCGCCGCCGCTTCTGAGATACGGGCGCGATTACCGCCACGAGCGTCCGTTGCAGCGCGGTGTACGCCGGAATGAAGCTCCGCGTGCGAGGCTCGCCATGGCCGCACTATCCGGGCCGGACACGTTGCAGGCGCGATGCAGCATGATGCGGCAATTCGGTACGCTATGCTGTACCATGATGAGCCCTCCCAGGCGCGTTGGCGGCATCTTATCAGTCATCAGCTGCTGCACCGGCATGCCACCACGTCCACCGGGGGAACGATGTCCTCATCGCCTCGACCCGAGTCCGCACCGCCTCGAAAGCTCCTCGCAGCGGTCCGCGCGGCTGTTCGGGTGCGCCACTACAGCCGGAGGACTGAAGAGGCATACGTGATGTGGATTCGACGGTTCATCCGCTACCACGGAACCCGTCATCCACGTGAGCTCGGTGCCGGTGAGGTCGCGCGGTTCCTCTCCATGCTGGCGGAGGAGCGGCACGTGAGTGCCGCGACGCAGAACCAGGCGCTGAGCGCACTTCTCTTCCTGTATCGCGAGGTCCTCGGCGCGCCGCTCGCGTGGGTGGACGGAATCGTGCGAGCGAAAGTGCCTGACCGTCTTCCCGTAGTGCTCACTCGCGACGAGGTGCGTTCCGTGCTGGCGCTCCTCCCGGCGCGCGAGCGCCTGATAGCGACCCTGCTTTACGGCGCCGGCCTGAGGCTGATGGAAGGTTTGAGCCTGCGGGTGAAGGACGTGGATTTCGGTGCCTCGCAGATCATCGTTCACGGAGGGAAGGGTGACAAGGACCGCGTGGTCCCGTTCCCCCGCTCCGCGAGGGATGACCTCACTCGGCATCTCGAGTCGGTGCGCGCCCTGCACGAGCGCGACCTGGCGGCGGGTGCTGGCGAGACGATGCTCCCGCACGCGCTCGCCGAGAAGTACCCGAACGCCGGGCGCGAATGGCGCTGGCAATTCGTTTTCCCCGCCACGCGTCAGTATGCGGAGCGCGGAACCGGGGCGTTGCGCCGTCATCATCTGCACGAATCCGCGATGCAACGAGCCGTGCGCACCGCGGCCGATCGAGCAGGGATCGCGAAGCGGGTGAGCTGCCACACCTTTCGCCACTCGTTCGCAACCCACCTCCTGGAGGAAGGCTACGACATCCGCACTATCCAGGAGCTCCTCGGCCACAAGGATGTCAGCACGACGATGATCTACACGCACGTCCTGAATCGCGGCGGTCGCGGAGTGCGCAGTCCAGCGGACCTACTGTGAGGCACTCCGGATTCCTGCCGCGCGGAACCTTTCGCGCGCGGCCCCCGCTCAGCTTCGTCCGGGTTCCCCTGCGAACTAGGTCGCGATCCGCCACAGCCTAATTTCTGGCACTGGAGCCGCGAGTGTAATGCAACCCCGAGTCGTTGGGAAGCTTTCGGCGCCAGCTCCGCAGGGATCACTTCCGGATTAGGCTGCGGGGCAGCATGTTCACAGGGAATTAGGCAGGTCTGCCTACTTTGCGTTAGCGTGCCAGCCGGCCTTCACTCACCGGCCCATGTGCGAGGGAAATGTGGAGGAGCTCCTCTCGCGCTGGTGATCACGGTGCGGCGTGGCTGGCATCGTGGAGTGCTAGATTATAGTCCACGATCGTTCGCCTCAATGTGAGCAGGGCGAGGCTTCGTGAGAGAGTGCGGCTGCGCCGCGGTCGGCCGTTCCGGAATCGCATCGCCGGGGCTGGAGCGAGCCCTTCGCACCCTCGTTGGATCGGTGCCCTCTCCCGCATCGTGGAACGCAGGAGAGGCTACCAATCCGCCATATGCGAATCTCGGCACGCTAACGAGTCGTTGCAGCAGATGGGCGCTTGGGATTCCGCCGTGTGATTGCCTGGCGAGATCTCGATGGCCCAAGCATTCTCTTGGTTGGTGGGGGGGCCGCCCACTGCTGAACTCTGCGTTAG